>CANQRA010000007.1 GCA_947626125.1 uncultured Bacilli bacterium
CCAAATTAATTTAAAAATTAGACTGGTTAACTTAAAGCCAGTCTAATTTTTAAATTAATTTGGTGCTCGTATTCGGACTTGAACCGAAACTTCTAAAAGAAAGTAGATTTTGAGTCTACCGCGTCTACCTATTCCGCCATACGAGCAGCACATATCAATTATAACATAACAATTATAATTGTGCTACTTATATTTCACTTATTTCTTTTTTAGGGAATAAATCTTCTTCTTCACTATTATTGTCTAAGACTAAATCTGGTAAATCATTTAAAGAAGCTAACCCAAAACAATCTAAAAATTCTTTAGTTGTTCGATATAAATTAGGCTTCCCAGGTAAATTGCTTTTGCCAGCGATTTTAATTAAGTCTTTACTTAGTAATTTTTTGACAACATAGGCACTACTAATACCTCTAATTTCATCAATTTCTACTCTCGTAATCGGTTCATTATAAGCGATAATTGCCAAAACTTCTAATTGAGCTTGCGATAATATTTCTTCTTTATCTTCCACTAATCTTTGGTAGTATTCTTTGTGTTCTTTTTTGGTTGTTAATTTAAATACATTACCTAAATAGCTTATTTTTAATCCTCGATTATCTTTATCGTACTCTTTCTTTAATTCAGTTAATAAACTTTTGGCTTTGTTTTCATCCACATTTAGGGTATTACAAATATCGTCAATGGTAACACCTTCATCACCCATAACAAATAATAAACCTTCTAAAACTCCCACTAAATTCATTTCATCCGACTCTTTCTATCACTATTTGACTAAATGTTTTATCTTGTTTTAATAATATTTCTTTATTTTTGCTCATATCAAGCAAGGACAAAAGTGTAACTACAACATTTTCTCTTGTTAAAATATCAAATAGTTCTTCAAATTCAATTTTAACTTTATCTTTTAATAAATTTCTTATTTCTTTAATGCGATCTTTAACACTATATTCTTTTCTTGTTACTTTAGTTGTTCTTGGCTTGGCTAAATCAATCCTTTTTTGCATTTCTAAAAAAGCTTGAATCAATTCATCAATGGAAACATTACTGTTAATAACTTGCTTGTCATCTAAATATTCATTTAGATTTTCTGGTATCTTGGTATAATAATCTAATCTATTTTCTTCTAATTTTTTAAAAGTTTCTGTCATATTTTTATATTTTTCATATTCAATTATTTTATTTTTTAAATCTTCTTCACTTTTAATCGAATATTCTTCGTCGTCTTCTTCATCATCTAAGGCTTGTTTATTAACAAGCATCTTGCTTTTCAAATGAATTAATTCCGAAGACATAACTAAATATTCACTTGAAGTATCAATGTCATAAGTATTAACACTGGCAATAAAATCCAAGTATTGGTCAATAATATCTTTAATATTAATATTATAAATATCCATTTTTGATACTCTTACTAAATGTAATAATAAATCAAAAGGTCCTTCAAAATCATTTAGTTGTATATTCATAATTACCACCTTTATTGGCAAGTAAAGCCATAAGTTTGCATTTCAAAATTAACTACATTAATATTTTCACCTTGAGAAAAGTAATATACATCTTTTATGTTATATTTTTGCAATGCCTCAGCTGTAATAGATATAACTGCAACATACCCAGTATTTGTACTATTAAAAGACGCCGTAATTCCCTCTTTATTAGAATAACTATTTACTAAATTTTGATATTTAATTACTCTATCCGCGTAATCTTGTTCATTCATATTATCATCTCTAATCGTATGTGTGATAAGATTAAGCTCATCATTAGAAAATTTATACGTTATCTCTTCCATACCTTTATTACAAGTTATATTTTTATAGCCATTACCATCTGCAACATAATTTGTTCTTGGATAATCTTCAACACTCTTTTCAATAATAACTATATAGTAGATATTACCAATAATATCAAAACTAAAACTAACTTTAGCACCTGAATTAACTCTTCCAAAATCTAATTTTCTGCGGTCAATTAAGGTTTTATCTTCGGTATAAACTTCTAAAAAATATTTTTTATTACTTAAATCAATAACATTAACATTATCATTACGGGCATTAAAAGTAATTACATTATTACTATAATTAAAATCACTAATTACAAGACCCGCTTCACTAATAATTAAATCAGGGCTATAAATATTGTAAATTATTTCCTTAGGTGCTTCCTCTTCATGCTTATCTTTATCTTTGTTTGTATTATTTACAATGGTTTCCGCAGTTTGCTTTCCTAAAAGGTTATTAATAAACACGCTTATATCATTAATATAATATACAACTAAAATAAAACAAATAAAGATAAAAATAATTCTCCCTAAATTAGACTTTTTTACATATGAACGACCTAAAACTTGAGGCTTTAATTCTATATTTTCTAATTCTAGTTTTTGCTTTTTCTTTGCCATAACATTTTCACCCTTATTATCTTTAATTATTATATCAAAAAATTATGTAACTTAACAATTATTTTATGAACAATTTATATTTTTCGCACTTTTTATTAAGGTGGTTAACCTTTCTTTTAGTTCACTAACTTGCTCATTGGTTAAACGGTCATAACCGCTTTCTTGAGTATCTACCGTTCCTACATGCATGTCGGTCACTTCACCATTGTTAATTGCTACTACGGTGGGAGCATATAACCTTTTTTCTAAAGTATCAAGTTGTTCATTATCATAACCAACATAATATTCATCTAAATAATCATCTAATAAATTGAGAATTTCATAATAACCTTTACTACCCTTTTTCTCTGTAATTAAATTACCATCTTGAACGGAAAAAGAAGAACGGATTTCTTTAATATCCAAATAATAAATATTAACATTTTCTTCCTCAGCAACTTCTAGAAGAGGGGTTATTAAACTTCGACACCAAGGACATGTACTATATCCAAAATAAATAATGCCTGTTCCCTCTTTTAACAACTCTATTGCCTCATCTTCCGTAATATATTTAATCTTATTCTCTTCATTTAAAGACACGGTGGGATAAATTTGACCAAAACCATTATCTTTATCATTTAGTTCCATATATTCATCTCTAAATTTTTCCGCATCACTTAAGGTTCTTTGGTTATTGATGATAAAATAACAACACAACCCTAATATAATGACCGTTATAATAATTAAACTAATTAAAATTAATTTATTTCTTTTTTCCATTTTACTACCGCCTAAATTAATTATTAATTCTTAGTAACTGTTACAAAGCGAGCTGTTTTAATAGATTGAGGTGTTAATGGTTTATCATTACTGTCGGTTGGAACCTTAGATATTTCTAAAACCGTATCATAACCCGCGATAACCTTCCCAAAAGTAGCATAATCGCCATCTAAATAATCTAATTTATCATTGGTATTTACGCAAATAAAGAATTGACTACTCGCCGAATCCATATCTTGCGAATTTCGAGCCATTGATAAAACGCCTTCATCATGTTTTAAATTATTTTCAAAACCATTGTTAGTAAATTCGCCTTTGATAGATTCCCCACCACTTGTAAATACTGTCCCATCAGGAGAGCCCGTTTGAATAACAAAGCCATCTATTACACGGTGAAATAATAAATTATCATAAAATTTATCTTTAACTAAATCTTGAAAATGCGCTACCGTGATGGGTGCCACATCAGGATATAACTCAATTAATATAACTTTATCTTGATTAGTTACTAATTTAACATAATTAGTAACTTCTTTGCTTTCGGCATAACTGTACCCTTCAATTTTGCCTTCTTTAAATTGTTCATTACACCCAGTTAAACAAAAACAACATAATATGATACTCATTAATAAGACAATTTTCTTTATCACTTTTATCCTCTTCCTATCTTAAAAGTTAAAAGTAAATCACTTAAGATTTACTTTTAACATCCTTGATTACAAACTTTATTTTCGCCTAAGCAATCCAAAACACAATCGATGGAATCATACATTTCAGTTAACATTTCTTCGGTTAATTCCATGTAAGCATCTGTTTGACTTTCGCTTAAACCAGTCGTTAATTTTTGTGGTACACCATCAACAACACTAACGATATTTGGAGCATAAATTCTTTTTTCTCCTGTGCTAACTTGTTTACCTTTAGAATTTGTTAAAGTATAATCACTTAAAACATTATCTAGAGCTTGTAATAGTTCATCATACCCTTCGCCGCCATCTTTAACCTTAACAGCTTTATTATCTTGTAATTCATAGGTATCTCTTAAATCTAAAACATCAACATAATAAATCTTTTTAATGTGTAAATCATCCGCTACTTTAATTAAGGTTTCCACAGCACTTCGGCACCAAGGACAACTTTTAAAGCCAAAATATACAGCAAATGTTTCTTTATTATTAATGGCCTCAACAATATCTTTAGCTTCAGCATAAACAAAAGGATTGTCTTCACTAATATTAACCTTTCGATACTCTACGCCAGAACTATTCTTTTGACCATTTAATGATTCATATTCTTCTTTAAATTTAATGGCATCAGTTTTTTCTTTAGGTTCATCTTTACTACAAGCGCAAAAAGCCCCTAAAGCTACTACAGATAAGATACATGTAGCTAAAACTAATAACTTTTTCATCTTATTTACTTCCTTTCAATCTAACTAATTTTTCAATGCTATTTAATCTTTCATTTATTTTTTTAAAGTAGTTATAATTAATAACAATTAAAGTTACCGTACTAATAACGAAAAAGACAAAAACCCAACCAATTATTACGCCGGTGTTTGTTGAAGTCGTTGTTTTTTCTTCTGGTGCTTTACCCATTTCTTTAAAGACATCGTATCTATCATCAACATCTTTAGCATATTCACTTACAATAGTATTAATAATGTCTTCATCATCACTACTAATATATCCATCAAATACCCTATCACCTATAACAATAAAAGGTACCCCAAAATGTTCATCATTAGGGTCATATCCTAAGAATGTTGCTACTTCATCAAGAAGTGCACTATTATCTCTATTATTCCATACCTCATAAGATACTACTTTAAAATATTGACCATATTCTTCTACTATACTATTTAAAAATGTTAAAAATGCTCGGCAATAAGTACAGCCATTACCTCTAAACAAATATATAACAACTTGGTCATCGGTTTCCTTATAATTAGAAAAATCGTGGTCAATTTTTTCTTGTGTTAATGCTTCATCAAGATTAAGCGTTTGCACTTCTGCTAAAACATTTATAGGTAAACACATAACTAATAGCCCCAATAAAATAAATATATACTTTTTCATAATAACCTCCTCTATCATTATAAATTATTTTTTCTCTGATTTCTACAAAATTAGCAATATTTCTTGAAATCTTCACAAATTTTTCCCTTAAAAAGAAAAAAACCACCATTTTTTGGTAGCTTCTTTTCTATCTATTGTAGTATTCAACAATTAGTTGTTCATTAATTTCGCTATTTAATTCGCTTCTTTCGGGAATGCGTAAATACTTACCAGATAATTTCTTTTCATCAAATTCTAAGTAAGCAGGTACCGCTACTTTATCAGCAACAGCAGCCAAGATAGCGGGATGGTTTAATGAATTTTCTTTAACACTAATTGTATCTCCAGGCATAACTCTGTATGATGGAATATCTACTTTTTTACCATTAACTAAAATATGACCATGATTAACAACTTGTCTTGCAGCACGACGAGTTTTAGCCATACCTAAACGATATACTAAATTATCAAGTCGGCTTTCTAGTAACATAAGTAAATTTTCCCCTGCAATACCAGACATTTTTTGTGCTTTATCAAACACTTTATGGAATTGCTTTTCGGTTAAACCATACATAAATCTTGCTTTTTGTTTTTCTTGTAATTGAACACCATATTCACTAGATTTTTTCTTACGGTCTTTACCATGAGCACCAGGAGCATAAGGACGACGAGCTAAATCTTTACCATTTTCTAAAGTAGAAAAAGATAATCTTCTTGATTTTTTATAAGCAGGTCCTGTATATCTTGCCATCTAAAAATCTCCTTTCTTTTTTATTACAATTTTTGTTTTTGGCTTTTCTTGTTATAGGGAGTTTTTTCTCATATTTCATCGTGGCAGACGAATTACTTTATTTATTTTAAAAAACACATTATAACAATCCGAGCCTCTGCCCATCAATTGCATAATTATTATACTATATTTTAACAATTTGTCAAATATGCTTGTAAAAGTCGTGGTTTTATGGTAACATATTATTGTTCTTGAAATTTTGGCGAGATAGCTCAGTTGGCTAGAGCATTCGGTTCATACCCGACAGGTCGAGGGTTCGAATCCCCCTCTCGCTACCAAAATTGTCATAAGAAAGAGTTAAAGTATTTGATTATTTTAACTCTTTTTTCACGCTAAAAGCTTTTAAATTTTTGAAATTCATAGTATAATATTCCTAATTTAAAAGAAACGAGAGGTATTTAAATGAAAAATGGAAATTTATATCAAGTAGTAAAATCAACCAAAAAAGATAGCAGAGTTGCTTCTGCTAAAATTGCTACAGTAACTTTAGCAATGAGTAAGGAAATGCTAAATGCCACAAGACTTATTAGAGAAAAATATGAGCCAATTTTAGAAGCATTAGAAAAAGAAGCTTCTGAAAAAAGTAGAAAAGCTTGGCATAACGCTAGCATTTATCATGATTATGGTACTTTTTTTACAAAAGATATCACCGATATAATTGCTATCTTTTTAACTTACATCGAAGGCGAAAAATACATTCCTTATAGGAATTGGGGAAATCTTGAAATTAATGAGACTAGTATTATAATCAAAGATGCTGTTAATAACCAATTTGATAAAATCGATTATGATACTCTTGATATGTTATATGAAAATGGGGATTTAATTATCCTTAGCAAAGGTTTTTCGAATATGGTAGATTTTTATGACTATTATGGTGCGCCTAATTATAGTTTTGGTCCCTTTAATTATTTATGTGAATTTGTTAATCGTCTAATCAAATATCGAATTGATAATGATTTAATAATTGTAAGCGACATCACTATGGAAAATTTATACTCATTTATGTGTCACTTTATATCAACCCATCCTGATTTAGCCCAAATGAATAAAGAAAAAAGAGAACAAATGTTGATGAGTCAAGATGAAGAACCAATAATAATAGGATGTAAAGAATTAGAAAGAAAGTTTAGAAAAAATAACTATCGATACTATTTATAATATAGGTGCAAATAATATTTTTCCAAAATAATTATATATTGAATAGGAGATAATAATATTGCAAATCGTGAATATTATAGGCTCTAGATAATCTAGTGGGGAGTAAAAATTAATCAATGCATTATAAAATAAGGGTTTGTCCCTTATTTTTTGTGTTTAAAAAATATTGTTGATTTTTTTAGAGATAATGGCTATAGTTTAGAAACTAGTATTGAACAACCGAAAACAATTAATGGAAAATGCTTTGATTCAATGAAAGAGTTTAAAGAATTTGTAATATCTAATTTAAAAAAAGGATACCCTATTTTAGTAGAAAGCGTGTATTATGGTGGTCATTATCAAGTTATTATTGGTTATGATAGTAGAACTGAAAATGATGGCTATTTAAAAGATGTTTTAATATTTGCAGATTCTTCCGATAATACAGACGATTATAATGATGGATATACATATTTTAGTGCCTTTAAATTTTTTAAGATGTGGTTTGATGACCTCTTTTTACCAGTGGAACACAGACAACAACCATATGTTGTTGTAAAAGGAAAAATACAATAATTTATAAATACATTGCACAGGAGGAAATATGATTGTAGGATTTGAAGATAAGGAACTTTGGATTACTGAAAAAGAAAGATTTGACCATAAACCTTATATTGGATATATTGACCCTAATGGTAATTTAATAAATTATAATAAACCATTTGGTGAATCTGGTCATGATGGATGGGTAAATGAAATTTCCAGTACATATTTAAGATTTGTAAGTTATATTATAAAAAATAATAAGTTAGAAGAATATATTGTTAGAGGAATGAGATATATATTAAATGAAAATTTCGAAAAATTTTCCGAATTTCTAGAAAGTTTAGAAGAAGAGCTAAAATTCCCTCCAAGTTATGATAATATAGATGGCCGCCTTAGGTATCAACTTCTGTTATTTTTTAAAAAAGCTTATACAAATAAAAATTTTTTTGAAGCGATTGGTAGGAAAATAGAAGTAATATCGGAAGAAGAGTTTATGCGTCAAAATAGTTTGGTAGTACCATATTGGTTAGATCCAGATGTTTTTGCTAGAAAATGCTATATATTGCATTTGAAGCAATCCTTAATGCAATATTTTAAAGATATAGCAGTTAGTTATTTAGGTTATGATGCCATAGAAAGATTTCAACCTAATGGTAAATTAATAGCTATTCCTTATGATCCATGGGAATTTCCAAGTTACATGAAAATTGCCGATTCATATTTTTATCGAACACCAAGAATAATTACCACATCTTATAATAATATAAATGAAAGATTTTATAATTATTTATTAATGGAATGGGCTATTCATAAAATTCCTAGATATGTATGGAATGACAGTCTATTAAGATTTGAGCAAGAACCAGCTTATATAGAATTTTTCCAAAGTGAAAAAGAAAATATACTAGGAGAAGAAATTAAATCAATTAAAAAATTAGTGCCATTAAAAGATAGATACAAATATTTTAGGTAATTAAGTTAGGAGGCCATTATGCCAAGCCTTGATATTCATGTTGCAATTGCTAGAAAATATTTAAAAACACATAACGATATAAAAAATGAAATAGATTTTATTAAGGGAAATTTAGCTCCTGATTTAGCCAAAGACAGAGTTAAATCGCATTATACTAAGAAAGTTAATAATTGTTCTTTAGAAGAAATTTTAAAAAACAAGATAGGATTAAAGGAATACTTAGCAAAAGAAAAAATAGAAACTGATTATGAAAAAGGATATTTTTTTCACTTACTAACCGATTATCTATTTTTTAATCATTTCTTTTCTAAAAATTATATAACCAAAACTGAATATAATGACTTTAAAAAAGATTTATACCATAGTTATAATATGGCTCATAAATATCTTTTGGATAATTATGATATAAGGTACACACCTTTTGAAAAAGAAATTGAAGCGCGTATTTCTTCTAGTCAAACAGATGCCAATTACAATGGAGAAAAAAGAAATAATATTATTCCCTTGAATAACCTAGATAAATTTATAGATGATATGTTAAAAGAAGATATTACAACTTATTTAAAAATTTAAAGATAGTATCTAACTTGAACTTTATTAATTAATATGCTACTATTTTTATAACACAAGGAGGTGTGAAAATGAAACCAGGTGTTGGTGTTGGCGTAATGATTTTAAAAGATAACAAAATATTATTAGGGTTAAGAAATCCTAATAAAGAAAAAGCTAGTAGTGAATTACAAGGACAAGGAACATGGACAATGCCCGGAGGCAAAGTTGAATTTATGGAAAAACTTGTTGATGCGGCCAAAAGAGAATTAGAAGAAGAAACAAGTCTTAAAGCGACCAAAATTGATTTTTTATGTATTTCTGATGATATGACAAAGACAGCTCACTATGTTACCGCCGGCTTTATTGTTAAAGAATACACCGGCGAAGTTAAAACCATGGAGCCGGAAACTATTTTAGAATGGCGTTGGTTTGATTTAAATGCTCTGCCAACTAATTTATATAAACCAAGCCAAAAATGTATTGAAAAATACCAAAGTGGAATTATTTATGAATAACAAAAAAAGTAGGAGCGCTCTTCTACTTTTCTTTTGGATTTAAAACTAAAATACTTCTTTCTTTTGTATCTATATTTTTCATATATTTAACTATATCATTATAAGCTATATTTTCATATACTTCTTTTAAATTATCAACAACATCGCCATAAGATAATATTTCTGATTGAATAATGCTATTAACTGTTTCGACATCTTCATACTCTAGTATTAGGGAAGCTAAACTTGCATTTTTTATCCGATTAAATGTTTTTTCATCAAGAGTTAAATTATCTAATTTATGACTAAATATATCAATTATTTCTTTCGTATAATTACTATCGATAGTAAGAATAATTAATAAATAATCATCAAATAAATCAGTCATAAAACTCATTCCTGTAATAAGTTCCTTCGATAATAAATCATCTTTGAAATCACTAGTATTGCCAAAATTCGCTTTGAATAATATATTAGTATATATCCTAATTAATATATCATCAAGATTTAAACTTTTCTTGGGTATTTTGATACCTATTTTAATCTTTTTATTGGTAACATTAATATCTACTTCTTCATATTCTTTATTAACTTTCCTGCTTTCTCTATTCACTACTCTTGTTGGCTTTAAATACTTAGGAAATTCTTTTTTATCTTGATTTTCCCTGATTTTTTCCATTAATTCATAAGGATTAAAATTACCCGTTACAACTAAAAAACTATTCTCAGGATGATAAAAAGTATTAAATGCTAATTCAATATCTTCCATCGTTATTTCTTTAATTGATTTAGCATCTCCCGTAATAGGATACTTATAATCATAATTAGTAAAAATATTATCTAAATGTTTAAAAAGCATAACGGTATAAGGGTCATCTAAACCCATATTAGCTTCTTCTACAATTATTCCTTTTTCATTACTGACAATATTTTTATTAAAATAACCCTTTTGGACAAAATCTAATAAATGGATAATATTAGGCGTAGGATTTTCACTACCCAATACTTGATAATTAGTATAATTAAAAGTAGTAAAAGCATTGGTATCACACCCATTTTTAAAATAGTAATCATTCGCGGTGGTATCTTTATCTTCATTAAATTTAACATGCTCTAAAAAATGAGCAACTCCCTTAGGTAAACAATATTTCTTATTACCAATTTTAAATTCATTATATAAAGAACCATATTTAACGGATAAAGTAGCGTAAAAAGAACTAACATTTTTTTTAACCCACATATATACTTTTAAACCATTATCACATGTATCATAATATATTGTTTCTTTTAAACCTTTTAAGTTAATTTCTTTCATTGCTATCACTCTCATTCTTACTTGGATTTTGGATATATATGGTATTTAAGAATAAATGCTTTCCACATTTAATTAAGTCTTCTCTCTTTACTTCTTTAATATTTTTAATGCGCTCTTCAATTAAAGGTAATTCATCTAAATAATGGAATATATAATTATTTAAAATAGAAACATTATTATCACTACTCATTTTTAAAGAGAATACTAAATTCTTCTTGGCATCATTTAATTCTTCATCACTAAATTTACCATTTATCATATCTTTTAAAGTCTTTTTAATTAACTTTTCCGCTTTACTAACATTCTTTTTATCTAGGGCTACTTCGATAATTAAAAGTTCATCATATTTTAAATATAAACTCTTAATGCTATAACAAAGGGAATTCTCTACCCTCAACTTTTGGTATAACTTCGCAGAAATACCACCCGCGGCAAATAAATAATTAAAGACATGAAAAGCACTATCTTTTAACTCTTTTTCTAATGATGAGATATTATAAATCATAACTAAAGTACTTTGAATAAAATCAGCTTTTTCTTCCACTTGCAAAGGTTTTTTTCTTAATTTATTACCTACGATTAAAGATGGTTTATTAAGTTTTATAACATGACATTTAAAATTATCTTTAATAATTTTTACCGCTTCATCCATATTAATATTCCCAATTAAATATATATCACAATGAGAATGCATAAATAAATCTGTATAACTTTTATATAAACTAGAAGGGGTAATATTATTAAGCATTTCTTTTGTTCCCAATACTTTATAAGAGCTAGGACTGTCTTGATCCATTTTTGCTAAAGCATTTAAAATAGCTAATTTTTCCGATGATTCTTTAATACTTAATATTTCATCTTCCATTCTTCTTTTTACAATATTAAAGTTAACTAAATCAAATTCTTTATTTTTTACCCTCGGATTATTAATAATTTTAAAAGGAAAAGATAATACTTCATAAAAGTAATCTTTATCCTTAATAAAGGCGGGGTCAATAAATTCTAAAACAAAAGAAGTTGTAAATAAATTACCTACTTTATTTGTTGTTCCATAAAAAATCGTTTTATATAATTCTTCTAATCTAATGGCAATATCTTTTCTTCTAGTATAATAAGCTGAGGAATCGGTTAATATATCACTTAAAAAAGTAAATTCTTGCATTTTTTCTTTATCAACTTTCCTACTAAAAACAATTTCCATACGACAAGTCTTAAACTTATCGGTTTTAATCGTGTGAATATTATACGACTCACAATTTATTTTATTATATTCCATTAGAAACACCTCTATTTTATTATAACACAATAACTATTTTTTATGAGTACCGAACAATGTTAATTACTCAATTTGTTGTATTGTTTTACAATATAATCATCAGTCATTCCCGCAATATAATCAATGACAATTCTTTCTTTTGAAGATTTTTTATATTCATCACTCATATAATTTAAATAACTTTTATAGATAATAGAATCTTTATTTTCATTATTTAAATCATTTAAGTATTTATCAAATAATTTAGTAAACATTTCTCTTATCTTTTGGTGTTCTTCTTCACTATAAGCTTTAACATAAATATTTTCATAATTAAATTTTTTTAGAACGACAATTGCTTGATAGATATCATCACTTATTTTAATATAATTTTGATTTATACTATTAGAAATAATATCTGTTATAATTGTGTTAATAATTTCTTTATTATTTCTCCCAAGGACTTTTGTAATATTTTCCGGAACATCTTCTTTTTTAATAATGCCTATTCTAATCGCATCTTCAATATCGTGTCCTAAATAAGCAATAATATCACTTACTCTCACAACACATCCCTCTAAAGTCATAGGTTTTAAATTTTTTAATATTTCTTTATTTGTATAACAATCATGATATTCTTGTAAAAATTCATCAACACTTTTCTCTTTAGGATGATATTCGCCTAAGGCAAACTCGCCATTATGACACATAATAGCATCTAGGGTCGGTATTGTAATATTCGCTCCACGACCATAATTTTCGACATTCATAAGTATTCTTACGCTTTGAATATTATGATTAAAATAGCCCGCATTATGTTTTAAACTAAGTTCATTTAAGATAGCCTCCCCTACATGACCAAAAGGAGTATGGCCTAAATCATGCCCTAAGGCAGAGGCCTCAATTAAGTCTTCATTTAATTGTAAAGCTCTCCCAATGGTTCTTGCAATCTTACTCACAAATTGCACATGGGTCATTCTTCTACTTAAATGATCATTTTTACCATGGGTAAATACTTGGGTTTTATCTAAATACCTTGTATACGATAAACAATATATGATGCGGTCAATATCGCGATAAAAACTCGGACGAAAGTCTTCATCATCTTCTTTTAATCTTACCCCTTTTTCATAAGGACAAGCAAACTCGCTTAAATCTTTAATTTTCATTTTTTCTTTTAATTCTTCTGTATTCATTAATTTACCTCTTCAAACCGATACTCTTGGAGTACATCAGGATATTTTTCTTTATCAACTTTCGATAAGAACATCTCATAATCTCTTACCCATACTTCTCCACCATGTTCATAAACAACTTTTTTCTCTAAGGTTTCGCTATCTTTAGCAATATAAAGTACTTTTACTACATCCCCTTTAAAATGTTTGTAAGTTTTTCCTGGGATTACCTCTCTCATTATTACCACCACTTAAATTTTAATACAATTAATTTTTAATGTAAATAAAAAGAATGCATAACTCAATTTACATTCTATTCTAATTCTTTTAACCTTTTATAAGGGAATAGCCCCCAATTGCCCTGAAAGATATTTTTTTTCATAATCAGCATCAGTTCTTAAATTTTCTAAACTATGACAAAGAAAATTGAAGTAACATCAACCTCTTTTCTAGAATTATATCTTTTTTTACAAAAAAGTAAATATTTGAGAGACATTTTCTCTTATAATTGCTTGAATTTGCTATTTTTTTAATTTTTAAGTATTTAATATAATTAGCATATGAATATTATAATGAATTATGTATTAAAAAAATGAAGACATTTATTAATATGTATTTTCATTTTTTCATCTAATGAACGACGAATGGGTCAGTACTTGTTCCACTTCCTGTTATACTTACATCACTACTTAAATAGAAAACTGGTCTTACCATCAATGCATCATCAAGATAGTTATTATCATTTACTCCTCCATTTGTTTGTATTCCCCATGTTACATAACTATTTTCTGTACCCATTTGTCCGTTTTTAGCAATTGTCCATTCTGCATTACTATCACTACTTTTACCATTATTACTTATATGTAACCAACTATTTTTGCATGTTGCATAATCACTATCTGATTTATAACAGTTTCTTCCTCCACTTTTTCCTGAATACATATAATCATGAATATACATTAGTCCTATTTCATCAGTTACTTTAGCATTATCTGTACTCATTTCTTTATTGTAGACACTATTTGCTGTACCATTTGTTCCATAGTAACTTTCATACATATCCAAATATGGCCAATCTACTGCGACAATCTTACTTGTCCATGAACTATTATTCATATAACTATATTTATTACTTCCCATAAATAATTTAGAATAGCTACTTGTAATTCCATTTAATCTTTTATACAAGTCTGTTTCATTCCAATTAACATTGGCAGTTCTTGTATTATGCCATTTAATTGTAGCTGTATTATTATCATCAACAATAGCTGTATTTTTTATTACTTTAATTCTTCCATCGGGTGTTATCCCAATAATTCTATACATATAGTCACTAGTTAAATCACATTTAGCACCATTACCAAAACATATAAAGTTATCTACCTTTCCATCACACCCATTATTTGTTGCATTACAATCGCCTTGATAACGATACATGTCACCTTGCAATGTTGCACTCAAACCCTTTGAACCAGTAGAAACTAATTCACTCACTTTTGGCGGATATTCAGGAACCCGAGAGTCCACAAAGGGGTCATCAATAGTACCCGAACCAGTAAGTTTTATTTTCGAAGCATCAAGATAAAAAACTGGACGCACAATGCTATCGCCACCGGCCTCCCCTAGACTACTAATGCGACCATCATAATGAATAATCCACCCATAGATGACATCCGTTACCACCTCGCCTCTAAGGGACATTGTCCATTCACCAACATGCAAAAGAGAGTCTCCATTATTCCTTAAATGTAGCCAACTAGCGTTACATCCGTCTGACTCGTTCATACAATACGTAGATGATGAATCATTTCCACTACGTGAATAAGAAAAATTATAATCATGCAAATACATTAAACCCACCTTAGCAGGAATCCTGGCACTCCAAGACTCGGCATCAAACAGCCACGAAGCCGCCACTTTATCAAGTCCACTATTTCTCCCATAACTCCACTCAACTGTTTTTATCATATCATACCATTTATTATTACTTGTACTTTTTATATATTGTACATTTGAAGTCGTGCTATCTATAAATAAATTTGTAGTACCACTAGACCCTGCCGAAGAGCCTAAGGCCACTCCATTTAATCTCTTATAAATATCCGAATTCGGCCAAGTTGCATCAGACGGATTATTCCATACAAAAGCTGATACTCCATTTTCTTTTAAGACTGTATTTTTTATTAACTTCATATCTCCGGTATTTGGATCTATCCCTATTATTCTATACATATAATCACTAGTCGCGTCACCTCTACAATCACTTAAATAATCCATTCCAAAACAGATGAAGTTATCTACTACTCCTGTGCATCCCTCATCTTTAGCATCACATGCTCCAACATATCGGTATAATTCTCCTAATTCCTTGGTTGTATTTAATCCAGCTGGCTTATCTTTTATTATTTCAAGTCCTGTTTTTCCTGCTTTTATTGTTGCATATTTATCACTTACTACACTTGATACTCTTCCTGATTTATCTGTTGTTCTTACTTCTATTTTATGTGTTGTTCCATCTTTTAATCCTGACACTGTACAACTTGTTCCAGTTGTACTTTTCCAACTCGTCGTATCCGGTGAACTTACTCGACATTCTCTTTTATTTATTCCACTTCCTGAATCTGTTCCTCCTATGGTTACGGTGATACTTGTCTCTGTACTTGTATTTAAGCTAATTGTGGCTGTTGGTTTTTCTGTATCTAAATATATACTTCCTGTTTTTGCTGTTGATACATTTCCGGCTTTATCTTTTATAAAGGCATTGTAACTTTTATTCCCTTGTCCTGCTGATGTTGTTATTGATTTGGTAGTACTTTGTCCACTTGCACTTTGCCATTCACTGGTAGAACATGATGAAGATGTTGTTATACAATAACTTGCTACATCACTCTCTGTCCATGTTACTTTGGCACTTACACTTGTTGTATGGGTATATTTACTACTATCACTTAAACTTGTTCCACTTGCGGTACTTCCTGTCAAGGTAAATCCACTTATCGTTGGTGATGTTCTATCTAGGATTATGGTTTTATTACTGGTTTCTGTTACTACTTCTGATACATTCCTAGCTTTATCTCTTACATAAGCATTTATTGTTTTTTCTCCTGTACTACTTACAGTTATAGTATCTTTTATACTTTTTACTCCATTGGTTTTCTTCCATTCACTTTCAATGCAAGGTGATGTTCCCTCTTTAACACAATAATATACTACATCACTATCTTCCCATGTAACTGTATAACTTATATCATAATTATATATATAATCACTTTTTACATTATTATCTTTATCTGTTCCACTTATGGTTATACTTTTTACTGTTGGCTTGGTATTGTCTATATCAAAATACATTTGACAATAGATTGATGTTGTTGTTTCTAATCTTATTCTTCCTTCATCTGTTTGATTTACTTTTCCAGGTACTTCTTTTCCATGATAATCAAAACACTTTGTCATATTTGTATTTAATATATATCCTTGAGTCGGATAGTTATTTGTAGTTTGTTTAGTATAATTGTTACTATTCTCTTTATCTTGCAAATAAATGCCAAAATCGTTGACATTAATATATTGATTACTTAGTTTATTGGTTTCTAAAGTATAACTATTCCTTACTTTATGGTCATGATATTTATCTACTTGTAATATTACTATTGCTATTACTACAAACATTATCGTACTTATTATAAAATATTTCTTTTGTTCTTCCATAGGAACCCCATCCTTAAAGACCATTGTGAATAGTCTATCTAAATAATATTTTACAAAGTCTTAAGACCATTGTCAATGGTCTTTTTGCAAATAAAATTATAAATTACTTTATAATGTAAAAAGTAGGTGGTTATTTATGGAATTTAAAGCAAACAATTATAAACCTAGTGATACTTTTAAATTTATTAGACAAGCCACAGGTCTTACCCAAGAAGAATTAGCTAAAAAAGTTAATAAATCAAAAAATTGGGTTAAATCTAATGAACAAGGAATTACCAGATACTATTTTGAAGATTTATTAAAAATAGCTAATATGTTTGATATAGAAATAAAAATTGTAAAAAAATAGATATTAGGGCATGAAAAAAGATTATTTCTCAAAACGGGAAATAATCTTTTTTATATTAAGCTAATTCTTCTTCACTATCATTAGCTAAAAATTTTTCTTCTAATACTTCACTAGCGTCATCATCTAATAATTGTTTTTCTAGTTCCAGTTCAATATCACTATATTGTTTAGCTCCTGTACCAGCAGGAATTAATTTACCAATGATAACATTTTCTTTTAAACCTGCTAAGTAATCAACTTTACCACGCATCGCCGCATCAGTTAATACTCTCGTTGTTTCTTGGAATGATGCAGCAGATAAGAAGGAATCAGTTTCCAAAGATGACTTTGTAATACCAAGCATAATTGGATTACCTTTTGCTGGTACACCACCATTTAAGATAACTGGTTTATTACCTTCCGCAAATTCCCTTAAGCTTACTGTTAAGCCTTCGACAAATTCTGTATCGCCAGCATCAATAATTCTTACCTTATTAATCATTCGTTTAACAATTATTTCGATGTGTTTATCATTAATATCAACACCTTGTAATTTATAAACATTTTGAATTTCTTTTAGAATATATTCTTGAGCCGTTAATGGATTAGTTACCGCAAGTAATTCTTTAGGAGAAATAACACCTTCGGTAAGTTTGTCACCGGCTTTAACTTCATCACCAACTTCAACTCTTAACTTCATATTGTAGTTAGTTACGTGTTCTTTAACACCAGAAGCATTTTCAATCACAATAGTATGTTTACCATTAGATTCATTAATGCTAATAACTTTACCAGTGATTTCCGCAATTGTTGCTTTGAATTTAGGAATACGGGCTTCAAATAACTCTTCTACTCTTGGTAAACCTTGAGTGATATCATCTCCACCAGCAACACCACCGGTATGGAATGTACGCATGGTAAGTTGGGTACCAGGTTCCCCAATCGATTGAGCAGCCATAATACCAACAGCTTCTCCCGTTTCAACTAAGTTACCAGTTGCAAGGTTACGTCCATAACATTTTTGACATACACCATTTAAAGTCTTACAAGTTAGAACGCTTCTAATTTCAACCTTTTTAATTCCAGCTTTTTTAATCTTCGCCACAATATTTTCGGTAATCATTTCGCCAGCTTCCAAAATAGTTTCTTTAGTTTCTGGATTAATGATTTTCTTTGAAGCATATCTACCTAGAATTCTTTCTTCTAATGATTCAATAACAGAACCGTCTTTATCATTTATTAAATCATAAACAACGACACCTTGCATTGAACCACAGTCATGCTCTTTAACAATAATATCTTGCGCAACATCAACAAGTCTTCTTGTTAAGTAACCTGAGTCAGCAGTACGTAAAGCAGTATCCGCAGAACCTTTTCTTGAACCATGGGTTGATAAGAAGAATTCGGATACGGATAACCCTTCCATAAAGCATGATGTAATCGGAATTTCTACCGTTGTTCCATCTGGCTTAGCCATTAAGCCACGCATACCAGCAAGTTGGGTAAAGTTAGAAATTTTACCACGAGCACCACTGTTCATCATCATGAATATTGGGTTCGTAAAGTTATCTTTCGCAATTTCCGCTAAAGCATCTTTAACTTTATCGGTAGCTTCACTCCAAATTTGAATAACACCATTATATCTTTCAGCTTCCGTAATAAGACCTTTTTGATATTGTTTATTAATCTTATCAACACGGCCTTTAGCTTCTTTAATAATTTCTTCCTTAGCATCACTTCTAACTACATCTGCCGCTGATACAGTAATTCCCGCAATTGTGGAATATTTAAAACCTTGGTCTTTTAATTTATCTAGCATGACAGATGTTTCCGTCGTTTTATATCTTTTAAACACTTGGGCAATAATTTGTCCTAATGTTTTTTGGACAAATGGACTAACTAAAGGCATTGCTTTAATGGCTTCTTCTAAGTTTGTTCCCATCTCTAAGAAATATTTATTTGGGGTAATACCTTCAATATTTTCTTTGGTTCCTTCATTTAAATATGGGAATGAATCAGCAAGTATTTCATTAAATTTAATTTTGCCAACCGTTGTAACTAAATATTTATTTTGTTGTTCTTCGGTAAATAATTTATGTTTAAATGATTTAACCGGAATGGCAATTCTTGTATGAAGATCAATTTCTCTCCTTTCATAAGCCATTAAAGCTTCATTACAATCTTTATAAGCTTTACCTTCATTTTTACCACCCGCTACTTCCATGGTTAAGTAACAATTACCTAAGACCATATCTTGGCTTGGGGTAACAATTGGTTTTCCATCTTTAGGGTTTAAAATATTATTTGCCCCTAACATTAGAATTCTAGCTTCAGCTTTAGCTTCTTCTGATAAAGGAACGTGAACAGCCATTTGGTCACCATCGAAATCGGCATTAAATGCTGTACAAACAAGAGGGTGTAAACGAATAGCTTTACCACCAACAAGTTTTGGTTCAAAGGCTTGAATACCAAGTCTATGTAGTGTTGGAGCTCTATTTAACATGACAGGATATTCGGTAATAACATCTTCAACAACATCCCAGACACTCTCATCTCTTGCTTCAATTAATTTTTTAGCTCCTTTAATATTATGAGCTAGGCCTCTTTCTACTAAGCCATGAATAACATGTGGTTTAAATAATTCAATAGCCATCTCTTTTGGTAAACCACATTGATACATTTTAAGATTTGGTCCAACAACAATAACGGAACGACCAGAGTAATCAACTCTTTTACCAAGTAAGTTTTGACGGAATCTTCCTTGTTTACCTTTTAACATACTAGATAAGCTCTTTAAAGGACGATTAGATGCCGCCGTAATACTTCTTCCTCTTCTACCATTATCAAATAAGGAATCAACAGCTTCTTGAAGCATTCTCTTTTCATTTTGAACAATGATGGTAGGTGCTCCTAATTCTAATAATTTCTTTAAACGATTATTTCTATTAATAATTCTTCTATATAAATCATTTAAATCAGAAGTAGCAAATCTTCCGCCATCTAATTGAATCATTGGTCTTAGTTCTGGCGGAATAACTGGTAAAACAGTTAAAACCATCCATTCCGGTTTATTTCCGGATTCTTGGAAAGAAACTAGAGCATCTAATCTTTTAACTAAACGCACTCTTTTTTGACTAGTGGCATTCTCTAATTCTTTTCTAACTTCTTCTACTTCTTTATCAATATCAACTCTTTTTAAAAGTTCTTGGATAGCTTCCGCACCCATACCAACTTTAAAAGTATTTCCATATTTTTCATAATAAGCACGGTATTCTTTATCGGATAATGTTTGCTTGGCTTCTAGAGGAACATTACCTGGGTCAATAACAACATAACTGACAAAATATAGAACTTCCTCTAAATCACGAGGGCTCATATCAAGTACTAACCCCATTTTAGATGGAACGCCTTTAAAGAACCAGATGTGAGAGCAAGGTGCAGCAAGTTCGATATGTCCCATTCTTTCTCTTCTTACTTTAGAACGCGTAACTTCTACACCACATCTATCACAAACAACATTTTTATATCTTAGTCTTTTATATTTTCCACATGAACATTCAAAATCTTTGGTTGGTCCAAATATCTTTTCGCAGAATAAACCATCTCTTTCGGGTTTTAAAGTACGATAGTTTATTGTTTCGGGTTTTTTAACTTCGCCATAAGACCAACTACGAATCTTTTCTGGTGAGGCAATACTAATTTTTATTCCTTTAAATTTACTTACGTCTATCATTATTTACACCTCAATCCTCAATATCTTCTAAAGAGTCAGGAAATTCTAAGTCATCTAGAGAATCTTCTTCCTCTTCATCTATATCTTCTTCATAATCGTCAATATTATCTTCATTGGCTTCTTCAAAAGGTTCTTCGCCTTCACTTTGATTTGGTAATTCTATTTCTTCAATTCTAAATGGTTCATCACCATCTTCATCTTCTTCTAAGTCTTTAAATTCTAATACATTATCATCATTATCAATAACTTGAACATCTAAACCTAAAGCTTGGAATTCTTTTACTAATACTCTAAATGATTCAGGAACACCAGCTTGATTTACAAGTTTTCCTTTAACTAAAGCTTCGTAAACTTTAACCCGACCAACAATATCATCAGCTTTAACGGTTAAAATTTCTTGTAAAACATGGGCAGCACCATAAGCATATAAGGCCCAAACTTCCATTTCCCCGAATCTTTGACCACCAAATTGAGCTTTACCACCTAAAGGTTGTTGCGTAACAAGTGAATAAGGTCCGGTAGCTCTAGCATGTAATTTATCATCAACCATGTGGTGTAATTTAACCATGTACATAACACCAACAGAAATTCTTTGATCAAAAGGTTCACCAGTACGTCCATTATAAAGGACTGTTTTTCCATCTGGGTCCATACCAGCTTCTGCCATCTCTTCTTGAATATCTTCCCAAGAAGCACTGTCAAATACTGGGGTTGCATAATGAACACCTAATTTTTTACCAGCCATACCTAAGTGTAATTCTAAGATTTGGCCAATGTTCATCCGCGATGGAACACCAAGTGGATTAAGCATAACATCAACTGGACGACCATCTGGTAAGTATGGCATATCTTCTTCTGGTAAGATAAGGGAAATAACACCTTTATTACCATGACGACCAGACATTTTATCACCAATTTGAATTTTTCTCTTTTGAATAATATAAACACGAATTACTTTAGAAACACCAGCAGGAAGTTCATCAGAATTTTCTTTTGTATAAACTTTTACATCATGAACGACACCACCAGCACCATGTTCAACTCTTAAAGAAGTATCTCTTACTTCTCTAGTCTTTTCACCAAAAATCGCATGTAATAATTTTTCTTCACTCGTAAGTTCTTGAACACCCTTTGGTGTAACTTTACCAACTAAGATATCGCCTTCTTTAACTTCGGTACCAATTCTAACAATACCATCGGCATCTAAGTTTTTCCGAGCATCTTCCCCAACATTAGGTATATCTCTCGTAATTTCTTCTGGACCTAACTTAGTATCTCTACATTCAATATCATAGTGATCAATATGAAGTGATGTATAAACATCATCTTTAACTAATTTTTCATTTAAGATAACCGCATCTTCATAGTTATAACCATTATAAGTCATGAAAGCAACTGTCATGTTTTTACCTAGGGCAAGTTCACCTTTCTCTGTTGAAGGTCCATCAGCAATAACTTGACCTTTAACTACTTTATCACCTTTTTTAACAAGTGGATGATGGTTAATCGCACTAGAGGCATTGGAACGTTCAAAGTTAGCTAAATGATAGGTATCTGTGCCTTCTTTAACTTTAACGACAATTTTTAAGCCATCGGCATATTCTACTACACCATCAGCCTTACAAACGACAGTTGAACCAGAATCACGTGCGGCAATCCATTCAACACCAGTACCAACGATTGGTGCTTCACTAGTTAATAAAGGAACTGCTTGCCGTTGCATGTTAGAACCCATCAGTGTTCTATTCGCATCATCAAATTCTAGGAATGGAATACAACTTGTCGTAATAGATACAACTTGACTAGGTGCCACATCGACATAATCAACAAGTTCTTTTTTTACCATCACATTATCGCCATTATGACGAACAAGGATTTCATCTTCCACAATATTCATACCATCATCAAGTTTAACTGTGGCTTGACTTATATATAAATCTTGTTCTTCATCAGCTGTCATATAAGTTATTTCATCAATAACTTTACCATTCTCTACTTTTCGATATGGAGTCATAATAAACCCATATTCATTTATTTTTGCATAACCCGCTAAAGAAGTAATTAACCCAATGTTTTGACCTTCTGGTGATTCAATCGGACAAATTCTTCCATAGTGGCTAGAGTTAACATCACGAACATCCATACCAGCACGTTCTCTTGATAACCCACCTGGCCCTAAACTAGATAAACGTCTTTTATCAGTAAGTTCGGCGATTGGGTTAATTTGGTCCATGAACTTCGACAATTGTGATGAACCAAAGAATTCTTTTAAAGCTGCGGTTACAGGACGAATATTAATTAAAGTTTTAGGGGTAATATTTTCTACTTCTTGGGTAGTCATTCTTTCCCTAATAACTCTTTCCATTCTTGATACACCAGTTCTAAATTGATTTTGAATAAGTTCTCCTACTTGACGAACTCTTCTATTTCCTAAGTTATCTATTTCATCCGTATTACCAATATTATCATGTAAGTTTAAATAATAAGAAACGGCAGCATAAATATCTGGAATAGTAAGTCTTTTTTCATCCGTAGCTGGGTCATTACCTATAATTTTAATAACTTTACTATCATCATTTTTATCATATACTAAAATTTCTTGAATTTTATTATAATCATCAAGTTCCATATTAGTCATAACTTCTTTAGTATGACTTGTTGCATAAAGTTCTTTTAATTTACTTAAAACCTCTTTATCAACGGTTGTACCTTTTTTAAAGATAACTGTACTACCATCTTTAATATTTTCGGCTAAAGTACATCCTAAAATTCTTTCGCATACATTTAATTTCTTATTAAATTTATAACGGCCAACTTTTGCTAAGTCATAACGGAATCTATCAAAGAATCTTGTTATTAATTGGTTCTTAGCACTATCCAGGGTTGTTGGTTCTCCGGGTCTTAGCTTTTCATATATTTCAATTAAAGCTTCATCCGTATTTTTTGTACTATCTTTCGCAATCGTGCTGGTTAAATATTCATTCTCGCCAAAAACACTAATAATGTCTTCATCACTTGACAACCCAATTGCTCTTAAGAAAGTTGTAACCGGAACTTTTCTTGTTCTATCAATTCGGACATAAACGATATTTTTAGCATCTGTTTCGAATTCTAACCAAGTTCCTTTATTAGGTATAACTTCTCCCGAAATTATATGACGTCCATTTTTATCTATTTCCTTTTTAAAATAAATAGATGGACTACGAACAAGTTGCGAAACAATAACTCTTTCGGCACCATTAATAATAAAGGTACCAGCCTCAGTCATTAAAGGCATATCACCAAGGAATATTTCTTGTTCTTTTACTTCCCCAGTTTCATGAATGTAAACTCTAGCTTCTACTTTTAATGGTGCAGCATAGTTTACCATTCTCTCTTTTGCTTCTTTAATAGAGTATCTTGGTGTTTCAAAGGAATAATCCCCAAATTCTAGCGAAATATTACCCGTAAATGATTCCACAGGAAATAAGTCATCAAAAACTTCTTTAATTCCCTTTTCTAAGAATTCTTGATAACTTTTCTTTTGAATCTCCAATAAATCAGCAAGTTCTAGCGTATTTTTAGATTTTGCAAAGCTTCTTCTCTCTCGATAATTACCAAATTTTAAGGTCTTATAAGCCACGATATCACCCCTATACATAGATTAAAAATTTGAAAAATATAAATACGTCGCCAATATAAAATTCTAACAGATACCAAAGTTAAAGTCAATAACTTTTGCAAGAAATTATCCAAAAACCTTTACTTTGTTCTATTTTTTGACATTCGCATACACTTTCCAATTCTTTTTTTACACTTTTAGCACCTTTATCCTTGGAAATAACAAACCATAATTCCCCATCTTTATTTAATCTTTCTAAGCCACCCTTTAAAAAAGCCAATAAAACATCTTTCCCAGCATGCGTCGGAGGATTAGAAATAATTAAATCATATTTACTCGATACTTCACTATAAACATCACTAACAAAAGCCTTGGCATCTACATCATTTTCTAAAATATTCATCTCACATAAATGCACCGCTCTTTTATTGACATCTACCATATCGACATGTTTACCCATTATTTTACTTAAGGTAATACCAATAAAACCATAACCACACCCAATATCCAAAATACTATTTATGTCTTTTTTATTAAATGCTAAAAAAGTTTTAACTAAAAATAAACTAGCAAAATCTATCTTATTCTTAGAAAAAACTCCATTATCACTGGCGAACACAAAATTATATGCACCCAAAGAAAAATTTATACGACGTATTTCACTTTTTAAATTTTCATTATTTGTAAAATAGTGTTCCAAATATTGTTCCCCGTTTCTTTTAGATATACTTTAGTATAACATAAAAAACAAACAAAAAACAAGTGCTTTTCTTGAATTTTTACGAACAAAAAAAGCTAGCCGTAGCTAACCTTTATTTCCAACATTACTTATTAATTTAAAGCTTCTTTTAATTTGCTTCCAGCTTTAAATGAAGCAACAGTCTTTGCAGGAATTTTAAGTGGTTCTTTTGTAAGAGGATTAATTCCTTCTCTAGCAGCTCTTTTTTTAGCGCTAAAAGTACCAAATCCTACAAAAGTAACTTTTCCTTCTTTTTTAAGACCTTTAGTAATTCCTTCAAATACTGCATCTACAGCACGAGAAGCAGCAGCTTTAGAAATACCAGCTTCTTCAGCAACCATTTCAACTATTTCTTGTTTAGACATGTTTCTTACCTCCTCAAATTTTAAACATAATCTTGCTTGGACGTATTGTCCTCACATAATAAGAGTATCAAAAAATGTCCGTAAAATCAATAAGAAATTCACTATAAATAGCATTTTTTCGCATTTTTGGCTATTTTTGACACATTTATTTTATAAAACAATGGCAATTAAGTTATTAGAACCTTTATTTACTATCTTAGTCACAGTGTTCGAAAGTTTAAATCTCGTATTATCCGGCATCATATTTAACTTAGCTTGAATACCTTCTTGGACAATAACTTCTAAGCTTCTCCCAAAGATTTCACTTTTCCAAATACTTGATGGATCTGTTTCATAATCTTTCATTAAATAATTGATTAATTCTTTACTTTGAATTTCACTTCCAATGATTGGTTCAAAAGTACTTTCCACATCTACTTTAAGCAAATGAATACTTGAGGCTAAAGCTTTTAATTTAACCCCATAACGATTTCCTTGTTTAACTATTTCTGGTGTTTCTAATTTCATATCTTTCAAAGTTGGATAAACAATGCCATAACCAGTTGTTTTCGCTTGTTTCAAAGCACTTCTTATTAAATCGGTTTCTTCTTTACTTTCTTTATAAGTTGCAAATATTTTTAAAAGTCCCGCTTTCGTAGTAGCACTTTCCCCCATTAATGATTTTAAAGTTTCATCATATAACTCATTTGGACTTTCCAAAGTAATCGTTATTGTTCCGGATGCCGTATCAAGTTCACTTATATAAGATTTCGAAATATAAGGACTATCTTCAAAATGACTAATTATATAATCAACATCTTTAACTTTATTAACACTTATAACACTTTCTTTAATTTTTTCTAAATAATGCATTTTAATTTCATTATTCATTGGTAAAACATGAACCCATTCAGGCATATTAACTAAAATATCCATAACTGGGAATTCATATAAAGCATTTTTTAAAATGTTCATAATTTCTTTTTCATTCATGGCTTCCACATTAATTGGCATAACTGGTACATCATAAGCATCACTTAAACTTCTGGATAGTTCCACCGTTTCTGTATTAGTTGGGTGAATTGTATTTAAAATAACGATAAATGGTTTTCCAATATCTTTTAATTCTCCCACAATTTTTTCTTCGGCTTCCACATAACTATCTCTTTTAATTTCGCCAAAAGAACCATCTGAGGTTACCACAATACCAATGGTAGAATGGTCTTTAATAACTTTTTGGGTTCCCACTTCAGCGGCTTCAATAAAAGGTATAGCATCCGGAAACCATGGCGTTTTAACCATTCTAGGATTCCCATCTTCATCTTCATAGCCATTAGAACCTGGGATAACATAACCTACACAATCAACAAGTTTAATGTTGGTTTCAAAGTTTTCCACTTTTATAGTTGCCCCATTCGATGGAACAAACTTGGGCTCTGTCGTCATAATTGTCTTACCCTCAGCACTTTGTGGAATTTCATCTAAACACTTTTTCTTGTCAAAATCATCTGTAATATTAGGCACAACTAAATTTTCAATAAATCTTTTAATAAATGTCGACTTACCTGAACGAACAGCCCCAACTACACCTAAATAAATTTCCCCATTACCTCTTTTTGCAATCGAAGATATTATATTTTCTTTTTCCATAACTTCTCTCCTTTTTCTACTTAATGCTATGACTACATTTAAAACTTTATGCCAAAAAAAGACTGAATAGAAATTATTCATTCTACTCAGCCTTCTTTGTCGTTTGCATTTTAATAATCGAATTTTAGATTTGTTGCGTATATCTTTTATGACATATTTGAAAAGTCATAATCGTTTTTAAAGAAAGTGTCGTATATTTTTGTCTTATAATTTATCTTCATAGTATTCCAATTTTTAAAAAATTTATTTTTAAGCTGCATAAGTTTATTTAAAGGTTATAGTTTGTCGTTTATTAATCATAATATAGGTGTATGCCTGACATTCCATCATATTTTTGAGATGTTTCAAATGGATAATCAAATATACTACCTAAACCACCAAGGCTCATAGTATAATTTTGGGATTCTTCTAATGATACATTGGTAACTGCATGTTCATATGCCCCATATATATATGTATAATTTTTTGTTGGGGTAACGTCGCAATCAATGGTCATTACTAAGCTATCTAAATCGGCATTATTAACAACATTCATTGAAATACCAAAGCCATTAAAATTAAAGCGTTTAATATTTGTGCCATTCCATGCGTAATCAATAAAGGTAAATTCGCCATTTTCTGAATAAATTTGCTTACCTTGTTGAGAACCATTTCGAATGTCGCCACCATCAACGCGAATACCAATCACATCAAAAGACCTGACTGACGGGATACCTTTCCAACGAGATGAAAATGTTACATAATTCCAATAAGAACCACCAGCAACAGTTAAAGAAATACTTTTATGAATTGTTTCAAAAGACGTGCTATCAGTATCTAAAATAGGCATAACATTACTTTCAAAGGCTTCCTCAGTTATTTCTTTTTCCGTCGTTAATTTTAATTTAGCATTATATACTGTTTCAATATATTTTGTATTACTCATGACATTACTATAATCTAAGCTTTTAAGTTTATTATAATTTTCTTCGGTCATTGTCATGATATATTCATAAGGTTTAACTTTCAAAAAATTATCATATTCTTCTTGGCTTATTTCAATGCCATTAATATTAGTAATATATGTCTCAGCATAAGTATAAATTGGCATAACTAATAAAATAAACAATGCAACAAAAATAAACTTCACATTCTTCAAACCCTTTTACTCCTTTCCACGTTCTATTTTAAACTTTTTTGTCGAATTTTCGCAACCTATTTTACGGCGAAATAAAAATTCTCGCCAAAAGAGAATTTTTAATCACCATATAAATCATCTAAAATATTTTCGTGTAGTACTTTTAAAGCCTCATCATAGCCTTTACAACTACCCACAACACATTCAAGAACTTTATCATCTACAATACTGTATTTATAATTTTCTTTTTCAATATTGTTTTTATCAAAAATTATAACTTCCAGAATTGGACCGTCAAAATAATATGTATAACGGTAATTATAATTTTTATCTTCATATCTATAACTTAAATTATTTGAATTATAGTAATAAAGTATTTCAATATTTTTGGTTTGCTTGATTAAGATGTTGTTTTCTAAATAAGTAAAATTCAATTTAGTTAATTTATCTTTGATATCATCTCGGGTTAAAGTATTATTTTTTGATATTAATTCTTCCTCATAAACTTTATTATTAGAAAAATCTAATTTAAAATTTAGTTTCGATTCATATTCTTCCACATTATTTTTGATATCCACAATAGTTACTTTAATATATAAATTATCAAAATATGCGGATAAATCATCTATTTTAATATAAGCCTGATAATCAGAAAAATTAATTCCATTTAAATTGGAAGCCGTATATACTATTTTTTCTTTATTATCATCTTTAATGTAAATATCTACCGAAATAGTGTCAGAAGATTTCATTTGTCTCCCTTTTACTCTTACATTATTAAGAACAAATTTATCTTTTATCCTCGTTTCAACATATATGCCCTCAACAGCTAAATTATCATTTTCAGCATAAGCTCTATACACCTTAAACCGATTATATGACCTCGTAAATATCATGACGACTACTAACAAAACAGCAATTACTAAGAGAATTATAAAAGCAATTTTGATGATTTTGGCCTTTCTCTTATTCGTCTCATTAAATTCATCCATTATTTCGCTAATGATTTTCTCATCAACATGTTCATCTTCTAATCTTATTTTTAAGAGTTTTTGAAAAGATACATTAAACAATGTACTAATCTTATAAATCATATCAATTGTTGGTAAATTAGTACCTGTCTCCCATTTCGATATAGCTTTATCACTAATATTTAGTTTATCTGCTAAATCTTTTTGCGTCCAACCCTTTTCTTCTCTTAACCTATTAATCATCATTCCAATATTCTTTTCATTCATATGTACCACTTCCTAAATTTTACTATATTTTTTTCTTTTCCAAAACCACTTTTTGATATACTTTACACTTTTTCTGAAAAGGACAATTTAAACAATCAGGATTTTTACTTTTACAAATATATCTGCCAAATAAAACTAACTGATGATGTAGTCTTGACCACTTATCTTTAGGAAACTTTTTCATAAGTTTCTTCTCAATCGTTAAGACATCATCGCCCTCTTTGGCTAAACCTAGGCGCACAGATACTCTTGCCACATGGGTATCCACCGCGATTGCGGGAACATTAAATAAATTAGAAAGTACTACATTCGTTGTTTTTCTTCCTACTCCCGGTAAGCTTTCTAAAAATTCACGGTCATTCGGAACTTTACCATCACATTCCTCAATTAATATATTTGCAATATTTTTTAGATACTCTGCCTTTCTTGTATAAGTCCCCACTGATTTTATAATACTTTCTAATTTTTTATTATTCATGGTGGCTATCTCATTTAAATTATATTTAAATAATTCTTTGGTAACCATATTAACTCTTTTATCTGTACATTGAGCAGATAAAACCGTAGCCATTAAAAGCTCATAGTCTTTTTCATAATTTAGCTCACACTTAGGATTACTAAATAGTATATCTAAATTTTTTATTATTTCTTCTTTACTTATCATATTCATCTAACCAATTATAATCAAAAATGTTGGTATCCTCTACTTTTTTATTTTCATAAGGTTTCTTTAACCCATTTTCCACATCTTCTCTTGTTTTATATCCCTTTTTACTCCATTCATATAAAACGGTATCAATATATCTAATATTAACGGCCCCATTATAAATAGCTTCTTCTAAAGCTCTTAATATTAAACTTTCATCATACATTTTTTCAACCCAAGCTTTAATAAATTCTACTTCAACTCCCGCGAGAGGTCTTTTAAATTCATTTTCAAATTTAGTAAAAATATCTTCTTTCATATTTTTACTATTATCTTTTTTAATGTTGGCACTAAGTTCATTATAGAAACCTTCTAAACTAATGCGGTCATATCTTTTCCCTGAATCATTTTTTTCACTTATTAAACTAATTAATTTTTTACTAATTAAACTATTAAAAGCAAATAAGATATCATTAACTTCAATTTTTAACTTTTGACTAATAATATCTAAATCAAAAATAGGGTCATCAACATTTTCAAAATAAAGCAATAATAAAAATTCCACTAAAGAAAGTTTTAATAGATAAGCTTCTCTAATAAAATTAGCATCAACGACATATTTTTTATTATTGCCCATATTTACCATCCTTTATCTATAATTCATTATATATTTTTTTAATTCTTTATTGTTGTTATTTAATCTTTTATCTAAAATTAAATCTACTAATAAATTTTTAACCCCTTTTAATTCATTAATCGGTATGTTTAATATTTCCATAATCTCGTCATTACTTATTTGTAAATCTTTCATACTTTGAATTGGTAATTCTTTCATCATTTTATTAATATCTTTTTTATTAACTTGCAAAATTTCGCCAGCGACTAAAGAGTTATAAAGACCATAAGTATATAATGTCTTATAATTAATTATGCCACCTTTAATAATCTTTCTAATGTTTATTATATTTCGCTTTTCTTGCTTTGTAAATGCATAATCTTTACTTAACTCTAATTGAGCCCACATCCCCGAAATATCATTAACATAATTTATTTCTTTAAAACTGATGCCTAAAATATCTAATATTTTACATTCTTTTAATAAATTTAAGCCTTTTAAATAATTTTTATCTAATAATATTTTGGTTATTTCTTCTTTTATTCTAATATCGGATAAAGTTTTAACTAAAGTATAATTGTTTTGAATTTCTTTATATAAATCATCATCTAATTTAAAATTAAGGATACTAGCAAATCTAATGGCCCGCATAATTCTTAAAGGGTCTTCTTTTAATCTTTCCCTTATATTGCCATTCATTTTAATTAAGTGATTATTTAAGTCATTAACTCCCCCGACTAAATCAATTACTTTTTCTTCTTTAGTCATACAAATAGAATTAATGGTAAAATCTCTTCTTTTAATATCTTCTTCTAAATCATTAATATAAATAACCTCGACGGGTTTTCTTCCTTCATATTTTAATTCTTTTCTAAAAGTAGTTATATCAATATTATAATTTTTGATTTTTAAATTAAACCCACCATAATCATTGGCGTTCTTATTAAAAGGAAATAACTTATATAAATCCTTAGGTAAAGCATTAGTACATATATCGACATCTAGGGCATTATTTCCTAGTAAATAATCTCTTACAAAGCCACCAACTAAGTAAGCTTCATAACCAGCATTCTCAATTGTACTTAAAACTTTTTTAATAATCGTATTCATATGTCTCCTTTATTTTTGACAATGTTCACAAAAATAAGTACTTCTTCCGCCAACTTTAATTCTTTTAATTACATTACCACATATAGGACAAGGCATGCCCTCTTTTTTATGAACTTTTAAATAATCCTGGTAATGGCCTGTGACACCTAAGCTCGATGTATAACTTCGAATGGTTGTTCCTCCTAAAGATATGGCTTTTAAAATTATTTTCTTTCCTTCTTTTATAATTCTTGCACATTCATCTTTGCTTAAAGAACCTGCCTTTCTTAAAGGATTAATGGCAGAGGCAAATAATACTTCATCAGCATAGATATTCCCTAACCCACTTATATTCTCTTGATTAAGTAAAGCTTCTTTAATGGGCATTTTTTTGTCTTGCAGTTTTTCTAATAAGTAAGAACTAGTTAATTCTTCATCAATGATTTCTTTCCCTTGTTTTTGGATTTCTTCGGTCTTTTCCAAAGCTTCTTTTTTAATTAACTTCATTCTTCCAAATTTTCTGGTATCATGATATCTTAAATCAGTTCCATCGGCAAAACTAATCACAATATGTTCATGTTTAGCTATTTCTTCTTTACTATCTTTAATAAAATATTTGCCTTCCATTCTTAGATGACTTAATAAATAATGCTCTTTTAAAGCAAAAATTAACCATTTTCCTCTTCTTAATATATCTTCAAATTCATTATTAATTAATATGTTTTTAAATTCTTTTTTATCACTTTCTATGATTTTATCATAAATAATTTTAACATCAATTATTTTCTTATTTAAGATTCTTTTCTTTAAAGTATTTCTAACTGTTTCTACTTCCGCAATCTCTGGCATCTAATCACTCTTTCTTATTTGGCATCATACCAATTAACACCCATATTAATATCGATTTTAAGAGGTACAGATAAACTGACGATTCCCTCCATTACTTCATGTAAAATTTCTTTTAATTTATCTACTTCCGTTAATTTAGCATCAATAATAATTTCATCATGGACTTGTAAAATCATTTTGCTTTCTAAATTATTTTCTTTCATCCTTCGGTAAACTTCATTCATTGCCATTTTCATAATATCAGCACTTGTACCTTGAATGGGTGTATTTAAAGCCATTCTCTCCCCCATAGTTCTTACTTGATAATTAGGGTCTTTTAACTCATTAATTTTTCTAATGCGGCCAAATAAAGTTTTAACTTCTCCTGTTTGATAGGCAGAAGCAATAATATTATCCATATAATTTTTAACTCCCGGATATAATTCATAATATTTCGCAATAAAACTACTCGCTTCTTTTCTGGAAATATTTAAATTTTCCCCTAAGCCAAAACCACTTATACCATAAACAATGCCAAAAATCACAGCTTTTGCCATACTTCGCATCTGTTTCGTTACTTCGCTTTCTTTAATCCCATGAATATCTGCGGCCACTTTAGTATGAATATCTTCATCATTAACAAAAGCCTCAATTAATTCTTTGGAACCAGAAATATGGGCTAAAATTCTGAGTTCTATTTGGGAATAATCAGCACTTAAAATAACATCATTCGTTGGAATAAAAGCCAGTCTGATTTTTTTACCATACTCTTCTCTTGCCGGAATATTTTGTAAATTTGGTTCCATCGAAGAAAGACGACCAGTCCTTGTTAAAGTTTGATTGAAAATAGTATGAATTTTTCCATCACTTAAAACAAATTCTTGCAGGCCATCAATATAAGTACTAAGTAATTTTGTTAAATTTCGATACTCTAAAACTTTTTCAATGATGGGATGCCGGTCAATATATTTTTGTAAGGTTTTAACATCCGTCTTATATCCCCTTATATTTTTTTTGCTTTTTCCAATGGCTAATTTATCAAATAACACTTTACCTAACTGCATAGGGCTAGCAATGTTAAACTCTTCCCCACTCATCGCATATATTTCTTTGGATATCTCATCAATTTTAGCTACAATCTCTTTTTTCATTTCTAAGATTGGTTTATTATCGAAAGCAAACCCCGCGATTTCCATATCTGCCAAAACATATATTAAAGGCATTTCAATTTCCTTAAAAATACTATCTTGCCCATCTTCCTTTATGGCATCTTCAAAATTCTCATAATAATTATATATAAATTTACTCTTTAAAGTTATAACATTTTCTTTATCTAAAAAATCTTTCTTTTTAAATTCTTCATAACTTATACATTCTTCATGAAAGAAATTCATAAGCTTAGCAATATCTTCACTCGATTCATTTTCTTCTAAGTAAGAAGCAATCATTAAATCAAAAGCACAAGGAATATAAGTATTTAAAACAACTAGACTTTTCTTCAAATCATAAGTAATAACTTCTTTATCTTTAAGTAAATTAATTACATCTTTTACTAATTCTTCTTTTATATAATAAGTATTATTTTTATCCGTAATACTCATCCCAATTATTTTTCCTTTATGATAATTTATATCATCAACTTCTAAATAAAAAGCTACTTTATTATCTAGGATAATATCAGCAATACTTTGAACATCATCAATCGTTGTGTATAAATTTTCTTTTTTTTCACTCTTTGGTAAAATGATATTTTTAAGTAAGGAATAAAACTCTAATTCTTCATAGATTTCCTTTAATTTCATGACATCAGCTTTTTTATAAACGAAATCTTCAAAATTAATATCAATAGGTACATCTCTATAAATAGTAGCAATTTCATAACTCATATAAGCATTATCTTTATCTTGAATTAATTTTTCTTGAGTTTTACCTTTTATATTATTGATATTTTCATAAATCCCATCTAAGGTTTTATATTCTTGTAATAATTTTAATGCAGTTTTTTCCCCAATTCCTTTTACTCCCGGGATATTATCAGAAGCATCACCCATTAATGCTTTTAAATCAATTATATTAATGGGTTTAATCCCGTATTCTTTCATAAATGATTCTTCGTTATAACGAGCAAAACCTTTTTGTTTTAATAATTTAATCTCGGTTTCAAAACTAATTAATTGTAGTAAATCTTTATCACTAGAAACTATCAAAGAATAAAACTCTTCATCTTCTTCCGCTTTTTTTACTAAGGAACCAATGATATCATCAGCTTCATAAGGTTCTTTTTCAATATAAGATATTCCCATCGCATCTAATATTTTTCTTGCGATTGGCATTTGTAATTTTAATTCATCAGGTGTCGCACTTCTTCCCTCTTTATAAAAGGCATATTTCTCTTTTCGAAAATTTTTCCCTATATCAAAGGCCACGACCATATGAGTAGGTTCTTCTTCAACTATAATTTTGTTAATCATTCCTACAAAACCATATAAGGCATTAGTAGGAAATCCTTTACTATTTCGCATTATACTACCTGTATAAGCAGTCGCATAATAAGAACGAAATAATAAATTATTACCATCAACAAGTACTACTTTTTTCATATTTTCACCTACTAATATAATTATAACTAAAATAAGAATCATTTTAAAGTTATTTTTCTATTTTTCCAAAAATAATTTAACTAAAACAAAAAAAGAAATAATTATAATTCTTCTTGAATTTTAATTACTTCTTCTTCAGTTATTTCTTCTATTTCAGCAATATCTTTGATGCTCATTCCTCTTTCCAATAACTTTTTGATTGTTGATATTTGTTTTAGGCCTTTCTCAATGCCTATTTTTTCTCTATTCTCTAATTCTTGTTGATATGCTTTTTCAAGAGACCATTCTTGCTCTAATTGCATTAAAATTTTCTCATCTTCGCTCATCTTTAATACTTTATCTCCTATCTTTTTTAATATCCTATTTTTTCTTCCTACACTCAATTATTGTTAAAGTCAATATAAAAGTGTCATTTTAGGTCCTTATAATTATGTAGTTTTTTCTACATTTTTATAGTACCATTAACAACAATTATTTAAGACCTTCGGTAGATAGGAATCTTAATAGTTTTTTCTTATTCCATCTTATCTTTAATATCTTGGATTTCTTTTTTGGTTAATTTGGTTATTGTAGATATATCTTCTATTTTCATACCAAACTTAATTAACTCTTTCACAGTATTGATTTTTTCTTGATGAATGCCTTCCTCAATGCTTTGTTTTAGGCCTTTCTCAATGCCTATTTTTTCTCTATTCTCTAGTTCTTGTTGATAAGCTTTTTCAAGAGACCATTCTTGTTCTAATTGCATTAAAATTTTCTCATCTTCGCTCATCTTTAATACTTTATCTCCTATCTTTTTTAATATCCTATTTTTTCTTCCTACACAATTATTTAAGACCTTCAGTAGATATGAATCTTAATAGTTTCTTTTTCTTATTCCATCTTATCTTTAATATCTTGGATTTCTTTTTCGGTTAATTTGGTTATTGTAGATATATCTTCTATTTTCATGCCAAACTTAATTAACTCTTTCACAGTATTGATTTTGTTTTGATGAATGCCTTGTTTTTGACCTTCCTCAATGCCTTGTTTTAGACCTTCCTCAATGCCTTCTTTTCGGCCTTCTTCAATGCCTTCTTTCCGGCCTTTCTCGATGCCTTGTTTTAGACCTTTTTTAATGCCTTTAGTAATGCCTAGATTTTCTCTATTCTCTAGTTCTTTTTGATAAGCATTTTCATTAGCCAATTCTTGTTCTAATCGCATTAGTTTTATCTCATCATCATTCATCTCTAATACCTTATCTCCTATCTTTTTTAATATCCTATTTTTCTTTCCCAATTCAATTATTTCTTCTTTATTAGCTCCAAGCATTGTTAATTCTTGATGTGTGGAATCTCCTTCAATATTCTTATCATACCATGTATTTTTATAGCCTT
>CANQRA010000008.1 GCA_947626125.1 uncultured Bacilli bacterium
AAGATTACAAAATTGCTTATCATTTTGATTATCGGACGGCCTCCCCCCGAATTGCTAATTTTATGCCTTTCATAATCTTATTTCTCTCTTTCTATCTTTATCTAAATTCTACTATTTTTACCTTCCTTAGTCAAGGGCTTTATGATTATTTTTAACAAGATGGCATTTTACATTTGTTTACAAAAAAAGTCTTTCCAAAACTCTAGAAATTTGGGCAAAAAACTACAACTTTTTTCTTTTTTTATTCAAAAACTATTTACAAAAATAATTAATATTGCTTTAATAAAGCCTAGGAGGACAAATTTAAGTTGTTGCCTAAAACTTTTTTTGAAGAAACTCAGGTGGGTTTTGGATAGGAAGGTGGTGGGTGCCAATGAATAAGAAGTGTCGTGAAGATATATTTTTATTTATTGTTTTTATGTTAGTCTTAACTCTGTTAATATTAGTCATAAAAATGGCTAGCCCTTTGAAGTAGCAATGGACTAGCCAGTACACACAGGTAACGCTTAATGCGTTCTCCTATTAATAATTTTAGCATATTAATTTTTATTATACAATTACTTTTTACTATATTTTTTCTTACCCCTTTTTTATTTTTAACATAATGGTTAATAATAAAATGCCAATCGGTAATGTTATACCTAAGGTAAGTTGGGAAGATAAACATGTATCTAGATTAGTAGTAATATCTCCCTTTGAAAAGTCACTAGTTTTTACTTCAAGTACATTACTATTAAAATAATCGAATAATATCATTAAATGTAACAACTATAATTAAAAGCATTAATAAGATAAAACCAATGGTATGACAAATACTTTCAAATCTTTGATTAACAGGACTTCCTTTAATTTTTTCAATAATTAAGAATAAAATGTGACCTCCATCGAAAGCTGGGAATGGTAAAATATTTACTAAACCAACATTAATACTTAATAAAGATATTAAAGTAATAACATTATAAATAACATCCGTAAATTTAAAACCAACAACATTACTACCTACAGCTTCATAAATACCTACAGGGCCAGATAAATTATCTAAGGATAAATGACCCGTTACTAGATTACCTAAGGTAATAAGCATCGTATAAAGTAAATCACCAAATCTTAAGAAAGAATTTTTTAAGGCTGGAATAAAGCCTTTTTCTAATTCATTTGTATTAAAGCCATATAGTAAATCATCTGATACACAGTTACCTTCATCATCTTTAACACAATCTTTTTTTAATTTCAAATCTCTTGTTTTACCATCTTGAGATTTAATAGTAAAAGTGTAAGAACCATCTTTACTTTTAAATGCTAACCTAGTTTGAATTTGATACATACTATGAACTTTTTTACCATCGATGGCTAGAATTCTATCTCCAACTTCAATACCATTTAAATCAAAAACCGAATTTTTTTCTACAATGGCTACTTTATTACTTGTCGTTGTACTTCCCCAGATAAGGAAAGAAATAAACAATAATATTAAAGCTAAGATAAAATTATTCATAACTCCGGCAGCCATGACAATAATTCTTTGCCATATAGGTTTATTACATAAACATTTTTCTTTCGGAATTTCTTTATCATCTTCATATACTTCCCCAGCCATGGCAACAAAACCACCAATAGGTAAAGCCCTAATATGATAAGTTATTCCTTTTTTACTAACTTTTGTCCATATAATAGGACCCATCCCAATGGAAAATTCATAAATATGAACACCAAAAGCTCGAGCCCATAAGAAATGTCCTAACTCATGAACTAAAACAATTATACCTAAAATAAAGATAAATACTAATAAAGTCACTATCCACATAGTTGCTCTCTCTTTCTATACTGTCCAAAGTAATATCATATATGCAAACATAATAAAGCTTATACTATCTAAACGGTCTAACACTCCACCATGTCCGGGCATGATATTGGAAAAATCTTTAATGCCATTTTCTCTTTTAATTTTACTATAAAATAAATCCCCAGCTTGACCAACTAAAGATAAAAGCAAGGTTGTTATTAATATTCTAAAACTAAAAGGACCTATTAAATTAACATAAACAATCATGGCAATAATAGTACCCCCGATTAAACCAGCACCAAATCCTTCCCATGATTTATTAGGACTAATTTTAGTCATTTTATGTTTGCCTATTAAACACCCTATGGCATAAGCAAAGGTATCCGTAGCAATCGATATACTAAGTAAATAAACTAAAACATGAACATTAACACTTCTTATGATAATAAATAAATTAAATAACATGCCAATTAAATAAATACAGGCAAGTAAATATAAGGCATCATGAGTAGAATATTTATCATTTTCATAAAATACCGTTGGTAATAATACTAAAACTAAAGGTATAAGAATTAAACGATAAGTAAGCAATATACTATTATAATTACCTATAATCATAAATAACAAGGAAACAAGTCCCAAAATAACCACGACTAAAGGAAATTTTTTATGGGATTTTTGTAAATCAAGTATTTCTTTATAAGCTAAAACACCTAAAATACTACAAGCAATAGCAAAAGGAATACCACCAATCATAATTAAAGGAATAAGTATTGCTAAGGCTACAATAGCACTAATAATTCTTACTTTCATAGATTACCTCCATACATTATATTACTAATTAATTATCAAATTTACTAAAATCTTCTAAAGTATCAAGATTTAAAGTTTCCACCGTTTCTAACTCGGTTTCTAAATAATCTTTATATTTCCTTTTATAAGTAGAAACTCTTCTTTTTAAACTTTGAGCCATCTTTTCTAATTCTTCACTTTTTATTAGGGCATTATTAATAATTCTAGAAGCATTTTTCTTAGCATCTTCGACAATGACTTTAGCTTCCGTTATAGCACTCTTCTTAATATTATGCGTACTTTCTTCCGCAATTAAAATAGCTCTATTTAGAGTATTTTCAATTGTCTTATAATGTTCTAATTCTTGCTTTAATTTTTCAATTTCCGCATCTCGTGCTTTTAAATTGTTCAGCATACTTTCATATTCATTTGTGACATTTTGCACAAATGAATTAACTTCATTTTTATTATATCCTGGTATGCTTGTATTAAATTTTCTCATATTGCATCACAGCCCCAACTTAAAATATTACCACTCTAACTCGTCGTCTCTATCCGTCTTTCCTTTATCATTATCTTCTGTTATTTGTCCTTGAACATTAACATTATTAGGTGTACATAAATAAATACCAACACCTATTTTTTGCATATTGCCCCCAATGGCATAGATACACCCACTTAAAAAATCAATAATTCTTTTTGCTTGAGGACTTGTAACTCTTTTTAAATTAACTACCACACTATTGCGACTTTTTAAATGGTCCGCGATAGCTTGCGCCTCAGATACACTTCTTGGCTCTAACAAAACCATTTTATTTCCAGCAGAAGTAGCATCTTTATAAGCATCTTGAGTTGATACTTTATAATATTCATCTTCTGTTTCATTAACTTCTAATTCATCATCACTTTTAAATAATTCTTTTAATTTACTTAAAGCCATATTTATCCTCCCTATTTTTACTCTTTAATTTTATCAAACAAATAAAGTTTTTACAAGACTATTTTACTTTCAATATAATCTTTTACTTCGCTAATTTTTAAGGTAATTTGCTCCATGGAATCGCGAAGACGAAGGGTTACCGTATCATTGTTGATTGTTTCATCATCAACAGTTATAACAAATGGCGTTCCCACGGCATCACTTCGACGATATCTTTTCCCAATACTTCCCGCATCATCATATGAACAAGGGAAATATTTACATAATTTGGCATATATATCACTGGCTTTTTCACTATGGAATTTCTTAACTAATGGTAAAATAGTAACTTTTATTGGAGCAAGCGCTGGATGAAGTTTTAAAACTATTCTCTCTTCATTATTTACTTCTTCTTTGGCATAAGCATCACACAAAATAGTAAGTAATAAACGGTCGACACCTAAAGATGGTTCAATAACATAAGGCAAGTATTTTTCATTAGTCTCCGGGTCTAAATATCTTAAATCTTCACCGGAATGTTCCATATGCACAGATAAATCATAATTAGTCCGGTCAGCAATGCCCCAAAGTTCACCCCAACCAAAAGGAAATTTATATTCTATATCAGTTGTAGCTTTACTATAAAAAGATAGTTCTTCTTTTTCATGGTCACGGTACCTTAAATTTTCACTCTTAATGCCAATTAATTTAAGGAAATCAATGCAATAATTTTTCCAAAAACCAAACCACTCTAAATCCGTATCAGGTTTACAGAAAAACTCTAATTCCATTTGTTCAAATTCCCGCGTTCTAAAAATAAAATTACCAGGAGTTATTTCGTTTCGAAAACTTTTACCATATTGACCAATCCCAAAAGGAATTTTAGCTCGCATACTTCTTTCCACATTTTTAAAATTAACAAATATTCCTTGAGCGGTTTCTCCTCTTAAATAAATTTTATTCTTAGCATCTTCCGTAACCCCTTGACTAGTTTCAAATAATAAATTAAATTTCCGAATATCCGTAAATTCAGTACTACCACATTTAGGACAAGCAATATTATTATCTTTAATATATTTAATTAATTCTTCTTCACTAAAACCATCGCCCGTAATTTGCCCTTTAGTAGCATCTTCAATTAATTTATCAGCCCGATAACGACTCTTACATTTTTTGCAATCAATTAAAGGGTCCGCAAAAGAAGCAACATGACCAGATGCTACCCATACTTTAGGATTCATTAAAATTGCCGAATCAAGCCCATAATTATATGGTAATTCTTGAATAAATTTTTTCCACCATATATTTTTAATATTTTGTTTAAGTAATACCCCTAATGGGCCATAATCCCAAGCATTAGCTAAACCTCCATAAATTTCGCTTCCTTGGTATATGTAACCATAATTTTTAGCATAATTAGTAAGCTCTTCCATTGTTAAATTTTCCATTAATTTTCTCCCATCATCTTATTTATTTTCAATTTGCTTATTATCATCAACATATTTATAATTTAAAGCATTATTACTGGAAACTGCCAATGTTTTTGTTTCTTTTTCATATAAATCTCGAGCACCTTTGGCAACTTTTCCTCCCCGTGCAGCTATTTCCCCAATGTCAGTCAAAGCTATTTCTATGTCGGTCATATTATCTCTTAAAGATTCTTTTCTCAACCCTTTATAAGCTTTATATTCACTAGCTTTCATTCCTGACCAGTTGCGATATATCTCATTTGTTAAAAGAGCAAATTCGATAGGTTTGTTAATGCCACCATCTTTCCAAGTATCGGTTAACTTAAAACGGTCGACAATGCCAATTAATCTTTTCTTAATCCATTCATCACTATAGCCTTTATTGCGATAATAATTAACTGCCCTATTAACAGCTTTTTCAGGGTCAAATACTTCATCAACTCTCTCTTTACCTAAACTGGCAAGCCAAAGTTTAAATGGCTCTGCTTTAGGGCTTGGAACCGACTCAATAAGGCGAAATATTCCCTCGGTATCTAAGGTATCGGTTAAATAACTTTTACCATCTTTTTTAGATTGCATTTTCAGTTGGTTAGTTTTACTAACCAACTCACTGCCCTCATCATTTAATTTGCCTTTTAACCATTTCCAATAATTTCTTGCTTTGTCATAATCATTGTTAGTTAAAGCACTTATAACATCAACTACACTAAAAAAATATTCCTCTGCTTCAGCATTCCAAATGCTTCTAATTTCTACTCCTTCGAATAAATTTGATATTGTTTGTAATTTGTTTTGAATCATCCTCTACCTCCATTAAAATTATATCATGCATACAATAATTATTAAACTATTTTTCTGTGCAAAAGCATACTTTTTTCTTTTAAATTGTCCATCATCGTTATTAAAGAAATAACCCCAACATCACTTATTAGATATGCCTCATCAAAAAGTACTTGTCTTTCCAATTCTTCATCACTTAATCCCGCGATAGTATCTAAGCATTCATTTAAAAAATCTAAATAATATATAGGAATATTTAAGGATGCTTTATATAAATTTAATAAAGTAGTTATAGGCTTGTTACTAGATATTTTATAATGCTCACGTAAACTTTTTATTTCTATACCTTCTTCTGTTTTTTCAATATCATCACTAAATAACAAATATCCTTTGGCTAGAAATTGTTTTTGTAATAAATATAAAATTTGTTCTAATTTCTTTATACTAAAATGATTATTTAACTTGGCTAGAACATATTTAGCTACTTCTAAAGCTTTAATACTATTTTTCATTTCCACTAAAGTTTCACTCATCAAATAAGTTTTTATTCCTTCACTACTTTTATGTATTTCTTCTCTTATCTTTTCTTCATCATAACTATCTAATAAATTTAAAGCATTAAAGATAATACTTATAACATCTTTATCTAAATAAGGAAAATTATTAGTTAATTCTTTTTTCGTAGTTTTACTTGATAATGAATTAAAATATTGCATTACTTTTCCTTTTTCTTCATCTTTATATTCACTAATAATTTTTATCATTTCTAATAAACCTAAAGTAATAGTACTACTTTTACTTACTAAAAAATCATGACAAAAAACATTAGTATAATGAAGTCTTTTATCATTTTCCACTAATTCCCCTATATTTTTAATATCTTCCATTGTAAAAAACATAAACCAATTTATCATCTATTCTCTTATAATAATCCTTTCTATTAAATTATATATTATTTATAAAACATAATATTAAAAATAAATGCTATTTTTTATTTGTAGCATTTAGTAAACTTTGTAAATTATTTTCATATTCTTCAAATAATTTTTCATCATCAGCATTAAGCAATATAACATTTGCCGACAACAAATTATCTAGTAAATTTCGCCACCCTGGAAAATTATCATTTCTTAAACCAATACATAAATGATAATACTCGGTAAATTCATGAAATGTAATTTTATTAATTTGGATATGTCTAGTAATCTTATTAATTAATTCATACATTTCTTCTTGTTCATCATTATTATTCATACAGTCCTCATTCTATTTTACTTTATCTACTAATTCTGTTAAATCTTTAGCTTCTTCACTTTTAATTTTCACATATTTTAAATAACAATCTGAGCATAAAGGAACGTATTCATATTCATTTTTCGTTCCATCGTCAATAACTATGGTTGGCCCTACATCTGTAAACCTACCACTTTCTTTCCGAGCATTAAAAATAGCTTTTTTACCACAAGCACAAACAGAACTGCTCCCTATTTCTTCCACAAAATCAGCCGAAGCAAATAATTGAGCAATCCCATCACTAAATATTTCTCCATGAAAATTACTTCTTAACCCATAACAAATAATAGGTATATTTATTAAATGAGCAATCATCCATAATTCTTTAACTTGTTTCTTATTTAATAATTCAACTTCATCAACTAATATAATTTTAGCCGTATAGTATATTTTATAATATTCTTCTGTTAATAAAGACGCATTTTCTTTAAGTACAATATCTGCTTTTCTTTTATTATCATTCCGGAATATAACATTGTCAAACCCTTTTGTATCTTTTTCGGACTTAACTAAAACAACTTTAAAATTGTTTTTCTCATAACTATAAATGGTTTGCATAATATTTAATGTTTTGCCACCATTCATAGCACTATATTTAAAAATTAAATTAGCCATAAACCCTCCTATTTATAAACTTTTTTCTTAAATGATATATTACATATTATTTCTATTATCATAATAATTAATAACATAGATACTGCCACAAATTCTTGATAACCAGTTAAAGGATTATCAGTTGTTTCATCAACATAACCATCATCAACATTATCAAAATAATTTAAATTTATCTCTTCTATATCACTATAATTATCTGCCATCGATACAACTGCTTTATAATAATATTTAGCATTATCTAAATTATAATCTATATAGCTTCCTAAGTTATCTATTATTTCTATTGTACTTATATATTCATAATTTTTATTATCAATACTTCTATATAAATCAACACTTTTTTCATTACTCTTAACATTTATTTTAACTTCACCATCATTTAATTTAGTTAATTTAATTTCTGGCTTATCAGCATCAATATAATTTAAAGCAAAATTAAATTTACTAATATCTATTTTAAATGTTACAGTATTATTTTTTCTAATTATAGCATATCCGTTTTTTTCCAAGTCAGCTTCATTTATTTTAGGCATGTAATAATCAATATCTTTATAACTATACCCTTTAAGTAACGCGATGGATTTAGTAACATAAGAATACATTGTTAAATCTTTAGCACTATTTAATAAGTTATCATATGTTTTAGTACTTTCTAAAATGTTATTTTCAAATTTTAAGGTAATATCATAATTACTATTTTTAATAATTAAATTATGATCTTGAATTTCACCATTAACAGTAAAAGATACTTCATTAAATTTGTCTTTTATATTCTCTAAAGTTATACTTTCTGCTTTAACTACATTAAGGCTAAATAATAACATTATTATTAATAATATTTTTTTCATTTTATCACTACCTATCCTAATTAAATCACAAAAAAAGTTATGTGTAAAGTCATAACTTTTTAAAAACAGATTTTATTCTTAACTAGCCTTTAGTGCGGCTTTATAACATCTTTGAGAAGACCCCGAACCATCAAGAACACCCCATGATGAGCTGCAGATCCACTCATAAGAATAGCACGCATCAATGAAACGACGGTATTCAATCCGATACATCCCAGAACCAACGTACACACAAGAAGTCGAGCAATCAATGTATGAAGACCACGCATTGATCTGAGAGGTGCAAGAATCAAGAGAGTGGAATGTTGGGCCAGTGAACTCACCCGTCTCCAAGCAAGAATCACCAACGCTACAATTGACAACCGTCTTCTCGAAGGCATTCTCCACGCAAATCCACCCATGAGTAGAGTGGTTCATTAAGGTACCGCCAATTCCTTTACATGTATATGATACCTGTGTAGTTACAGTATTACTATACTGTACTTCACTTGATTCTCTTCCTGAATTATCTTTTGTCTTTACCTTAATGGTATATGTCGTACCTTCGGTAAGACCCGAAATAGTACATGTTGTTCCTGATGCTGTTTTCCATCCGCTGTCATATCCACTCTTTGTTGCTTTACAATATCTGGCTGCTATTCCACTTCCACTATCACTTCCGCCAACGGTTACAGTAATACTAGTAGTCCCCGCACTTACACTACTTACACTTGCTGTTGGATTTGTCTTATCTATCTTTATTATTGTCCCTGTATTTCCACTACATCTTCCGGATTCATTACATGCTCTTACATATTCTGTACTATTTCTCTCTGTACTATATTCTGGTGTTATATATGTTAATGCATTTGAACTACTATATGTACTCCAACTACTTGTATTTCCTGTATATTGCCATTTATCTATTCCTACTTTACTTGTTGTTGTTAATCTTAATATTACATCATCCATGTTCCATTGGCCTACAGTACCTGATAATCCTAAATGTTTTATTGTATACTTTAAGCCACTTGAACTTCCTATATCAAATCTTACTTGTTTCCAACTTCCACTTGCACTCATTGGTAAATATATCTTTTTATCTCCTGCTTTTAATGTTCCTTTTACTGAGTTTGTCTCATTATAACTTCCTGTTGATGTCGCATAAAATACCTGAATTAACATATCCTGGTTCAAAGCTTCTTCTAATTCAATATAGAATCCATTTATTCCACTTATATTTCCTATGTCATTAAATATAATCATAGGGTCATTATTGCTGGTTGTCCAAGTTCCATTTTCCCCAACATTACTACTATAATTTTTGGTCGTATAACTTCTACTTCCCCATATATCATATATCTCTATTATACTTGGTGTTGATGGATTTGTTTTATCTAATGTTATGGTTTTACTCGCACTTCCTATATTTCCTGCTTTATCTTTAACATTTATTTTTACTGTTTTTAATCCCTCTGTATCACTTACGCTTATTCCTACATTATTAAATGTTTTAGTTGTACTACTTGTATATGTTGTACAATTCCCTTCCCCTATACAATATCCTTCCATATTATCTTCCGTTATACTTGCTGTATATTTTATACTTGTTGTTTGAGTATATGTTCCACTATTGCTTAATGTTTGGCCTGTATCTGCTGTTCCTGTTAAGCTTAATGTTACTTTCGGTGCTGTTCTATCTACAGTGATTGTTTTACTTGCTACTTGTGATACATTCCTGGCTTTATCTCTTATATAGGCATAAATTGTTTTGGCTCCTTCACTACTTACTGTTATGGTTCCACTTTTAGTTGTTACTCCATTTGTCTTTTGCCAGTCACTTTCACTACATGTAGAACTTCCTTCTTTTACACAATAATATACTACATCTGTATCTGTCCATGTAACTGTATAACTTATTCCATAATTATATATATAATCACTCTTTGTATTCCCATCTTTATCTGTTCCATTTATGGTCAAACTTTTTACTGTTGGTTTCGTATTATCTATGTCAAAATACATCTGACAATAGATTGATACTGTTGTTTCTAATCTTACTCTTCCTTCATCTGTTTGGCTTACTTTTCCGGTTACTTCTTTTCCATAATAATCAAAACACTTGGTCATACTTGTATTTAATATATATCCTTCAGTTGGGTATTCATTATTATTTTGTTTAACATAATTATTACTATTTTCTTTATCTTGCAAATAAATCCCAAAGTCATTGACATTGATATATTTATTATTTATTTTATTTGTTTCTAAGGTATAACTATTCTTTACTTTATTGTCATAGTATTTATCTACTTGTAATATTACTATTGCTATTATTATAAACAATATTGTACTTATTATAAAATATTTCTTTTGCTCTTCCATAGGAACCCTACCTTTTTATTAGTGCTTATAGCACAATAAAACTATAACATAAAAATATCAAAAAATCTAGTGCTATAAGCCCATAAATTTATTTTTTGATATATTGGAAAATATTATTAGGAGTTGGTGTTAATGGCACTAAAAAATAGTGATAATTATTATTATGATATTGTAAGAAAAAATATAAAAAAATACCGTAAAGAAAAGGGATATACTTTACAAAAATTAGCAGAAGAAGCTGAAATGTCCATGGATTATTTGGCGGAAATTGAAAGTGAAAAAAGAAAGAAGAGTTTTAGTTTAGCTATCTTAGGAAGGATTGCCGAAGTATTAGATGTCGACATAATTAAATTTTTTGACAAATAAAAAATAAGTAAAGAACTCTCTACTTATAATTTTTCGATTGTTTTTAAGAAACTTTTACTTTTTAAATATAGACCTGTATAATCATCATAATAATTACTTAGAAAACCATTTATTTCTTTAATAATATCTTCTTTAATTGATAATTTACTAATACTTTTGATTTCTACTAAATAATACATATTAAGAATTTTAATAACACTTAAAGGTATTATTCTTTCATTATGATAACAATTCTTACAAAGTATGCCACCACGCTCACTAGATAAAGTAACAATTTCTTTTTTGCTTCCACAGATAGTACAACTAGTAAGATTTAAACCCACCCCTAAGTAATCTAACATTTTAACTTCATAAATGTTCGTTATAACCATGGGGTTTAATCCTTCTTCAATTTTTATTAAAGCATCTTTAAAATTTTTATAAATATCTTTTATTTGTTCAATTTTTAAATCTTGTTTCAATATTTGATAAGTTAAATCACTTAAATATGAAGCATAACTAATCAGAGTTATATCTTTTCTAATATTGGGGAAATAGTTAATAATATCCGATGATGATAATAAAGATAATTTATTTTCTTTATCATAAATGTTATAAGCACCAAGAGTAAGTTTCGTGGTAGTAAGGCGATTTTTATTTTTAATAGCCATGGCTCCTTTACAAATTATGCCTTTAAGGCCTGAATCTGTAAAAACATTAATAATTTTAGAGGTATCGCCAAAAGGAGTCTCACTTAAAACTATACCCTCGATTTTTTTTAACACTTAAACCACCTTATTTACTTTTTTTATAATTTAGGTAATCTTCAACTTTACCACTTTTTTTAAATTTCTCCCAAGCTTCCTTTTTATTCATGTTCTTTTTTCCTTTCCATTACTATAATGGGGAAAAAAGAAAAATTTTATTCATAATCAAAAAAACCTAGTTCTTTTAAATATTTTTCTTTATCTTTCCAATCTTCAATTACTTTAACATATAATTCTAAATAAACTTTTTTATTAAACATTTCTTCTAATTCTCGGCGAGCTAAAATACCAATTCTTTTAAGCATCTCTCCACCTGAACCAATAATGATTTTTTTAATGTTTTGTTTATCTACAATTATATCAACAGATATATTAACAATATCTTTTTTATTTTCTAATTTAATGGTATGGCAAGTAATCGAATGAGGAATTTCGTCCATGGTATTTTGCAATAACTTCTCTCTTACTATTTCTGAAACCATAAAAGATGTACTACTGCTTGTGATAGTTTTATCATCATAATATTTAACATCATCTTTTAAGTATTTTTGAATTACCGTGATTAAATGTGCAACATTATCATTTTCTTTCGCCGATACAGGAACAATTTCCGCAAAGTTATAATCTTTAAATTCATTAATAGCCATGATTAAAGTTTCTTTCGATACTTTATCAATTTTATTAATGACTAAGATAACGGGTACTTTATTATTTTTTAAAGAATCCATTAAAAATTTATCGCCTTTACCTATTCCTGAGGCAATATCCACCACAAGCATGATGGCATCAACATCTTTAGTTAAAGCAAATGCTTGTTTATTTAAAACTTTACCTAATTTATTTAATGGTTTACTTACGCCGGGAGTATCAACAAAAATGATTTGACAATCGGGCATATTATAAATACCTTCAATAATATTTCTGGTTGTACCTGCCACATTTGAAGTAATGGCGATTTTTCTTGCTAAAATAGCGTTAAGTAAAGTACTTTTTCCTACATTTGGTCTTCCAACAATACTAACAAACCCACTTTTCATAAACCCTCCTAAAACATTTCAACAAATAAGGCAATAAAATAAGGAACAAAAATAATTATATTAACAATTACCGCTAAAATAGACATAATTCCTGTGGCTGCGGAACCACAATCTTTAGCAATCTTAGCATACTCATTATATTCTTGGGTAAACATATCGACCGTAGCTTCAATCGCTGTATTAAGTAGTTCAATAACCATGATTAAAGCCATCGAACCAAAAGATATAACCCATTCTAAAAATTCGATATCAAAGGCAATACCTAAAACAATAATAATGCAACTACATAAAGCTACTAGTAAAAAAGATGATTCATTAGTAAAACAATACTTTAACCCTTGTAGGGAATATTTACATTTATTTAAGACATTTTTTATTAGACCGACTTCTTTTTTTATTTCTTTTTTATTTTCTCTATTAATTTTTCTTGGTTCTTTCATCTTCACTTAACACTTCCTCTTGCTTTTGAAACATAACCATTTCATCTTCTTTAGTCATATGGTCATAACCTAATAAATGTAAAAGACCATGTACCGTTAAGAAAGATAGTTCTCTTACTTCACTATGACCATAATTAATTGCTTGTTCTTCCATTCTGGGAATACAAATATATATCTCTCCTAAAAGGCGCATATTATTATACAATACTTTTTCATTATCTTCAAATGCAAATGATATAACATCCGTAATACTATCTTTTCCTCGATAAGTTTTATTGATTTCTTGAATCTCTTCATTACCGACAAAGACAATACTAAAATTAGCATTTTTAACTTTTTCTTTTTTTAATGTTCTTTTAATAACATCATCTAAGTAACTATAATCTTTTTCATAACCATAAGAATTGGTAATACTATAATCTATCATTTAAATATAACTCCCCAATAACCAAATATATATATCCCAAATAAAATAATTAAAATTACTGTTACAATATTATAAAAAGTATCACTCGTTAAAAAACTTGGTAAATGTCTCTTGATGGCCGAAAGTCCTATATATAATAAATATCCTGTGATAGCCCCTACAATATTTAATAAGATATCATCAATATCAAAACTCCTGCCAATATTTAATTGGACAAACTCTACGGTAATGCTGGTAATAAGACCCGTGATTAAAACGGGGAAAATATTTTTGGGATTAATATATTCGCCAATTAAATAACCAAAAGGAATAAAAATCAAAATATTACCCAGAACATTATAATTAAACATGGTTGTCCCTACTTTATAACGCATAATTTCTTTAAAAGGTATTAAGTTAAACCCACTAGTAGGATTATATTCTGTCGTAGTTAAGATTTCAAATAAAAGCCAAATATATAAAATAGATACGAGATAACTAACTTCTTTATGTAAACAAAATCTTTCTTTATGATTTTGTAAGTAAAAAAAGCGCATACAAATTAAAGCCACCATAAAAATCACTAACATAGGCCATATATTATTAAATATTTTATGGATTATTTGTGCTATCATTTAGGTTATCCTCCTCAACTACTTTTAATTCGGCAATATTTTCTTTCGTTACAATAAATACTTCTACATATATTGTACTATCATTTACTTCTTTTTTCAAAACTTTTTTAACAATTATATCTTCATTGGCACTTAATTTTAATTTTATTTTTTCTTCAGCTAAGGATAATGCTTTATTATAGGCTTCTTCTTCACTAATTATTTTCTCTTTCGTTACATATTCTTTCTCTTTAACTAGATTAATGGCAAAATCATTTAACTTATATAAATTAGTCTCTTCTATCTTTTTATTTTTGATTCTACTTTTTAAAATACTATATGTATTGTCATTAATTTTAACACTTAAATTGTAACGATTTTTCCCTGTATACTCGATATATGTTTCTTTAAAAGGAACAGTAACTTTAACTTTATACCATACTTCCCCATATATTTCGCCACTGGCACAAACTTTATTTTTTACTTCTTCATTAAAGGATACTTCCCCACTTAAAATAATTTCTCCTTTAGTAACATAATCATTAATTTCTTTTAAAGCTACACCCCGATAAATATTCATGTTACTTATTTTAGCATCGGTATTAGCCACAATATGACAAAAAGAATGTTCTTCTTCCTTAACAATGGGTGTTTTCTCGGTCACATAGACATTCATGAACATGCCATCATAATTGATTTCTAACCATTCTAAAGTATCTTTGTTATCATCTAATATTTTATTAACAATTTTTTCAATTTTAGGGTGTTTTAACTTTAATTTAAAAGTAGTTAAACCATTTTTTTGTAACTCATCTAAAACTAATTGATTTATTTTAGCATTGTTACTTTTTACTTCGATTTTAAAAACCATATTATTTGCCATAAATAATAAAATAATACTTATAATACTCGCGATTAAAAAAACAATATATTTTTTCGTGATTTTTTCCGCTTTCGTTATGCCTGTATAAGCATAAATAGATGTGTCATAACTAATTAAATATTTTTGAATTCTTTGATAATCTTTTAAAGTTGTTTTAATTAGAATATAATTATTTATTTTTTTATTATCATAAATATTAATACTTAAACTATTTAATTTAGTTAACACTTTATAATAATTATCATCATTAATTTTTACCCAGATTATTTTACTATTCATAAGTAAACTCAACTTTCAAAACTTCACCTTTAATGAGTAATTCTTGTTTGGTCATTTTAATAACTTTTAAGTCTACTCCCTTAATTGTTACTATTTTATTTGCCATCGTTATAATTATTTCATCACCTTGTAATTTATTTAATTTCGTATAATTAAACACATGAAAATTATTTTCATATATACTTATGAAGTTATTTAAATCAAATAAAAAATTTTTAAAATACTCATTAAAATGTAAATTTTTCATCACTAAAGTATATTTTTAACCCATGAAAAAAAGACTATTTTGTTAGTCTTTCTTTCACTATTTGACTTACCTTTGTCATGTCAGCATTGGCAAGTTTGGTTGTAACATATTTCATAATACTACCCATATCTTTCATACTTGTGGGATTAATTTCTTGAAAAGCAGCATCGATGACTTTATTAATCTCTTCCTCACTAGCTTCTTCGGGTAGATATTTATTAATAATGGCTATTTCTTTATCTAGGTCATTCACAACATCCATTTTACCAAGATTTTCATATTCTTTCTTCGAATCATTTCTTTGTTTAACTTGTTTTTTTAAAACGCTTATTACGACTTCATCAGAAGCCTCTTTTTTGTTGTTAATGATTTCTAATTGCAAAGCACTTTTTACCATTCGCAAAACAGAAAGAGTAAACTTATCACCATCTTTTAAGGCTGCTTGCAAATCATTATTAATTTTCTCAAACATTAAAATCCTCCTTAATTATGATTTCTTTTATGAGAATTTTTGATTCCTTCTTCTTTTTTTATTCTTCTTTCCACTCCTGGTTTAACATGGAATTTTCTCTTTTTTACTTCTGAAGGGACTCCACTTCGTGCAACTTTAACTTTGAATTTTCTTAATGCTGTGTTAATGTCTCCGTTTTGTACTACTACCTTTGTCATGATTTCGGCCCTCCCTTCACGTTTGAACTAGCCATATTATAACACTTACCATGCCATTTGACAACCAAAAAGCAAAGTTTTTGTAAATAGTTTTTTTATATTTTTAGCTAAGTTTACAAATACTACTTTCAAAAAGTCTTCTGATGGCTGAACCAATAGTTCTCCCAAATTCAAATATACTTTTCCCCGCATTAACTATACTAGTAACTAGGGCTGCAGATATACTACCACCTTGAACTTTCATTAACTCTTCATCACTCATAGACATTCACCTAACATTTCTTGGGATGCAAAATACCATCCAAAACTCCCGTCAAAAAGAGAACTACTCCGCCAATTAGGGACAACTGCAAATAATAAGTCGTTGAGACAGCTCCCCCATTTACATTCAACATTTCTTCATTATTTAATACCATATTACCTCCTACTTAAATAAATCAAAAACATATTTGCACAGTTTTTCATCATCATAATAAATCGTTACTTTACCAACTTCATTATTATAAAAATTACCATCTAGTTTTAAACTAATACTTTCATAAATTATATTATCGATAATGTCATATTCATTAAAACTTAGAACCGTATAACTTGTCGTAGTATCTTTAAATTTTAAAGTATTGCCTTTTTTAATTTTATCAGAGAGTTCACTATTAATTTTTAAATTTAATACTCCATCATTTATAATACCATAATAAGTTATATTCTTTTTAACTTTAATAAAAAATGCTAGAAAAGAGACATACAAAATAATAAATAGACCAAAAACAATAATAATATAATAATTTTTTTGTTCTAAGTTTTTTAATTTATCATAATTAACTTTAAAATAATCCATCACACTTCTCCTATCTCAATAATTTTGGTAAAATTTTTAGTTTGATTTTTATGCGAAATGTAAATCAAAGTTTGATTTTTAAAATAATCATGGATATTTTTAATAATTTTATCTTCTAAGTTTTTATCTACTTCACTTAAAGCTTCGTCTAAAATAATAATGCTAGCATCTTTTAATAGACCACGAGCTAAAATAATTCTTTGCTTTTCACCTCCGGAAATGTTTAAAGCTTCGTTTTCTATTAAGGCATCATATCTTAAGCTTTTCTTACTTACGATGTCTTCTAATTCACAAATGCGACAAACATTCTCAAATTTTTTTAAACTAACTTGCCGATTTAAAAGAATATTCTCTCTTATCGTGGCTGTGAATAATTCTTCATTTTGTGATACATATAAAATGTTATTTCTAATTGTATTGATACTAAGGTCTTTAACATTTATATTATCAATTAAAATATCGCCATAATTAGCCTTTAAATCTTTGTGAATTAGTTTACAAATGGTACTTTTACCCGAACCGGATTTACCATTTAATAAAATATGTTCCCCAGCATTAATATTAAAGCTTTTATTTTTTAAAATATAATCATAATTATTGTATGAATAAGATACTTTTTTAAAACGAATATTTCCTTTTAATACTTCTTTACTATCACTTATTTTTTCTTCTTCAATGTTAATAAACTCTTCTATTTTTCTAATTGTAGCTTTAATAAAGTTGTACTTAGGTAAAATGTTGATTATATTTTGAATTGAGGAAGTAAAATAGTTTAATATTAAATCGAAGGTGAATAAGTTTATAATATTAAAGTTACCTTTTAAAGAAAAATAAAGTCCAAAAGAATTGATTAAAAAGAACGCTGTTTCTAAAATTATATTCTTAATTAAGTTATAATTATTAAATTTATTATTAAATTCATAATTATTAAGCAGATACTTAGATAAACTTTTTTCTATATTAAAAAGTCCCGTATTAATTAAATTTAAATTTTTAAGACTTTCTAAGCCCTTGATATTTTCTAAAACCACACTATGAAAAGTGGTATCATAATCAATATTCGTTAAGACATCTTTATAAATTAATTTACTTATAAAGAACCCATAGATTAAATAAATAACCATAAAAATCATCAGAATTTGCCATAATAATTTATTAAGGGTATAGAGAATAAACATCGATGAAAGCATCATTAAAGTATCTAAGAAGCATGAAACAAATATTTCGGAAAATAAACTTTTCACACTGCTAAGTTCATTAATACGCATCATAACTTCTCCTGTGCTCCTACTCTTGATGCTTTTAAAAGGAAGGTAAAAGATATGATGTAAAAATTCAGGGAATAAATAAACATCAACTAAATTATTTAAATGATTGAGATAATATTCTTTAATGTAGTTAAATAGACATTTAAATAAAATTAGGAAACCAAATATAACGAAAGCGTATTTTAAATAATCAACATTAGTACTTAAAATATTACTGCCAACTTTTAAATAGTAGCTACTTAAAATTGATATAAGCGTTAAAACAATACTGGTTAAAATGATTTTAAATAAAAGACTTTTTTCATGACCAATAATCTTAAAAAATATTTTTCTTAAGGTTAGACCCTTAGCCATTTTTATTAGTGTACTTCTTGGTTTGCAAAGAATTATGTGACCCGTGAATAATTTATTGAATTTTTCTTTACTAATAACTTTATCACCATTACCTGGATCCATTATATAAATAGTTTTTGGTGATACACCCTTAACCACGACAAAATGTTCTAGACCATTTTCTAATGATAAGTGGGCAATTAAAGGAAAACTAATATTATTTTTGGTAAGGTCTTTTTCAAATATTCCGACAGCATCAAAGCCCCATTTTTTGAAAGCATTAACGATTTGGTAGGCATTCGTACCATTGATGTCCGTTAAAGTATCTTCTCTTAATTTTTCTAATGAGACATAACCATCATAATAGATAAAAATCCATTGCATACAAGAGATGCCACAGTCTTTAAAACTACTACTTAAAACCGGCTTAATTTTTTTCATCTTTTCCTCCCTTCTACTATATATATAACAACTTTCTCGCCCATTTCCTTTTTTTTTCGAAAACTTTTTAAAAAAACTGCATTTTTTTGCCCAAATCTCATAAGATTTAGTAACAAAAAAGGAGCGATAAAAAAATGATTAATAAACAAAACTTATGGTTTGTAACTTTATTTTCTTTAATCCTAATTTTAGGAATTTATTATGTTAGCATTGATGATGAAGTAGAAAGCGTTTTAAAAGCCGAGAATAATAACAATAAAGAAGTAATTGAGATAACGGAGTCAGATGTTTTAGTCGCTTTAGAAGTAGAAAGTGATGAGGAAAAACAAGCCTTGATGGAAGAATACCAAAATGTTTTATTAAATGCCGAAAGTACTATTCAAGAAAAAAATGCTGCTTATGAAAACTTACAAAAATTAAATAATACGAAAGCTAATGAAACGAAGATTAAAAATTTAATTAAAGAAAAATTTCAAATGAATGCTTTTGTTAAAATAGATGATAATGCCATTAGCTTAGTTATTGCTGAGAAGGAACATAACACCGAAATTGCTAATAACATCATTAGAGAGGTGCAAAAACTATTTAACGAAGAAAAATATATAACTGTCAAATTTAATGCTTAAAAAAACAACCTCCGGGTTGCTTTTATTTTTCTTTTTTAATTTTCGTAAGTTTTCTTAAATTAACATCATTTTTATGTTGAGCGTAATAATCGGGATTAAACCAAACATTTTTAATTCTTTCCCATTTGCTTTGGTTTTTTAAAGAGGGAACCACTACTTCTTTATTATCATTATAAAGGACTTGCATATTTTTAGGTGAAAATATTTCTAAAACATAACTGATTAAAGTTAAAGCTTCTATAATTATAGTCGGAAGTAATAAACAAAAGTATAAACGGTCCGCATTAACGGAACTAATATTGTTTTTAAGGCTAGCACTTAAAAAAGGAATGTTATTAATATCGCTCATAAAGAATGTTAAAACGATTGTTATAGCTAAAATCCAGACTTTTGATTTACCAATAATGTTGGATTTAACATTAAGATTTTTACGATACTTGAAATATTGGACAACAACTATAGATAATTCAAAAATAAGGGGAATGATGGCATAAGGTGTAATTAAATAAAGAAGAATAAAATTAGCTATAGTTAACATTTTGTCCGCTAGAGCATCGAAAGAAGCCCCAAAGAAGGTGGAAGCATGAAAATGACGGGCTAAAATACCATCAATACTGTCGGTTGCATAACAGATGAGGGAAATTAAACCAGCATACACCCCTCCATAAATCTTATAAATAGGGACAATAATAATGGTACCAATAATTCTAATTAGGGTTAAAAAATTAATAAAAAGTAATTTAAAAGTCATAATACCTCTCCTTAATAATGAACTTCTTTTACCGCATTAATATTCGCAAAAGATAGTTTATAATAATCATTTTCTAAATAAATATCGATATTAGTTATATTTTTATCATCAAAGGTAACTGTGATATTTACATTTTCTAAAGTATATTGATATGATGAATTATTTTCCTCATAATTTTTATTGGCAATTAAGTTTTTAAGATAATTAATATCCAGATAATCTAGGTTAATACCGGCATATAAATCACTTATTTGATTTAATCCTCCATCAATTACTTCATAAATATAATTGTTTTCTTTAAAATAATTGGTGGTTGTATCATTAACTTTTTTAACTCCCACTTCTCTATCTTTATTTCTTTTTCCTACAAAATTATAAAGTTCCTCACCAATTTTAATATCATAAGTATACTCGTAATTATCATTTAAGTTTTGCAATTTTTCAGTATAAGTTATTTGCTCTTCCTTTATCTCTTTTTGATTAGGGGTAGAAAATTTAGCAATGATAACTAGGACAACAATAAAACATAACCATAAACCAATTTTAATAATCGATACATTTTTATTTACTTCTTTCATTTTAAAACTCCCTTTTTACCATTTAAATAATCTTTAATAGCCATACTATTTTTACCAACAGGCTTAACTATATCTAAATAAATAATTCCTTTTTTGGTACCAATACCTAAACTATTTTTGGTAACATATAATTTATTTGGCGTGGCCTCTTCATCCGTATAATGAGCTTTTATAATTTTTACTTCTTCATTACAAATGGTGGTTTTAGTTAATGGATAAGGACTAAAAGCTCTTATTTTATTGTATAAATCTTTGGCGGGATAATTAAAATCTAACTCTTCCATTTCTCTTGTTATCATGGGAGCATAAGTTGCTTCTTCCTCATTTTGCTTAATTCTATGCACGCGATTATTTATGATATCATCTAGATTATTCATTAATAACTCACAACCTAAGGTACTTAAAACATTAAATAAATCTTCAACATTATCTTCATCTTTGATTTCATAAGTACCCTTGGCAATTATATCACCCGTATCCATAAATTCATCCATATACATTAAAGTAATTCCTGTTATTTTTTCTCCATTAATTAAAGCCCATTGAATAGGGGCTGAACCTCGATACTTAGGAAGCAAAGAAGCATGAATATTAACACAACCAAATTTAGGATAATCAATTAATACTTTAGGAATGATTTTTCCATAAGCACAAGTAATAATAATGTCGGGTTTATAATCAATTATTTGTTGATACTCTTTCTTAATAGATTTTAATTTTAAAACCGGAATATTATTGGCACTGGCAAGCTTAGCTACGGAAGATGGAGTTAAAACTTTTTTCCTACCAACATAAGCATCAACTTTAGTTACCACACATACAACATGACAATTATCTATTAAAGCTTGTAAAGGTTTTAAAGCAAAATCGGGAGTTCCCATAAAAACAACTCTTAAATCTTTCATTTGTATTCACCTAATAAGTATTATAAGATAAAATTTCTAAAAACACAAACTAACTTGTTTATTTTAAATATCTTCCAAGCTATCCATTAGTAAAAAATCTTTTAATTTAATATGTTTTACGGTACTTGTAGAATAATCTATATCATCATTAGAAATGATTATTTTTTGGGATAAATTATCAAGATATTTAAATGATTTAACTTTTCTTTGATATTCTTTTTCATCAACTAAACTATAAGTCGCTTGAATATAATATATTTTATTTTCTTTTTGAGCAACAAAATCTATTTCTTTACCATTCTTATTATAAACATTAATTTTATATCCCATATAGATAAGTTCATTATAAACAATATTTTCTAAATTATGACTTATATCATATTTATTATCAAAGGTACGAATAGAATTTAAAGAAACATCAGCATCATATAATTTATAATAATAGGCTAACTCAGATTTAGTTTTTAAAGAATATTGCTTAACTTTTTCAATTATATATGCTTCTTCTAAGTAATCAAGATATTTTATAATAGTATTAATTGAACAATTCTCACTTTTTCCTTTAATATAATCTTTGATGGAACTAGCTGAAAAAATCCTCCCGTTAGACTTTAAAACATAATTAACTAAGCTTTTAAATAAATTTTCTTTTTTAATTTTATAACGATTAATTAAATCATTAATAACGATGGTATCATCCAAGTCATTTAAATATTGTCTTCTAGCTTCTAATGAATCAAATTCAAAAATTTTGGGAAAACCACCCCAGATTAAATAATCAGTTACACTATATTCTTTTTTTAATTCTTTTGTATATTCTAGTATTTCTTTATAAACAAAAGGTCTTATTTGAAAAGATACATATCTTCCACTTAATTCTTTAGTAAATTCTTTCGACAGTAATTTGGAATTAGACCCTGTGATAAAAATAGAATTATTACTCAACCGTAAAGTTTTACAAGCGTCTTGCCAGTTATCTAAAAGTTGTATTTCATCAAAGAATAGATAACATTTACCTTTTTTTCTATTTTTATCAACATATTCAATTAATTTATTTTCATTATCAATATTAGTTAATACTCTTTTATCCTCAAAATTCAAATAAATGATATTATTACTCTTTTTTTTAATTTCCGTCATTATTTGCTCTAAGATAACCGATTTACCACATCTTCTTATGCCAGTTATAATTTTAATTAAATCCGAATCATAAAACTCTCTTATTTTTTTTAAGTAATGTTCTCTTTTTATCATTTTTATCACCAATTAAATTATACTGAAAGATTTTTTAAAAGTCAACATATCTTTCACTGCCGCTGAAAGATATTTCAAAAATTAAAAAATCTTTCAGTACATTTACAGTTCAAATAAAAAAGACTTTTCAGTCCTTTTTATTTGGTAACTTTTTCAATGCTGACTAGAACATCAATACCATTAATATTTATTGTTTCCCCACCAACTTTATCTTTAATTTCTAAAGCTAAAGTCTCTCCTTTGATATAATCCATGTATTCATTAATAACGGATTCAAACTCATCACTATGATAATAAATAATTATGCGGTCACTTACATCATAATTATTAACTTTACGCATGTTTTGAATTTTAGAAATAAATTCTCGAGCATGACCTTCATTAATTAAATCACTTGTTAAATTAGTATTAAGAACAATAAATAAATTACTTAAAGTACCGACATTAAAGCCTTCTTTACTAGATATTTTTATTTCATACATATCATTTGTTATAAGAACATCTGCAAATTTAACTTCGCCATTATTTAAACTTTCAAGACTAGTATTTTGTAAGAATGTTTCAAATTCTTTGATTCTAGAGCCTAATAACTTACCTACTACTTTATAGTTAGGTTTTAAAGTAATATTCATATACTTATTTAAATCTTCTTCTCTTAAGACTTCTTTAACATTTAATTCTTCTTCAATAAGAGGAACTAAATCAACAATTTTATCATATACTTTACTTTCAATGATTGCTTCTTTTAAAGGAGTCCGAACCTTTATTTTGGCTTCTTCTCTCATCATCCGTCCAAGAGAAATCAAATTACGCACTAAATCCATTTTTTCTTCTAATGTTAAATCAATTAATGATTCATCATATAATGGGAAATCTTCTAAATGAACAGAATAATTACCGGTTAATTTCGTATATATTTCTTCACTTACATAAGGCACAATTGGGGCAATCATTTTAGCAAGACCGACTAAAACTTCATAAGTAGTCATATAAACAGCTTTTTTACTATTATCTAGGGAGCTTCCCCAGAAACGATTACGACATCTTCTTATGTACCAGTTAGATAAATCATCGGAAACAAAACTCGTGATATTACGAACAACTTTATTTAAATCATATTCTTCATAACCTTCGGTTACTAATTTAAGTAAACTATGATACCTGGAAAGGAGCCATTTATCTATGGTTTCTCTATCTTTAACCGGAATATTGCATTCATCGATATCTATTTCATCGGTCGTCGCATACATACTAAAGAAATTATAAGTATTTTTTAAAGGATTAAAGAATTTTGAATAAACTTCTTTTAAGCCTTCTTCATCAAATTTAAGCGGAGTCCAAACGGGAGATACATAAGGAATATACCATCTTACTGTATCAGCTCCATAAGTTTCCATGATGGTAAATGGTTCAATGGCATTACCCTTAGATTTATGCATTTTTTGCCCATTTTTATCGAGTAATAATTCGTTAACTAAAACATTTTTATATGGCGCTACCCCTTTAACAAAGGTGGAAATAACAAGTAAAGAATAGAACCAACCTCTTGTTTGGTCAATACCCTCACTAATAAAATCCGCCGGAAATTGATGCTCAAATAAATCTTGATTTTCAAATGGGTAATGGTATTGGGCAAAAGGCATAGCCCCAGAGTCAAACCAACAGTCAATAACATCTTTAACCCGGCTCATAACTTGACCACATTTTGGACATAAAATGTGAATATCATCAACATAAGGACGATGCAAATCAATATCAGGAGTAATATCCTCCATAGCTTTAGAAACTAACTCTTCTCTTGAGCCAATCATTTCATCATGACCACAGCTACAACGCCATAAAGGAAGTGGTGTTCCCCAATAACGACTCCGTGATATTGCCCAATCATTTAAATTCTCTAACCAATTGCCAAATCTTTTTTCGCCCACAAAAGAAGGATACCAATTAACGGTTTTATTATTCGCAATTATTTTATCTTTTAATTTTGTAACTTCTAGATAAAATGATGGTTTAGAATAATAAATAAGTGGAGATTTACAACGCCAACAATGAGGATAATTATGGACAATTCGTTGTTTTTTAAATAATTTATCATTGGCTTTTAAATAATTAATGACTTCTTTATCGGCATCAAAAACAAGCATGCCTTTCCAAGGTCCTTCGGTATAACAACCATCATCGCCAACCGGATTTAAATAAGGTAAGTTATAATTTTTACCAACATTAGCATCATCGGCACCAAAGGCAGGAGCAATATGAACGATACCAGTTCCATCTTCCATCGTAACATAATTATCACATGTAACAAAGAATGCTTTTTTATTAACTTTTAACTCCGGAATTAATTGTTCATATTCCATGTATTCTAAGTCTTTACCTTTGTATGTGGCAAGGATTTCATAATCATCGCCTAAAACTTTATTAGCTAAGGCTTTGGCTAGAATAAATTTATAATCCATGCTTTTAACCAAAACATATTCTTCATTTGGGTTAACACATAAGGCAACATTGGCAAGCAAAGTCCAAGGTGTCGTTGTCCACACTAAGAAGTAAACATCCTCATCTTTTTTCTTCATGGGCACAATTACAGTATCAACCGGAGTTTCTTCATAACCTTGAGCTACTTCATGAGAAGCAAGACCAGTACCACAACGAGGACAATAAGGAAGAATTTTACTACCTTCATAAAATAAGCCTTCATCGAAGAATTTCTTTAAAATCCACCATTCGGTTTCAATATAGTTATTATCATAAGTAATATAACGATTATCCAAATCAATAAATTGACCCATATTATTTGTTAAATCGCGAAAAGCTTTTTCATTTTCCCAGACAATATGACGACATTCTTCATTAAATTCTTTAATGCCATAAGCTTCAATGTCAGCCTTAGAAGTAAAGCCTAATTTCTTTTCTACTTGCACTTCCACTGGTAAGCCATGAGTATCCCAACCAATTTTTCTTAAGACTTTATAACCTTGCATCGTTTTATATTTACAAAAACTATCTTTTAAAAACTTCGATACCATATGGTGTAATCCTGGCATCCCATTCGCCGTCGCTGGTCCATCATAAAATACCCAGTAAGGTTTATCTTCTCTATTTTGAATACAACGATCCAAAATATTATCTTTTAACCATTTTTCCCGGATATCTTTTTCCACTAATGATACCTTTCTACTATCCAAACTCACAAATTCTTTCATATATACCTCCTCATTAAAAAATTCATAAACAAAAGGACACTTTGACATGTGGTACCACCTTTATTTATGAATTAATTCACCTCATTTATGGTTAACGCCCAAAAACGAATTATTTTACTAACTTTCAAATAATTAACTCCCAAGTGATATAAATTAAATAATATTTATTAGTTTGCACCAACCACTAATTCTCTTTAAACTTTCTTTAATTTACCTGTCTTGTTCTTCGTCTTTAATTTACAATTAAAATTATATGCAAAATAGCCTTTTTCGTCAAGAACTTTTTACATTTTTGCCATAATTTCTTCTAACCCATTACTTCGCCACCATTATTATGGATAACTTGACCCGTTACATAACTAGAATCATCACTGGCTAAAAAGACAAATGTTGGTGCTAGTTCATAAGGATTGGCTCCTCTTGCCATCGCGGAATTACAACCTAAAGAAGGAATTTTTTCTTTAACCCAACAAGCCGGTTGTAAAGGGGTCCAAAAAAATCCTGGGGCAATAGCATTAACCCGAATATTCTTTAAAGCTAAATTTCTAGCTAAAGCTCTCGTAAACCCCACAATCGCACCTTTAGTAGTTACATAATCAATAAGCTGTGGGTCACCATAGAAAGTGGTTACACTTGATAAATTGATGATGGAATCGCCAGAATGTAAATGAGGTAAAACCGCTCTAGTTAAATAAAACATCCCATAAACATTTACTTTCATCGTCCAATCAAATTGTTTATCACTAATTAAATCCAAAGAATCCGCTTGATATTGAACTCCAGCATTATTTACTAAAATATTAATTTTACCAAAAGTTTCTAAAGTAGCACTAACTATTCTTTCACAAAACTTTTTATCGCTAATATCTCCGGATAAAAGTAAACATTCTCCTCCTAAAGATTCAATGTATTCTTTAGTTTCATTGGCATCTATATGTTCATCATAATAAGGAATAACAACCTTAGCTCCTTCTTTAGCAAAGGCTACTGCCGCGGCTTTCCCAAGACCACTATCACCACCTGTAATAATAGCTACTTTATCTTTTAACTTACCACTACCTTTATAATTAGGATTATCAAAAATAGGTTTTGGTTTCATTAAATACTCAAAACCTGGTTGTCTTTCTTGTTCTTGCTCGGGAGCTAAAATTTCATACTCTGTACCTTCTATCCCAAAATCATCATAATAATCATAAAAATTATTGCCGAAGGCATAATTATGTTTCAATTAAAATCACCCATTATAATAATATTGGCTTCCTTTGTAAATTATCCCTATTAATTTTTGGAAGAATATGCTAAAATTATAAATAAGATATGAGGGATTGATATGGTAGATAACATTTTTAGAGAATATGATATACGGGGAAAAGTACCTAAGGAAATAAATAAGGATGTTGCTTATAAAGTTGGCTTAGGATATGGCTCTTATTTACAAGAATTTTTAAATCAAAAAGCTTGTGTGATTAGTCATGATAATCGTTTATCAAGCGATGAATTAAATAAACATTTAATTAAAGGTTTATTAGAAAGTGGTATTAATGTTATTGATTATGGGCTTACAACAACCCCAATGCATTACTATGCTAGATACATAAATAAATTATTTGGTATCATGATAACGGCATCACACAACCCTAAAGATGAAAATGGCTTTAAATTTTCCTTTGATGAATACGCCAATGCCCGAGGAATAATGGTTAAAGATTTAAAAACTTATATCGATAATGGTGTTTTCTTAAAAGGTAAAGGTACTTTAGAAAAGAAAGATATAAAAGAAGATTATATAAATTATCTTATTAGTCATTTAAAGATGGGGAAAAAGAAAATTAAAGTAGTTGTCGACCCCGCGAATGGTGCAACAACTTGTATATGTAAAGATATTTTTGCTAAATTTAATTTAGATGTCGTATATATAAATGATAAATCGGATGGCAGTTTTCCTAACCATCATCCCGACCCTAGTATTGAAGAAAATTTAACAATGCTAAAGGAAAAGGTTTTAGAAGTAAAGGCAGATATTGGCGTTTCCTTTGATGGTGATGGTGACCGGGTTGGCTTTGTCGATGAAAAAGGTAATGTAGTTTCAACAGAAGAATATGCCATTATAATTTTAAGAAATATAATTGATAAAGTTAAAAATAAAAAATTCTTATATGATGCTAAATGTTCAGATAATTTTAAAGATGAAATCATTCGTTTAAAGGCTACCCCTGTGATATGCAGAACAGGTTCTAGTTATACCCAAGAAAAAGTATTAAGGGAAAATATTCCTTTTGGCATTCAACAAGTAGGACACATTTCATTAAACGACCGTCTATATAGTACGGAAAGCGCTATTTACGCTAGTTTAAGATTAATTGAAATATTAACTAAAACTGATAAATCTTTAAGTGAACTTACAAAAACTGTTCAAAAATATTGCAATACGCCGGAACTTAAATATGCTTCCTCAGATACTTTAAAAGTTGAAGTTATTAACAAAATCAAAAAATATTGTGATGATAAAGAATATAAATATATCGAAATTGATGGCTTAAAAGTAATATTTAAAAATGGTTGGGCTTATGTAAGAAGCAGTAACACGGGACCAAATATTACACTTAGATGTGAAGCTAATAACAAAGATGATTTAAATAATTTAGTTAAATTATTCGAAACCTTAATTAATGTGTATAATAATGATTAGTGATAACGATAAGTTATCGCTTTTTTAAGCAAAAAAGGCAATGACTTAGCTCACTTCCTTTTATTTAACTAGTTTACTAGATACTAATTTTACTTTACTTTTACCATTTAAAGTGTTTTTACTCCACTCAAATGGTTTATCGTAATCTTTAGAATCTTTACTATGATTGATTTTGCAAGGCTTGATACTGGTAAAGAATCCTTTGGGAAATTTAGTATTTGACTTTTTTTCGCTCATAGAAACTCCTCTCTTGATATTTTTTCTTCTTTGATTGCTAAATTTTGCTTAAATTGAATTTTTTGGTCATCACTCTTTTCTAGAAAAGCGCATCCTCTACACCCTTCACTATATATATACATGTTTTTTTCATGATTTCCTTTTTTTTGAACAAAATTTTTAAAAAAAGCAATGAACCTTGTTCATTACCTTAATTATTGCTTATTATTCATATCTTTATATATTGCATAAGCTTCATTCCAAGAAGCATACGCTTTATCATTTCTTTTATCTTTAAATAAATTAGTATCTTTTAAATATTCACCTATATAATTAGATAACTTTAAAGCACCTTTATAATTTAAATGATTGCCTCCATCTCGTGACTCAGTTTTCCAATCGATTTTTAAAGGATTGCCAATGTTTAAATCAATATAGATAACATTATTTTGCTCTGCTAGTTCTTTAGTTCCTAAATACTTACTATAATTCCAACTCTTCATGTTTGGGGTACTAATTAAAATTAACTCTACATCATTTTTTTGACATAAATCCACAATCTTAGCAAATGTTTCTTGATTTTCTCTAGGTACTTTTTTTATTTTATCTGTATATTCCATATAGTTTAATTTCTTTCCGGGAGCAGTTTTGTTAATGTATTTAAAACCTTTATAGAAATTTAACCTACTATACTCTAGAGAATCATTTAAAGAAGAAAATAAATATTTTTTCCAATTATTATGATATTTAATAATGGGAAAATATGTTTTATATAATTCTTGATAAACATAGAACCAAGGTTTATTTTTACTTTCTCGATACAAGACATTCCCTTCAAAGAAAATAATTTTTGGATGTTGACTAGCAATGACAACTTCAAAACTTTTATATGCATCATCAATAAGCTCTGCACTTTTTGCCACATCAAAAACCGTATAACCATAATTATGCCAAATTTCCATGGGAGATATGCCCGAATAAATTAAGCTATCCCCAATGACAATGGCATCGAGAGTATTCTCTTTTTCTTCTAATATTTCATAACTAGAAATTTTAAACATGCCATATTTTTTAATATTTTCTTGAGGTGTTAAAAGAAATGAAAAGGCCACGAATAAAACGAAAAAAATTATAACAAATAAAATACTTTTTCCAAAATTTTTCATGATATCACCTAAAAATCCGCATAAATTGGTTCCACTGGAGCATAACCATCACCATAAGCCCCAAAGATAATAATACTAAATATTAAAAGATAAAAACAAGCCCATCTAAGTACAATATTTTTCTTACTTAAACTATCCCGAACTTCAACATTCTTTTCTTTTAAAATACTTATAATAAAGATAACTATTAAAGCGATAGCCATTATAATATAATCTTTAATATCTAAGCCTAGAGTTAAAACATATTTATTAAAGGAATGGAAAGTAAAATGCGTAAATATTCTCTTTAACATTTGCATTCCCGCCTTAAGAGATGATGCATTAAAGAATAACTCCCCAATAAAGATAAAGAACCAAGTTTTGACAATTCTAATTATTTTAATAAAAATATTTTCGCGATTAATCTTTAGTTTATGGCAAAAATTAATAATCGTGGGTTCAAATATATTACCTAGAAGAATTAAGGTAAAATGATAATAACCATAAAAGATAAATTGATACCCAGCTCCATGCCACAAACCATTTAAAGACCAGACCACAAATAAAGCGATGGCGCCCATTAATAAAGAAGATACCCGATTATTAAAGACCTTTTTAACAAAGGTAGTTATTTTTCTTACTACCCTTGATAAAGATACAGGATAAAAAATATATTCTTTAAACCATAAACCTAAGGTAATATGCCATCTACTCCAAAATTCGGCAATATTCTTGGAGAAAAAAGGTTGACGGAAGTTTTCCGGAATTTTAATATTAAATATCTCGGCACTGCCAATAACAATATCCATGGTACCAGAAAATTCCATATAAAGTAAGATTGTATAAAAGATAGCGCCTAGAAAAACAATGGGACCCGAAAAGCGCACATAATCTTGAAAGACTATTTTTACAAAAATATTTAAACGGTCAGCGATAATCATTTTTTTAAATAGACCATATAAAATTCTTTGGGCGCCATAACAAAAACCTTGATAAGTTATTTTATCGCCAGCATAGATGGTATCAGAGACTTCATTATAACGGGTAATAGGCCCTTCCACAATGGTAGGGAAAAAACTTAAATACAACATTATCTTTAATAAATTCTTTTCGGCTTTATACTTTTCATGATAAATATCAAATAGATAAGATAAAGCTTCTAAAGTATAAAAAGAGATGCCAATTGGAGCTAGATGTTTAATTATTTTATTTTTAAGATGGAAAATACTTTGAAAGAAATTTAAATATTTAAAATAAAATAAAAAGGCTACATTAAATATGATTGTTACTAATAAAATTAATTTATTAATATTCTTATATTTAGTTTTTATTTTTTTCTTATCTTCTATTTCCTCATTTAAAGCTTTATCTCTTCTATCATTAACATGTTTCATTAATAGACCAGCAAGATAAATGCTTAAAATCGATAATAATAAATAGATAACTAACCATTTACTATAAATAAAATAAAAGATGAAACTTGCAATAAGTAAAATAATGGGTCTTATTTTGCGAGGTAATATATTATAAATGATAATGACAAGAGGTAAAAAGGCCAATAAATATAAAATGCTAAAATAAGACATTTTTTATCCTTTTAACCTCGTTATTAAAGCCCATATATTCTTAATGGAATTGAAATTCGCAGGGATTATTTCTACCGTGGGAATTTCAATATCAAAGGTATCTTCTAATTCGGTGATTAAAGATAAAATAGTTAAAGAATCTAAATATCTCCCATCTACTAAATTTTCACAGGTCATAAAATCTACATCAAGATTTAATTCATTAAATATATCGATTAATTTTTCCATTTTTATCACTACTCCTCTATCTTTGGAAAATTTAATTTACTTGTTTTAAAATTATCTCTTACAAGCATATCTTTATCTTTATTTTTTAAAATTACTTTCGGTAAGTCATGACTTAAAAATAAAGATATTCCTTCCGTTACACTGTAAGCACCCGTATTATGAAAAACAATATAATCATTAATTTTTAATTCTTGTAAGTTAACATTTTTAACTAAAATATCATTAATAGTACATAAAGAACCACATAAATTATAATTAATGATTGTATTTCTTTTAGGTATTTGTTCCATGTAAGGTATTTTCATAGCCATCGTTTGGCCATAATAAACTAGTTGATTAATTCCCCCATCTAAGATAACAAAATTACCATTTTCATTGGTTTTCATATCAACTACTTTGGTAATGTAAAACCCACAGTTTGCCACAAGAGAACGACCAATTTCTAAATATAATTTAGGCTCAATTTTACTTAATAACTGATTTAATTCGGTTAAAAATTCTTCTTCCTTAAAATCATCATCTTGAAAATAATATATTGGTAGTCCTGGACCATATTCTAATTCATTAACGGAAAAATGCAAATCATTTTTCAGATGATTAATAAAATCTTGTAAATAATTGATTTCTTTTTCAATTCTTTTTAAGGAATGTTTTTGTGTACCGGAAAAATACTCTAACCCTTCGATAACAAGATAATCTTTATCATAGTCTTGAATGATTGTTTCACATTCTTCTTTAGTAATCCCAAATTGATTACCACTGGTTAGCCTTAAAAGCAAATGAATTTTTTTCTTTCTTTTATGAGCTAAATGCGTAAGCAAATGATATTGTTCCAGCGACTCAATTGTGTATCTTAATACTTCCTCGTTCATTAAGTTTTCCATATACTCTTCTTCTTTATAGACACCCGAGATAACTTTTTTCTGACTAGAAATTTTTAAACCCGCACAAATATCTATTTCTCCCGATGAACAAATTTCTAATCTTTCTACTTTACTTGCCATAAAAGGAAGAACAAAAGAATTAGCTTTAATGGCATAGACAAAATCATACGGTAACTTACTCTTTAAAAATTGCAGACGACTTTCTAAAATATCTAAATCAAAAAGATAACTAGGAGTTCCATATTTTTTAATAATGTTTTCTATATTCATACTTCTACCACTTTCTTTTCGTCTAATTCTTGTAATTTTTGCCGGTCAATTTTGCCATTTTTATTTAAAGGAAATTCTGAAACTTGCATAAATTTTGCCGGCACCATATAACTAGGTAAGACTTGTTTTAAATTCTCTTTAATATCTTCTTTTTTTATATTACCGATATAAAAAGCTTCAATTTTATGCTTTTCTTCTTTAAAAATAACCACTGCCCGGACAATTTCAGGAATATCCATCATTGCTTTTTCGATTTCTTCTAATTCAATACGATGACCTTCAAACTTAATTTGAAAATCTTTTCTTCCCATAAAATAGAAATCATTCGCAGCATCAATATAGGCTAAATCACCCGTTTTATAAATAATTTCATTATAATGATTATTTAAAGGATTTTGACAGAAATGTTTGGTAGTTATTTCTTTGTTATTATAATATCCTAACCCCACAGCAACACCAGAGACACATATTTCGCCCACTTTATTTTTTTCCGTTATTAACAGATCATTTTCATCTAAAAGAAATACTCTTTCATTTGGAAAAGGCTTACCTAAAGGTATTTTTTCATAATCTTTTTGCTTATTAATAACATGGTAAAGACAATTACAAGTTATCTCCGTTGGGCCATATAAATTAACAAATAAAGCGTTAGGTAATTTCTCTTGCCATATTTTTAAATGTTTCATGGGCATAACTTCGCCACTAAATAACACCTTATTAACTGTTTGAGGTACTTTATAATCAAGGCCATGAAAAGTAGTAATTAAGCATAATGCTGATACTGCCCAAGTAAGCGTTGTTACTTTGTGTTCACATAGATAATCTAATAAAGAAGCTGGGGCGGAAAAATATTTTTTTGGTATTAGTAAAAGGGTCCCGCCAACTTTCAAAGAAGTATAAATATCTTTAACCGAAACATCAAAATCTAGAGGTGCTTGATTAGCAATAACATCATTATCAGCAAAAGGGAAAAGCTCTGTAAATTCCTTAATAAAATCAATAACGGCTTGATGCGAAATAACAACCCCCTTAGGATTACCCGTCGAACCCGAAGTAAAATTAATATATAAAGGGTCCGAAGATAAATGTTTACTTAAAGCATTCTTTAATATCTCTTCATTAATTGGGTATTCTTTTAATTCATTAATATTTTTAACTGTTGCATCGGAAAAATATTGTTTAGCCAAAGCATAGTTTTCATCATCAGTAATAACTAACTTAGTTTTAATTGTCTCTTTAATACTTTGAATTCGTACCTTTGGTAAACTAGGATTAATTAAAGAGTAAAAACAACCAGCATAAATAGTACCTAAAAAACTGATAAGCGCATTAATGCTTTTATCCATAAAAACCACGACCGGTTCATTAAACAAATTATTAGCAATAAAACTCCCTACTCTTTTACTACTCATGGCTAAATCTTGATAAGTGATTTTTTCATCTTCACAAATAATCGCTATTTTATCTTTGTTAATAAGTAAGTTGTTTTCCACATATTCTACTACATTATTCATAACTACCTCAAAACTTCACATAAATTTCACTTTTAATTATACCATGAAATTAAAAAAGAGTATATCACTACCCTTTATTTTATAATAGAATTTAACGCTAAAGTTATCATATCGTTTAAACTTCTTTCTCGCTCTTCCCCACTTAGAACAACATCGCTAAATTTAGAATCCACCGCGGTTAAAAGACAAGAAGCTTCTTTTTGAAAATGACTGGCGATATGGAATAAACCAAAGGCTTCCATTTCTTCCCCTAAAACATTTAATTCTTTAGGAATTCTATTTAAAACTCGGTCATAATCAATATAAGGACCAAAAACATCCATGGTGGTAATATCACCAACATGTAATTTATATCCTAACTCCTTAGAAGTTTCAATGATTTTCTCATTTAACTCCTTAGATGGGTAAGTTATATTTTTATCATAATTATCAAAGGTATATGCAAAATTCGTTTCACTATAAGATTTGGTCGCTAAAATTAATTCAGGAACATTAATGTTGGGATTAACTACTCCACAAGTTCCAATACGAATAATTTTTTCAACATGATAAAAATAATATAATTCAAAAGAATAAATACCCATGCTAGGCATTCCCATCCCAGAACCAATAACTGATACTCTTACTCCTTTATATGTTCCTGTATAACCTAACATATTTCTTAAATTACAAACTTCTTTCGCATTTTCTAAAAAATTTTCAGCGATATATTTAGCTCTTAAAGGGTCTCCTGGCATTAAAACTAAGGGAGCTATACTTCCTTTTTCGGCATTAATATGAATAGGTTCTTCGCCAATAAACATAATTACCATCTCCTAATCTTTATTCTAACAAAAAAAACATATTATGAAATATGTTTTTTTAATTTTTGACATTAATTTAACAATGACGATTAATTTTCTAATTTACCCCATATCTGTTAATTTTAAACTTATTTTGTCAAATATTACTTTTTTATACATTAATTTCTTCTTCGCTTAAAATATTAGTTATGTATTCTAATGAATCAAATAAACTTTCAAAAGATATATTACTAGAATATGGGGCAGTAATCTGATAACTTTTCCACAATTTAATAAGTTGCTCACTTGATTTCATATTATTTAATTGTTCTTTAATATTTTCTATATTTAATTCAGTTTCTCTATATTTGAAAGTATTTCTTATTGCTAAAACAAGATTTTTAAAGTTTATTTTTTCTTTATTGTCATTTATCAAAACATAAATATCATAAAAATCTTTCATTCTAGTATTATAAATATCTCTGTCTATTACAGTTTGATACTTTTCAGCAATAAGGGTTTCCAATGTATACGCGAGAATTGGTATCTTTTTATCTTCAAAATGTGAATTATACATATAGTGGGTTTCTCTTGGTGTTATTCTATCTCCCGTTGTAAGTTCTATGGCAAGATAAACCTTCAAATTATCCATAGTTGCTAAAATGTTTATCTTAAATCCTCCATATTCACTTTCCTGCCTTATATCTTTAACACTTTCAATTTCAAATTTTATTCCATCATCAACTTTTGTATTTAATATTTCTGTTATTATTTCTTTTACATTATCTTTCTCAAGTGGCAAACTCTTTAATGTTGCATCCATATCCTTTGTTGTTCTTTCATCATCACCAATAATAGAAGAAAGTAATTGGTGTTAGGATAGAAATATAGACACAAAAAAATGGAGAATATGATAAAATAACATACAAGGAAGGAAGTGTCT
>CANQRA010000009.1 GCA_947626125.1 uncultured Bacilli bacterium
CTGGATTTACGATTGCCAGTGAACAAGAAGGCGTATCTTCTAAAGACATTGCGGTCGGTAATGTGGTGAGAACTTCTCCTTATGCGGGCGTTAAGAAAAAGAAGGGTGCGGAAGTTAAATTATATGTTTCTACCGGCGATGAAACAATTATCTTAGAAGATTATGTGGGTGAAAACTATTTAGAAGTTAAAGGCGCTTTGGAAGCAAGAGGTTTAGTTGTTAATATTGAAGAAGAAGCTGTCGATAGTGATAGTGAATTTAAAGCTAATGATGTTGTAAGACAATCTGTAGCTAAAGGAGAAAGTCTTAAAAAAGGCGAATCTATTACCCTTGTTATCGCGGTAGTCGGGGTTGTTTATCCAGATTTTACTGATGGTAGTTATACAGTTAGTGATGTTGAAGACTTCTGTAAGGAACACAATGTTACATTACAAATTACCGAGACAACGAGTAGCGATAATTTAGATGGAACGATTTATAGACAAAGTAGAAATGCGGGAGACACAGTAACCGCAGGAGCTACATTTAAAATATGGGTTTATCGAAATGCAATTGAAGATGAAGAAAATCCCGAGATACCTGATGAAGAATGTACGGACGGTTTATGTTAGAACAGGGTTTAATTATTAAAGTAGTTAGTGATACTTTTACGGTTAAAGTGCGTGATAAAGAATACGACTGCAAAGGAAGAGGCAAATTTCGAAATGATAATTTAAAACCCGTCGTAGGCGATAAGGTTTTAGTAGATATCGATAAGAAAGTGATTGAAAAAATCGAAGAAAGAAAATGTTTGTTAACAAGACCTCCCGTCAGTAATATCGACATAGCTTTAATTGTGACAAGTATAAAAAAACCTGAGATTAACTTATCTTTATTAGACAGACTAATAAGTATAGTTACTATTAACAAAATTATCCCCGTTATTGTATTTACTAAGTTAGATTTAGCAAGTAAGAATGAGTTAAAAGAAATCAAGAATTTAGCTAAATATTATGAAAAAATTGGGATAAAAGTTTTTAATAACCGAAAAATAAAAAAATTAAAGAAATATTTAAAAGGCACTATTGTAACAGTCTGTGGACAAACGGGCGCAGGTAAAAGTACTTTAATTAATGCCTTTGATAAAAATTTACATTTAGAAACTGATGAAATATCGGAAAGTCTAGGAAGAGGTAAACATACCACGAGAGTAGTAGAATTATTTGCGGTTAAAGATTTTTATGTTGTTGATACGCCGGGATTCTCTTCCATCGATATAAACATATATAGTAAAGAAGAAATCAGAAATAGTTTTAAAGAATTTCAAAAGGAAGAATGTAAATTTAAAGATTGTACGCATGAAAAAGAAATGGGTTGTCAAGTTTTAGAAAAAGTTAATAAGGGCGAAATATTAAAATCGCGATATACTAATTATTTAAAATTTATAAAGGAGTAACAATGATATCAGTAAGTTTTTTAAAAAGTAAATATAGTCGAGAAGAGACCATTAAATTAATTGATAATAGTGATGCCTCCTTAATTCATGTTGATTTAATGGATGGCGAATATGTCCCTAATAAAAATTTTACGCTTGAAGAAATAATGCTCCTTTTAAATAAAACAAAAAAACCTTTAGATATTCATTTAATGGTTAAAAATCCTTTAATTTATATTAAAGAATTAGTTAAATTAAAACCCTATATTATTACTATTCATTTAGATGGCACCCCTAATATTGAAGAGACTTTAGCATATATTAGGAGCCATCATATTAAAGTAGGAGTAGCCATTAATCCGGATGAAAGTGAACATATTGTTGATAAGTACCTTGATAAAATAGATTATGTTTTAATAATGAGTGTTTATCCTGGAGCCGGAGGACAAAAGTTTATTTCCGAAGTTTTAGAAAAAGTTAATTATTTAAAAGATAAGTTCTTGGTGGGAATTGATGGGGGAGTCAATGATGAATCAATAAAATATTTAAAAGATTATCCCTTAGATATCGTTGTCAGTGGTTCATTTATTTGTATGAGTGATAATTTTAATGAAAGAATTCATTTATTAGAAAAGAATTTACCAAAGGCTTAACAACCTAAAAAGAGTAAATTTTTTTAATTTTTTGACAAATATTAACAAATTAAAAATTTTGTCAATTCTTGTATTCTAAAAAATTTATTTCTATGTTACAATTTTAATAGTAGGTGATAAGGTCATGACAAGACAAACATTTTTATTAATTGCATCATCTTATTATTTATTTACGATTGTCGTAGTAATCGTGGTTTTAATCGTAATGGATAAAAGATATAAAAAGAGTATAGATAAAGAAATTAGTAATTTAGAAAGAGAAAAAAATTTAATTATATCTTCTAGTATATTATCCGAACTTAATAAAGTAGAAGCTTTAGTTAATAATGATGAATTAAGAAAAAAGTATAAAGGTTGGCTTAAAAGATTTGAAAATATCAGAGATACCGAAATACCCAAGATAACTGATGAATTAATTGAATTACAAAATGATTTTAATGAAAAAAATTATGACAAATTAAAGAAAAGCTTAATAGATGTTGAGGTAGATATCAATTACTTAAAAACGAAATCCGACTTTTTACTGGAAGAAATTAGAGAAATTACTTTATCCGAAGAAAGAAATAGAGAAACAATTATTAAGTTAAAGGCCGAATATCGTGAAATTAGAAATTTATATAACAATAATGAAAGCGATTTTGAAATCATTCAAAAACCAATCGAATTACAATTTGAAAATGTTGATAAATTATTTAGTGCTTTTGAAGTAGCCATGGAAAAAAATGAATATTTAGAAGTGGGAAGAATTGTTAAAGCCATCGATGATATAATAGGTAATTTAAAAGTAGTTATTAATGAAACCAAAATTATTATTAGCTTGGGTAATGGGTTAATACCAAAAAGAATTAATGAAATAAATTCTATTTATCATAAAATGAAATTAGAGGGATTTAACTTAGATTATTTAAACATTGAATATAATATTGAAGAAGCTAATAAAAAAATTCAAGATATTTTTAGTCGTTTAAATGTGTTGAATGTTGTTGATTCTGTTTTTGAACTAAAAACCATGTTAGACTATTTTGACTCTTTATATAATGATTTTGATAAAGAAAGATTAACAAAAACTTTATATGAAGATTATAAAAGGAGTATTTTAATAAAGGTTAGTAAATTAGAAAAAATAAATAATGAATTATATCGCAAAATTGATGATATTAAGTATAGTTATGATTTATCCGATGATGAAGTTTTAGTTATAAGTGAAATAAAAGAATCATTCAATAACATTAGAGCTAGTTATGATCGCGTAGTAGAGATGGAAAGAAATAAAACTTTAGCATATTCCCATTTAAATAAAGAAATGGAAATATTAAATAATAAATTAACGAAAACTGAAGAAAAATTGAATGTAGCTCTAAAAACTTTAGGTGGCCTAAAAGAAGATGAATTAAGAGCAAGAGACCAACTTGAAGAAATAAAAGATATTCTAGCTCAAGCTAAAGAAAAGGTTAGAAGCTATAAATTACCCATCATCCCGAAAAATTATTATGTTGAATTAAGTGAGGCCACTTTAGCAATTAATGAAATGGTTAAAGAATTAGAGAAGAGACCGATTTCGATTAAGACTTTGAATTTAAGAGTTGATACAGCAAGAGACCTTGTCTTAAAAGTTTATAACACCATTAATGAAACAGTGAAAACTGCGAAAATGGCGGAAAATGCTATTGTCTATGGGAATAGATATCGCATAAATAAAGAAGTTGATTTAGGACTTTTTAAAGCTGAAAGTGCTTTTAATAAAGGAAACTTTAAATTAAGTTTAGAAAACGCTATTAATGCCATTAATATTATTGAACCCGGAATTCATGAAAAATTATTAGAAGAGTTTAAATAAGAGATAGATTATTTAACTCTTTTTTGATATAATTGAATAAATAAATAGGGAGTGATACCATTTGACTTATTTAGATTATAGTACAACTACACCAATTTCTTTAGAAGCCTTAGATACATATGTGAAAATTAGTAAAGAGTATAGTGCTTCAGCTAATTCTATGCATGCCTTAGGAATGAAAAGTCAAGAATTACTAAATAATACAACGAAAGAATTAAGTAATATGTTTAATATAATGGATAGAGAAATAATCTATACAAGTGGAGGAATGGAAGCTAATAATTTAGCTTTAATTGGGCTAGCATTAGAAAGACATAATAAGGGTAAACATATCATTGTTTCTAAATTAGAACATCCATCTATTTATAAAATATGTGATTATTTAGAAAGCCTAGGTTTTAGTATTAGCTATGTTTCGAATGATGAAGATGGATTAATTATTTTTGATGATTTAAAAAGGTTAATTAGAGAAGATACTATTTTAGTTAGTATTTGTGCAGTTAATTATGAAACGGGGGTAAGACAACCTTTAAAAATGTTAAGACAAATTATTAAAAAAGAAAATGAAAGTACTTTATTTCATTCAGATTTAACCCAAGCTTTAGGTAAAACATCAGTTAGTTTTCGCGATATTGATTTAGGAAGTATTTCGGCCCATAAAATATATGGTCCTAAAGGAATAGGCTTTTTATACAAAAATGACAGTGTGAAATTAACCCCTATTTTATATGGTAATAGTAAGAATGATAATTCTTTTAGTACTCTACCTTTACCTTTAATTGTCAGTATGAAAGATGCCATTAAAGTTAGTTTAAAAGACATTGATAAAAGAGAAAAATATATAACTTTATTAAATGAACGGATAGTTAGTAAATTAAAGAATATTGAAGGAATTAAAATCAATAAAACAAAATATTCTATTCCCCATATTATCAGTCTTAGCTTTGATAAAGTGGCAGCTTCAGAACTTGCCAGTATCTTATCCGATAAAGGTTTTTGTGTTAGTGCTAATAAAGCGGGCGAAATCTCTAGTAGTGTGATGGCTATTTATAATGATTTAAAAAGAAGTAAATCATGTATGCGAATTAGTTTATCGCATATGACAACGGTTTTAGAAATTAATAGATTTTTAGAAGTTTTTGAGGTAGAATATAAAAAGCTTTTAGATGTAAGCGAATGGTGATGTAAATGCAAAAAATTATATTTTTAAAATATGGTGAATTATCAACAAAGAAAGAAAATCGGAATTTTTTCTTAAAAATATTAAATAATAATATTAAAAAAACTTTGAGTAATGTCGAGATTAAATATGATTATGGTCGGATGTTTATTATTCCTGATAATAACAATTATGAAGAAGTTATAGATAAATTAAAAAATATTTTTGGCATTCTGGAAATAGTCGAAGCCCATATTTTAGAAGATAGAACTCTAGATAGTATTAAAGAAAATATAATTAACATTTTAAATAAGAAAGAATTTAAAACATTTAAAGTGGAAGTTAAAAGAAGTGATAAGAGTTATCCATTAAATAGTATGGAACTTTGTAAGACCTTAGGTGGTCATATTTTAAAAAATATCAAAGATATTAAAGTAGATGTTAAAAATCCGGATATAACCGTAAATGTGGAAATAAGATTAAACGAAGTATTGATTTATTTTGATGGAATTAAAGGAAGGGGAGGATATCCGGTTTCTTCTCTAGGTAAAGGCCTTTTAATGTTAAGCGGGGGTATTGATTCTCCTGTTGCAGGTTACCTTGCGATTAAAAGAGGAATAAAATTAGAGGCTATTTATTTTGAAAGTCCACCTCATACGAGTGAATATGCTTTAAATAAAGTTAAAACTTTAGCTAAGGCCCTGGCTTTATATAATAATAGTGAAATTAGATTACATATCATTAATTTTACCCAAATCCAAGAAGAAATTTATAAAAATATTCCCCATGAATATATGATTACAATTATGCGCAGAATGATGTATCGCATAAGTGCCATCGTGGCAAGTAGAGTAAAGGCTAAAATTATCGTGAATGGTGAATCTATCGGGCAAGTAGCTAGTCAAACTTTAACTAGTATGAGTGTTATTAATGAAGTAGTAAGAATGCCCGTGATAAGACCCCTTGCTACTTATGATAAATTAGAAATAATTGATTTAGCTAAACAAATTGGTACTTATGAAACAAGTATCCTTCCTTATGAAGATTGTTGTACTATTTTTGTGCCACCTCATCCTGTCATTAATCCGAGTAAAGAAAAATGTCTAGAATATGAAAAGTTAATTAATTATGAAGAGATGATTTATGAAGCAGTAAAGACGCGGAAAATAATAACTATTTCTTCCAAAGAAGATGATGAATTTAAAGATTTATTATAAATAATTATTTTTGAACCATACTAATAATGGTGATAGAATAATGATTAGAAATAGTAATTTTAATAAATGTAGTGATTTTTTAAAAAATGATTTTAAAGAAGTAATGAATAGCTATTTTAATCCTTTTGAATTTAATTTAGAAAGCAATTATAACTATGAGTTAAATAGTGATAAAATGGCGATGCGCAGTAAAAATCATGCTGAAAGAAAAAAAATCAATAGAAAGTAAACTATTGATTTTTTTAATAAAACTAACAGTCTTTATAATAAGCTTGATTTTTGCTGGTTGGTTTATCAGGATTAGTCATTTTTATGAGACCATTTTTTAAGGCGGGGTTTAAATAATTGTTTTTAAATGAAGCTCGAGATTTTAAACCAAGTTTAGTCATTAATTCTTTAGTGTTCATCGCTGGTTCATTTTCCATTACATTAAGTAATTTTTGAACATAAGGACTTAGATGATTAGCTTCTTTAGAAGTACCTATTACTAATTCTCCTAATGTTTCGTCAATCATTTTTAGCATAAATTTGATAAATTCATCAAAGTTACCTTTAGAATTACAATTACTAATTGCTTGATAGTATTCTTCTTGATATTTTTTTATTTGCGATTCAATAGGAACATAAGCAAAGATATCTTCCCATTGCGATAATATAATATTTTGCCATAATCTTGCCATTCTTCCATTTCCATCACTGAAAGGATGAATAAAAACAAATTCATAATGAAAAACGGATGATAATATTAAGGGATGAATTGTATCTTTATTTAATTCCATCCAAGCAAATAAATTTGTCATTAAAGACTTTATCATTTCTGGTTTAGGACAAATATGGATACATTTATTTCCGTCAAAAACACCTTCTTCCCCTTTTCTAAATTCGCCAGATTCTTCGACAGTTAAAAAAGTCATTATGCCATGAATCATTTTTAAATCCTCGATTGAATAAGGATTTACTTTGTTCATCATTTCGTAGGCTTTATAGGCATTTTTAACTTCCTCAATTTCTTTTCTTTCGCCTTTAACTAATTTGCCATCAATTATATCTTTTACTTGATTAAATGATAAAGAATTATTTTCAATTGCTAGAGATGAATGTATCGAATGAATACGATTATTTCGCCTCAAAATAGGCATTTTATTTAAATCTTTATAGTTGTCTAATTTGCCAATTTTTTTCATAATAGAAGAAACATATTCTAACATATGATTAGTGATGATAAATGGAGGAATGTAATTATTCATTAAGTATCACCTTTTTCTATTTTTATTATACAATATTAAATAATTGTATTCAAGGTATCTTGTATGTTATCTTATATGTTATCTTGTATGCTGCAGTAATCCTCTTTTTTATTAGAATGGCAAATTTTTGTAAATGATATTTACAAAATTAATTTAATTTTTTATAATAATTTTGGATATAGAAAATGATTTTCTAAAAGATGAGGAGTAGTATGAGAAAAAAGTTAATTTTCGTAAATAATTGTTTACCAAAACTAAGAAAGATATTTCCTAAGGATATGATCGTGGAAGCAGATTTTATTAGATTTCAAGATGGTTCGGGGAAAGTAAAATTATCGACTGAGTGTAGAGACCAAGATGTTTATGTAATCTGTGATGTTAATGATAAAACACCTAATCCATATACAGGCCAAATTTTATCACCTGATGACCATGTTAGAGATATTGCCAGAACTGTGGGTGCTTTAAAAGATAATCCCGCCCGTAAAAGTTTAATTATTCCTTTTCAACCTTATGGAAGACAACATCGCCGGGTATTTGGCGAATCAACCGAAGCTGCGGATTATTTAAGAGAGTGTCATTATTTAGGCTTTAAAAATATCCTAACAGTTGACTCTCATGACCCTGATGCTGCCGCGGCTATATCAAAGCATAATTTTGATAATATGTTTGTGACAAATGAAATGTTAAGAGAATTAGTTATTAAGGAAAAAATCGATTATAAACATCCGGAAAAAATCTTAATTGTTGCCCCAGATGAGGGAGCTCAACAAAGAGCAAGACATTTTGCTGACCGTTTTGGTTGTAATCATGCTTTTTTCTCTAAAAGAAGAGATGTTACTAAAATAGTTGATGGAAAGAACCCCATTGAATCTAAACAATTCGTTGGTTTTTCACCCGAAGAAAAAACAGTTATTATTGTTGATGATATGATTTCCAGTGGGGGAACAATCATTGAAACGGCGAAAGAATTAAAAAATATGGGAGCTAAAAAGATATATGTCTGCGCTACTTTTGGTTTATTTACAAAAGGGACGAAAGATTTTATTGAAGCATATAAAAATGGCATTATTAATGGTACATATATTTCTAATTTAACTTATTTAGAAAAAATGCCAATGGATGGTATTAATGTTATTGACTGTACTAATCAAATTAAAGATTTTATTGATGCTTTACATGAAGGAAAAGAAAATATTTTTGAAGAATTAGGTACCAGGTTTATCTCGGTAGCTAATCTAATTGAAGATGATAATAAATAGCAATAGTAATGGATTAATTTCATTACTTTTTTCATGTATTTTTGAATTGTGTTCTATTTACAAATTAAAAATCCTCCTTTATAATTGATATTGAGGTGTTAGAATGAAAATATTATCAGTAAATGCTGGTAGTTCATCACTTAAATTTAATTGTATTGAATTACCAGAAGAAAGAGAATTAATAAGTGGCTATTTTGAGAAAATTGGCTTGAGTGATAGTTTTTATAGTATTAAAATTAATGGCGAAAAAACAAAGAAACAAGCAGAGCTTAAAGACCATAGTGAAGCTATTAAATATTTAATCGAAGAATTATTTAATAATAATATTATTAAATCCTTAGATGAAATAGATGGTGTTGGTCATCGTATTGTTCATGGAGGAGACAAATATAATAAATCAACAATAATAGATGATGATGTAATTAAAACAGTGGAAGAATTATCTTCACTTGCTCCTTTACATAATCCTGCAAATATTGTTGGGATTAAAGCTTTTAGAGAAGCAATGCCTAATACACCAATGGTTGGGGTTTTTGATACGGCTTTTCATCAAACGATGCAAGAAAAAGAATATTTATATCCCGTTCCAAAAGAATGGTACCAAAGGTATGGTGTCCGTAAATATGGGTTCCATGGCACTAGTCATCGTTACATAACGAAAAAGATGCAAGAAATATTAGGTAAAGAAGATGTCAATATAATTAGTTGTCATATTGGTAGTGGAGGAAGCTTGTGTTGTATTAAAGATGGCAAAAGCATCGATACAACTATGGGCTTTAGTCCTAACTCGGGTATTATGATGGGAACAAGATGTGGAGATATCGATTATTCTATTATTCCTTATATGATGAAAAATGCCCATATGAGTATAGAAGAAGTTGACAATGTTTTAAATAAACAAAGTGGACTTTTAGCTATAAGTGAAAAATATTCTGACCATCGCGATATTGAAAATGGTATGGCTGAAAATGATGAAAAATGCATTTTAGCTAATGATATGTATATCGATAAAATAGTATCATATATCGCTCGTTATTATGTAGCCCTAGATGGTAAGGTTGATGCTATAGTCTTTACCGCGGGACTTGGGGAAAATGCCCGAGAATTTAGAGAAAATATTATTAATAAATTATCTTCTTTAGGTATTTATATTGACTATGATAAAAATGATAGTATAGCTAGTTATTTAGATAAACATGAGGGAATAATATCGAGTGAAGAATCTAGTGTTAAAGTTTATGTTATTCCAACAAATGAAGAATTAATGATTGCTCTTGATACCCAAGAATTAATTGGTTAATTAGAAAGGAAGATGCCTTATAATAAATAAAAAAATATTAAATAAAATTTATAACGAAATAAAGAAAAATCAAGATATTGTTATTTTAAGGCATGTGGGGCCCGACCCTGATGCAATATGTTCTTCCTTAGCTTTAAGGGATGCAATTAAATTAACTTTTCCCCAAAAGAATGTTTATGCGGGTGGGGTAGGAGTTGCTAAATTTAAGAAGTATGGTAATCTGGATAAATTAGATTACGATAAATTAAATGATGTTTTACTAATTACCTTAGATGTGCCAAATATGGCAAGAATAGATGGCATAGAAAATCTAAATTATAAAGTAATAATGCAAATTGATCATCATCCTAAACAAGATATTAAAGCCAAAGTAGAATGGGTAGATGAAAGTAAATCAAGTACTTGTCAAATGGTTACCGAATTAATACTAAATACTAAATTAGCTTTAAATCAAAGTATTGCGAGTAATTTATTTTTAGGTATTGTTTCTGATAGTGAAAGATTTTCTTTAAAAAATACGACGATTGAAACATTGGAAACGGTGGTTCAGTTACTCAAAAAAAGTCATATAGATTTTACCAATCTTTATGAGAAATTATATGTAAGACCATTTAGTGAGTACAAATTTATTGCTTATATTACAAATAATTTAGTAATTGATGAGCATCACTTTGGCTATATTAAAATAAGCGATGATGTTTTAAGAGAATATAATGTAGATGTGGCAACACCTTCAAATTTAATTAATAATTATAATTTTATTGATGATTTATTAGTGTGGACTTTTGTAACCGAAGATGTTAAGAATAATCAATATAAAATTAGTATTCGGAGTAGAGGCCCTATCATTAATGAAATAGCCAGCAAATATAATGGGGGAGGGCATAAATACGCCAGTGGAGTTAAAGTAAAAGAAATGAAAGAAGTAGATGAATTACTTAAAGATTTAAGTATAGCATGTTTAAATTATGAAAATAGAAAAGATAGTTAAGAAAAAAAGTAGTCTTTATGAATTATATTTAAGTAATGGTGAGAAGATTAGTTTATATGATGATGTTATTTTAAAATATGAATTACTTTTAAAAAGAGAAATTGACGAAGATAAATTAACAGAAATTTTAAATTATAATAGTTATTTGGAAAGCTATAATATTGCTTTAAAATTTATTAGTAGTAAACTAAGGGTAGAAAAAGAAATTCGCAATAAATTAAAAGATTATAGTAAAGAGGCAATTAATTATACCATAGAAAGACTAAAAAAAGAGAATTTATTAAATGATCAAATATATATAAAAGCTTATATAAATGATGAAGTAAATTTAAAATTTATTGGTCCTAATAATATTTATTATAATTTAAAAAAATTAGGCTTTAAAGATGATGACATTAAAGATTATTTAGATACTTTTGCGAGTGATATATGGCAAAGTAAGATTAAAAAATATGTTGATAAAAAAATCAAAAGTAACAATAATTTATCGCCAATTATGTTAAAGTTAAAGGTAACTAATGATTTACTTAATAAAGGATTTTATAAAGAAGACATTAATAAAGTATTAAATGAAACTTCCTTTAATTTTAGCCAAGAAATATATGATAGAGAATATCTTAAATTAAAAAATAAATTAAGTAAAAAATATAGTGGTAATGAATTAGAATACTATATAAAAATGAAATTAAAACAAAAAGGATTTTAAGGTTAACTTAAGTCCTTTTTTAGTGTAAATATATTGTATATTGCTTGTAAAGTAATACAATTTTATATCTATTTGTTGTAAAATTAAAATAGAAGTAGGAGATATAAAATATGGAAGTAAATTTTCGCATAGCTAAAGAAGAAGATATTGAAGAAATTATCAAATTATGTAATGAATGTTTTAATGAAGAAACCAATATTGAATATGCCAAAAGAATATATAAAGAAAATGAAAATGATGATAAACAGATTTATTTAGTTGGTACTATTGAGGGAAAAGTAGTAGCGCATACAAAAATAACTATCATTCCAACAATTTATGAAAAAATGAATACCTACGCGATTTTAAATCATGTTTGTGTTAAACCGGAATATAGAAGACATAATATTGCGACCAAGATGCTTGATGAATGTACAAGAATTTGCCGTGAAAAGAAGTGTGTGGCCATGGAATTATGGTCGATGAATTTTAGAGTCCCCGCCCATGAGTGTTATAAACATTATGGTTTTGTGGTGAATGATGCTAAATTCTTTTCCAAGGAATTAAATTAGAAAGAGGTATGAAATGAAAATAAGTAATATATATATTGGTGGTTGGTTTCAAAGAACAATGTTACAATTATCCGAAATTTATGATTTTTTAAGAGAGATAAAAACCCAATTAAAATTAGATAGCAAGAAATTAGCTAATTATCATAAAAACCTAGAAATTGGTAAAATTGAATATGGGGTACAAGGGGAAGAATATATTGAAATTACCACTGCCCTTAATATAACAGTTAAAATATTTGAAGATGGTCTAATTATTTTAAAAAATAACAGTGTAAATGAGAATACTTTATTTGCGGATATTAATAAATTAACAGATTATTATGAAAATAGATTATCCCCAGCCTTTAGTTATTTGTTTAGTTTAGGGGCTCCCGTACCAAAGGAATTAGCCAACATTGAAACTGTCTATCCATATTTTATTGTTTGTGATAATGCTACAAAAGAAGATATGACAGAACTTTTAAGCCAAACAGAAAAGCAAAAGTATTTTGAGTTTAATAATCCTAAATATGATGTTTTAAGAGGGGATAAGTATTACTTCATTAATAATAAAAAACAATCCATAGATAACATCGAAAGATATATTGAAGAACAAATCTTTATTAGAGAATTTAAAGGACAATTACATAGATATTTAAATATTCATCGTAGTAAATGCTAATGTTAAAGGATCAGAAATAATTAAGTTTACTACCAAATTAGAGGGGTATGCGAAAACGATAAATTTAATTGAAGGTAGAATTAACCAAATGAGTACCTATATTTCTACAAGAGAAAAAATTGCTAAAAGTGATGCAGAGCTTGCTGAGTTCTTAGCTATCTCAGGTTATCGTTATGAAACGCTTAGAGATACTTTAGAATATATTAAATACTTGTGGTCAATGATGAAAAATTATGTTCAATCAGCGCAAAAATTATTTGATGGCATTAAACAAGATATTACCTCTAGTTCAGTTGATAGTTTAACTATTGTTTCATCTATGACCGCGGGAGCAGCATTACTTGATTTATTTACAGGATCAGCGCCAACATTTACTATTTTTGGCGTAGTCTATTTCTTTATCTTAGCCTTTATTGGTTGGGCTTCAACTAAAATATTGAGCAAGATTTCTAAAAATCGGAAGTATGAAGTATCCGATATAACTTATGATAAAAATATATAAAATAAAAAGGTGATGGAATGTATTTAATTCATCACCTTTTATAAACTAATTTTAATTATTCGGCTGTGTCTTCTTTAGCGTTAAGTTCAGCATTTAAGTTGATACCATATTCGCTATCTAAATCAGAATCAACAATATCCATATTATATAAGTCGCGATAATATTTTAAAGTATGAATTCTAATCTTGCTATCTTCTTCAATTTCTCTATCAGCTAATATTTCTGTAATTTTAGATTTTAAGTTTTCTAAAGTATCTTTTTCTCTGGTTGCATTACGATAAATAACATGATAGCCAAGTTCCGTAGTAACCATTTCTTTGCTATATTCGCCATCTTTTAATTTATATGCTGCATCTACTAATTCATCATATTCATGCCCTAAAACATAGTAGTTAATGTCGCCTAAGTTACCATCTTTACTCTTCGTACTTTCATCTTCAGAATATTCTTTAACTAATTCTTTAAAAGTAGTAAGAACATCTTTAGAATCTTTTAATTTTTTAAGAATTTCATCAACAGTAGCTTTCGCTTTGGCTTCAGCTTCTTTTTTCTCATCACTAGTCATACTATCTGTAACTTTAGGAACTACTAAAATATGATAAACTTCAATATCGCCTTTAGCTTCTTTATTATAGTAATTTTCAATATCTTTATCAGTTACTTGTAATTTAGCATATGCGTCAATGGCATGACTGCGTAAGCTTTCAACATATACATAGTCTTTATAAGCATCAATTGATGGGAATTTGGTATAATTCTCCATAAAAGCTAATAAAGCATCTTCACCACCATAATAAGTAATCATAGCTTCAACAGTATTTTCAGCTTCTTCTAAGGCATCATCAGTATAATCGGCAAATTCTGTTTCGAAGATATATTTATCGATTAAATCTGTTGTAGTAGATAATCCATATTCCTTTTTTAATACTTCATAAATGTCATTGGCACTGATTGAATGTTCTTTATCATCTTTCTTAAATGTAACCACCGCTTCTTCACCATTAGCAAGTTTTGGTATTCTTCCACATCCACATAATGATAAAAGACATACAGCACTTATAATAAAAATTTTTTTCATTTTTTCCTCCTCAAGCTTTATTATATCAAAAGTATTTAATAAATACAATGAAATTAAGCACTCACACTTAAAAAGATTAACCATAAATTATTAATGAATAGACATAAAGGAGGAGTGAATTATGAGTTGTGGAAATAACGGAATTGGCGCTGCTATTATATTAGTATTATTTATTTTACTTATCATAATTGTAGGAGCCTACATTTAGTCTAACTTAAAGGAGGTATATAATGAGCTGTTGTAATAAAGGTGGGCAAGGAGGAAATCCTTGTAACCAAAATAACAATAATAATGCTTACAGCTACTTTTTTATAGTATTAATATTGTATATATTACTTGCTATAATTATTGGTGGAAGTATTATTTACTAAAGAAGCGCAGGCTTCTTTTTTTGTATTTGTTGGTTAATCTTGACAAAGAAAAATAAAAGAGTATACTAATTTATCAGTAAAAAAGAGGGGAATTGTATGAAAGAGTTAACGAATAATACCATGAGTATCATAAATAGTATTAGAATAATAACAAAAGATATATTGGCATTTTATTATGCATTAATAAATAGTAAAGAAATTAATGAAGATATGATAAAAGAACTAAAACATAATATCGAGCTTTGTCATAGTCTTTATGAATCTTTAGGGAATAATCCAGCCGATATGCAAGCCATCCTTCAATATTTAAACCCTCCAAAAGCTTTAAATTATCCTAGCGATGATATTGATGCTATATTAAAGGGAGTTGACTTAGTTAATTATCGGATAACTAAAAATATTGCGCATATTTTATTTAGTCATCCTAAAGTTATGATAAATAATACGCTTTTAGTTCATCCTTATGCTTATCCTGTCATAAGTATATCTTGTAGTGATATTATTAACTCGTTAATTGCTATTTTAAATCAATATATTAATGATGATAATTTAGATGAGGATAAAAAGCATTATTTAAGAAAAATGTTATTTTATCTATTATTTGTTAATCCTAGAGTAGAGAGTTCTTTAATAGAGCAAGGGTTTGGAATTAATTATGAAATAGAATGGCATCTTACTGATGTTACCGAAGAATTAGGAATAGATTTAGTTATTGCGTAAGCCGAAAGACGTAATATAGTAGGAAGTATTTATAATAAATGGGCTTCTTATTATCTTTATAATTTTGATGGCCAAGATAAAAATCTAATTCTATTTTCCCAAATATTACTACGTATGTGTTTAATGTTTTATGGAAATGAACGTGCCTTAGAAATAAGAGATAAAGTTTTACAAGATTGGCATGAAAAAGTTTATAATGAACCAACTAATATCTTATTTTCTTTAGGAATTAAAGAAATATTTTCTCATTTAGAAGAAGATAAGAGTAGAGTAATTAAAGGCAAAAAAAGAGCTATTTAAATTAAATAGGTAGCTCTTCAATTTTAATGGAGTCATCATACTTAGTTAATACATCACTAAATTCTTGATATAGACTCTTATAATCTTTTAAATAACTTTCATTCATTTTACTAAAAGGAATGACTACATAGTCGTTTCTTTTCTTTTCCTCATTGTAATATTTATAATTATAGTTGATATCAGCTCCAATATTTTCCACAGTTATGGTAGTTGTATTGGTATTTGGGTCAACGGTTTTAATAATATCCATGGTAGCAAACATGCCAAAAGAAGATACTTTGCGTACATAAGCCGTATTGTCAGGATGGTTTTGCCCAGAGATAAAATTACCAAAGGAATAGAAAACAACAGTATTACCAATTCTTTCCCAAGGTTCAATACAATGAGAATGAGTACCAAGAACAATATCAACACCATTGTCAGCTAAAAATTTAGCTTGTTCTCTTTGTTTTGCTGTAGCCTCTTGTTTATATTCCGTTCCCCAGTGCATAGCTACGATTAAGACATCGACTTTATCGCGAACGCTTTGAATATCTTTTAAAACTTGTTCTTCATCAAATAAATTAACAAGATATGGTTCATCTTTTGGAACAGGGATACCATTAGTTCCATATGTATATGATAACATCGTATAAGTGATGCCATTTGCTTCCATAATAGGGAAGGTATTTCTTTCTTCTTCACTTGTAGCCATTCCGGTAGCTAAGATATCTTTTTGTTGGTGCCACCATTTAGCACTATTCTTAGCTCCACTTGCCCCTTTATCCATGGAGTGGTTAGTAGCTAGGGAAACTAAATTAAACCCGATATCTAACATGTTTTCCCCAAATGCAGAAGGAGTATTAAAACGCGGATAATTACTAAGGGGCGAATCTTCATCAAATACTGTTTCTTGGTTATAATATTTTATATCGTAATCTTTAATTTTGTCTTTCGTAAAAGTTAACATATCAGAAAAATCATAAGTTTGGGTAGCACTATTATAAGCAGCTCTATAAACATTGGAATGAATTAGGCCATCACCCGTCGCAATTAAACTAGCTTTGTAAGTTTTAATTTCTTTATCTTCGTCTTTATTTTTATCCGTATCATTATTAATATCTTGAATATTGGCATGACTAAAATTATGATAAATAATTTGATAACTAAAAGTAAATAACACGCCGATTAAAACTAAGATAACACTAGTAAAAATAATCTTTTTCTTCTTATTTAACATTATTTTAATACCTCATAAACATCTTTAACATCCATCGTTGGACGCATACCATGATTAGGTAATAAATGCATATGATAATGTTTAATCTTTTGACTATTACCATAATTAACACAAACACTTAATTCTTTAGCATTTAATCTCTCCATAATATGATTAATATATTTTTTAGCAACTTCATTAATATGCGTTACTAAATCACTAGGAAGGTCCATCAAAGAATCATAATGTTCTTTAGGAATAATTAAAGTATGTCCATCAACATTAGGATAAGCATCCATAATAACAATAACTTTATCATCTTCATAAAGTTTATAACTAGGCACTTCGCCTTTAACAATTTTACAAAATAAACATTCCATTTTTACCACCACCAACATTGTACTAAATTTCTTAGGAAAAGTCTATGTTTTAAATAATATAAAAAGCTAGATTTACTTATTATATCTAGCTTAAAGTTTATATTTCTCTTTTTAATGAAGGACCATCTGTTTTTAAATATGGTTCATATTCATCAACATATGTGCGATAAGTTGCATAAAGGGCATCTGGTTCATAAATAGCGTGATAAAATCTACTATTAAGTACTATGCGCCATGCTTCTTTGGGCAGTTCACTTATATTAAAGACTTTTTTTAAAGTAGCATTACCATTTACAACTTCATAATATTTAATTGTTTCATCAGAATTATCAAGAGTAACAATGGTTTCATAATCGGGTACTTTAAATGAATTATTGTTAAATCCTTTTTGGGTTAAATACATTATAAGTGGTTGGGGATATAAAGGACCGGTGGCAAAGGATTTTCTAAATTCTTCTTCATCTTCCTCGGATAAAGCAAAATATTCGGCACTCATGCGGGCACTAACTTTTAAATTATTTTCATGACAGTGTCTATTGCCATTTATTACTTCATTAATAAAAACATTACCTTTTCTTCTTAAGATGTAAATAGTATCCTCGATTGGGGCATAAACAATTTGTTTAAGTCCATCTTCTTGCCATAAAGATAAGTCGTCAGGATTAATTCTTATAATTAATCTATCCATCCATTCTTTCGTAAAGGTGTCTTCATCTTGACAATAACCATAGTAGTATTTTAAATAGTCAGCATCGCCATTTAAATAAGCTAAAGTTTGCCTACATTCTTTGGAGCCCGCCCTTATTCCTATTAAGTTACTATTTTGGGATTTAAATTTTGCTAAGTAGTAGCGTAAATCCATAACTTCTTTAATATGAGCAAAACCAAGTGGTTCATTATTATATCCTCTGTAAGGGTCATTTTCTAAATATTGGTATTCCATAATTCCTCCTTAATTTTCTATATTAAACTATATTTTTTTAAATTACAACTTAATTTTTTAAAGATTTTAATTGCTCTTTTTGATATTGAGTTAATCTATATGATTCACAAGCTTTTTGGATTGATTTATTATAAATCCAGGGTTTAATGGAATCTTTATTTTTAGTAAAAAAGTTTAAAGTAGCTTCGTAATATTTAATAAAAAGAAGAGAATAAGCCCAAGATATAGCCATATTAACATAGTAATAATTGCTGTTTATATTTACTAAAATATTTAAGATGCCTTCATAATACGCATCATCAAGATAATAATTTAATAAAACGACGATGGCAAAGCGGAGGGTAAATTCTTGGTTACTTTTTAGATACTTTTTAATGTAAAGAAGATAATCTTCACGATATTCTTTAATAAATTTTAGAGAGGATACAAATGTATCACAAAGAGCCCAATTATCGATTAAAGGAAGAGTTTTTTCAATTAAAGAGACTTTATCTAAAAAGGGGATATCAATATAAGCAATAGAGAATAATTTTATTAAAATACACTCAAAGTAATGATAATCTAAAAATGAGATAATTTCTTCATAACGATAATTTTTTAATAAATCTTTCGTTATTTTTCTAATTAAAGGAATTTTAACCCCGATTATTTCATAGTTAGTAGGGCAAATCTTAGATTGAAATTTTTGATAATTAAGATCTTGATATTGTTTTAGTAAATTTATAATATTCATAACCATTTCCTTTAGTTAAGAATAATATAAAATTTAGTGAATGTCAAATTTATGATTGTACTTGTCAATTAGTGTTAATATTTACTTAAAGATATTGCTTTTTTATGTAAAATAAGTATAATAGTTGATATTAAAAGAGGTGTTTGGTATGAAGAATAAGAAAGACTTAGGCTTAAAATTAGGTGTGATTGCCGTTTTATTAGTAATGGTAATGACTGTGAGCTTATTTTATAAAAGATATGATAAAGGTATCTATAAAAATTCTTTATATACATTAGCTTATGATACGAGTGAATTTGTTTATTTATCTGACATTAATTATATAGAAGAAGATTCTTATGTGGAACCTGGATATTATTTAAGAAAAGATAAAAATAGTTCTAGTGGTTTAATTACCGTGAATATTGAAGGGGAGAAGAAACCTTTTATTAAGGGATTGTCCGCTTGGGCGACTTCTAATTTAGTTTATGATGTTAGCAGTTATAATTACGATTATTTTACTGCTTACTTAGGAGTAGATGCTAAAGAAACGAGTACTTATTACAATAGTGGGGTAACTTTTACGATTTATACCTCAAATGATGGTAAGGAATGGACAGAAGCTTATAAATCAGGAGTAAAAAAAGGTTGGGATGATGCCGACTTTGTTAAAATACCTCTTAAGGATGTAAAATATTTAAGATTATATGCTTATGAAAATGGCGATTCTTGGTATAGCATGTGGTATGATGATGCTGTTTATGCAGATGCTAAATTAATTAAAGAAGGTTATCAAGAAAGGAATGTTGAAGATAATACCATTGTTAAAAAATTAAGTACTTATGATGCAGAAATCAAAAAATATGATGAAGCTATTAAAAATGGTGATTTTAGTAAATTAGATGAATATAAGCTTACTTTATTACAAAGAGATTTTGTCAGTAATGTTGGTTATGATATTTTACAAGCTTTATTAAATTATAGTGATACATATGAAACTGTTTTAGCTTGGTTAATGAATGATTATGAAACCTTAGAATTATATGTTTTAGGGGGTAAGCCTGATGGTAACTATGTAACAAGCTTAAATATTTTAAATGATTTATATTTTAAATATAAAGATACTGATTTAAAGAATGAAAATAAAACAGAAAAAGGGACAGTTTTAAAAGACTTATACAAAGAAATGATGGTAACTTTATCTTTGACGCATTCAGCGAATGTTGGTTTGTGGGTAAGTGGAGCACCAGAAAATCCTTTGGACCCGAATGGTTCTAGTGCTGAAGTAAGATACGAAATATTTAAGAAATTACATCATGATGGCTTATTAACAAATGATATATTTGAAGATTTAACTGTGGAAGAAATGCGTTTTGTTATGAATAATATCATCGATGATGAAGAAATTATTTGGTTAAATAATTATACAACCCAAAATAATAGTAAAAATCCTTATACTTATATTACTTATCGTTTTGGTTATGATTACACAAATAGTAAATATTATGATGAAAGTTTAAAAGATGAGTGGAATAGTAAAAAAAGAGGAAACTTACCTTATGCTTATAATTTTGATGAATATGGTATAACTTATAAAGCTGGATATCCTAAATTATGGATTGTCTTTGAAGAAGGTTCTGTATGTGGTGGCTTATCTAAAACTGGTTCAAATATCTGGGGTAGTTATGGGGTGCCATCAAGTGTTGTTAGTCAACCTGGTCATGCGGCTTATATTTATATATCTTTAGATGATAAGGGACGCAAAGTATGGAACTTAGCTAATGATGTTTCTGGCTGGGGACAATCAGGGAAAACCGAAAAATTAAGCGTAAGAATGCCTAATGGTTGGGGCGATGGCGATTATGTTGGCGCTTACCCTGCTAGTTATGTCGTTTTAGCTACGGCTGCCTTGGCGGATTATGCAAACTATGAAAAAGCTGAAGAAATATTAATGCTTGCAGATGTTTATAAAAATGACTATATAACATTAGAAAAAATATATCGGGAAGCGCTAAAAGTCCAAAGTATTAATTTCTCTGCTTGGTTAGGCTTAGTTGAAAATTATGAAAACCTAGAAAAAACGGAAGAAGAATATTATGCTTTAGCCGAAGAAATAACTACTAACTTAGGTAATTATCCATTGCCAATGCACGATTTATTAAGACTTATTGGTAATCATTTAACTACTCCTAATTATAAAGCTAAATGGCTTAAATTAGTGGAAACGGCTTTAACGAAAGCTACGGAAAGTAATCCCGATTTAGTTAATGATAATGTTAAAAAACAAGTGGCTAATTATTTATTAAATGCAAATAAAGATGCCATAGCAACATTCTCCTTTGATGGGGATAATGCTGGTAAAATAGTGCTTTCTAAAGCTTTTGAAGGTAATGAAGTTACATGGCAATATAACTTAAAGAGTAGCTTAAGTGAAAGCGATTGGCATGATGCGGAAGGTTTATCGCATACTTTAACGGAAGAAGAATTAAACTTAATTCATGAAGAAACGGATATTTTAATAAGAATCGTCGGAGCTCTTGATACCGTTTATGATATTCCAATTGAAAAAGCGATGATGAGTGAAAAATTAACCATGAATGATTATGAAAACAAATTTGTGGGCTTTGATGATACGATGGAATGGCAATATGTTGGTGATTCAACATGGACTAAATTTAGGGAAAAAGAACCTGAATTAAGTGGCAATGTCGAAATAAATGTCCGTGTAGGAAGAAATAAAAATTTAACTCCAAGTGAAGCGAAAACATTTACATTCACGGATTTAGGGGAAAAAGATGAACAAAAATATATCCCTATTTCCCGTTTGTCTGTTCATAGTGTCTCATCAGAAGAATTAACTAGAGAAAATGATGCCAAAGAGAACGCGATTGATGGTAATTTAAATACAATGTGGCATACTTTATGGGATGGTTCCGACCAAGAAAAATATATCGTTTTAGCTTTGGATAAACCAGCTTATATAAATGCTTTAGAATATGTTCCACGTCAAAGTAGTCGTAATGGGATAGTTTTAAAAGCCGATGTTTTAGTTAGTATGGATGGTATTAACTGGGATGTTGCCGTTAGTAATGTGGAATGGGATAATAATAATTTAAGTAAAATAGTAAACTTTACTAATGTTCATGAAGCATTATATGTTAAATTAGTGGGGGTTGAAACTTATGGCGATTACATGAGTGCAGCGATGATTAATCTATTTGAAGATGCCACAAGAAATACTCCACCAACTGCTGAAGTAGAATATAGTACAGAAGAATTAACTAATCAAGATGTTACAGTTAAATTAGTTAATCCAAGTGAAAAAATAACGATTAAAAATAATGAAGGTAAAGATACTTACATCTTTACAGAGAATGGCGAGTTTACTTTTGAATTTGTCGATGAAGATGGTAATAAAGGTAGTGTTACGGCTAAAGTAACATGGATAGATAAAGTACCACCTAAGGGAGAGGTTATATATAGCACAACTTCTAATACAAGTGGCAGTGTAGAAGCGGAGATTATACCGGATGAAGATGCGACCGTAGTAGGGGTTAGTAAATATACTTTTGCTAAAAATGGGGAATATACTTTTACTATTAAAGATAGTGCTGGTAATATAAGTGAAATTGTGGCTAAGGTTATTTGGATTAATGAAGAAGTTACTAACAATGATAATAATACAAATAATGAAACTAATTCATCTGATAAAAATGAAAGCAATAATAGTGTTAATAATGCGGATAAAAACACTAATAATAATGCATCTAATAAACCCGAAAATAATAATAGTAATAATAATGCAAATAATGATAATGATGATATGCCAACTTTAGAAGAAAATACTAAACCAGAAACAAATGAATTAGAAGAAAATAATTCATTAAATGGAACTAAATTAATTGAAACTATTATGATTGTCTTAAGTGTATTGATTGTATCTCTAAGTGTTATATACTTTATTATAAGACATAAAAATAAAACTAATTAAAGGAAGAAAGACAGGTATGCAAATATTTAAATACCTGTTTTTTTATGCTTTTTTATAATAATTTTCAATTTTTTTAAAAAATTTTGCTCAAAAAAAAGGAAATGGCGAAAAAAACTTTTATATATAAAGTGAAGGGTGTAGAAGATGCACTTTTCTAGAAAGGAGTCAAAATGCCAAAAACTAAAAAGTTTTTAACTTTAAAATATGACCATATGTTTAAAACTGTTGTCTTGAGTGATGATTTTACTTTTCTAAATAACATCTTATCAGATATCTTAGAAAAAGAAGTATTTGTCGAAAAAGTTAAATTAAATGAATTACCAATTGAAGATACTGAAGATAGAGTACAAATTGTTGATGTTTTAGTAAAAACAAGCGATAACGAAGTCATTAATGTGGAAGTTAACATCAATTTTAGTAATTTAATAATGGAAAGAAACTTAATGTACTATTTTTCTTTATTATTGGATAATTATGATAAAAAGGAAGATAATGAAGAAACCAGTAAAATAATTCAAATTAATTTAAATTTTGAAAAAGTAGGCAAAGTACCCAAAGAAGAAATAAGAATTCATAATATGACATTAGGGAAAGTGGAATACGACAATTTTAAAGTAATAAATGTCAATCTTTTAAAGTACAAGAGAATGTGGTATGATAAGAATATAAATGGAGATAAAGAACATTTATATTTAGTAATGTTAACTTCGAATAAAAACGAGTTAGAAGAATTAGGAAAAAAAGATGCGTTAGCAAAGAAAGTAGGTAGTAAGGTGTTTGAATTAAATGAAGATGAAGAAAAAAGAATTCAAATGAAACTGAAAAAAGATGCTCAGTACATTGCCAGAAAAGAAAGAGAGTTGGCGGAAGAAAGAGGCATCAAAAAAGGCCTTAAAAGAGGCATCCGTGAAAATCAAATTACCACCGTGAAAAGAATGCTACAAAGAAATATGGATATTAAAGAAATTGTTGAAATATCTGGTTTAACCGAACAAGAAATTCAAGATATTCAAGATAAGATGAAATAAGAATTATAAGTTGTAATAAAGAAAGAGAGAGGATTAAAATGTTTGATTCAGTTATTGAAGAATATTTGACCCAAGATGAAAAAGAGCAAATAGCAAAAATTAAAAAAGCTTTAGTTTTCAGAAAGAAGGAAAGAGATGACGCTTGGCAAAAGGGATTTGATAGAGGTATTATTGTTAATCAATTTCAAATGGTAGAAAGAATGTTAGAAGAAGGTCTGGATATTAAAGCTGTCGCGAAAATATCTAGACTTAGTGAAAAAGACGTAAAAAGAATCAAAAATGACCGGTCGTAAAGGTGATGAAATAAATTCATTGCCTTTTTTGTTACTCTATAATATAATACAAAAGGCAAAGGCAAAAGGGTGATAATAATGAATTTAAAAGAATTATTTTCAATAAAGGAAATATTTGAACCTCTTATTTATTATAAGGGAGAAGTATATTTAGGAGATTCTTTATACAATACTAAAGGTAATGAACTTGCTTTAAATGCTCGGGAAGTAAAAGGGAAGAATGCTTATTTAGAATTTTTAGAAAAGTATTATTTTAATTATATGCAAGGAGTATTTACCCATTATGAAAAGGGGCATGTTCCAGATTTAAAATATAGTGTTGTTAATAAAATAACGATAAATGAAAAGGGAAAAAGAGTTTTAAGATTTTGTTTAGCTAATTATTTATTTGAAAAATTACATTTTACTGGTTTAAACTTTTGCAGTTTACAAGCCTTTGATGATGCTTATGCGGAGCGTTTAAGTGATGAAGAATTAATTGATATAGCAAAGGATAAAGTAAGGGAGTGGCGAAGCATTTTACAAAATGTGAAAGATAATGGTAAAAATTCGCCCTATTATGAACAAGTTCAAAGTAATTTTGCGGAAGATTTAAAAGAGTATAAATTAGAAAATATTTTAAAGGCTAAAATCGCGGTGTATACAGAATTTTTAGTAACTATTAAAAGATATTTATTGCCTTTATTTAGCAAGGATTTACCTTTAGAGGAATTTGTAGCCTGTTATGACTATGATAAATTATGTTTGTTACTTGTATATGAATTATTAAGAGATTTAAATAATATGGAATCATTTAATCGCGGAATGTTTTTAGTCGTTCAAAATTATGTTAATGCAGTAAATAGTTTAAGAAAAAAAGGCCATTATAATCCTTCCGTAGTTGTTAATAATATTGGTTCTAGTAAAAATTATACTGTTAATGTTGACCAGATAATTTCCATGTATGAAGATTATTTAAAACAATATCCATTAGTGGCAACACCTCCTTTAAATGAAGATAAAATAAATGAATTATTAAGCGATTATGATTACAGCAGAGAAGAAGTTGATTCGAAAACGGAAGAGGGAGCTAAAAAAATCTTTGAACTTTTAGACCAACAAAAAGAAGAACAAATGCTTTTAGCTAAGTGGGAGTTCTTTCCGAAAGGAGAAAGAGTAACTACCAATAACCATGGAATAACTAGTAGTAAAAGATGGGATATTGATGAAGAAGAATTATTAAGAAGAATGAAAATTGCTCGTGATTTTATTGAAAGTTCTAATTATTACTATGTAACTTTAGGGAAAGATACTTTCCTTGGTTATATGGCTTATTTATATCGAAATGGTAAAGTTATTTTTATGCGGGATTACACCCAAATAAAAACGAAAAGAGAATTATTGTCATCCGGTATATATGTCATGAATTATGAAGATTTTATTAAATTTTCAAGGCTTAGTAAAACTACTTTAATTACTTATCTTAATGATTATCAAAGATATGGAGTTAAGAGAATATATCATTACAAAAATATGGATGAGACGATTAGTAGATTACAAAAAGAAATTGTTGGTAATGAATATAGAGAACAAGTTAAAAGATTTATTGAAAGATTAATTGAAAGTGGGGAACTTTCTAGAAAATAATGACCAGAGATTATTTATATGCTTCTTTAATAAGAGATGAAGAAGTTATCAACAAAATTTTGGCTCTAGATAATGAAATATGTTTTACGAATATTACTTTTGATGATTTATTAACATTATTAAATAGGAATATAGAAATTAAAAATGTAAGAAGGGGAAGCTTTATAACGGATGGTAGTTTAAATGTCGTTATTCCTTTACTTATAGATTATAGTTTATATATTGATAATTTATTTATTAATGATTATTTAAAGGGAATTACTAGTTATTTTATCCAAAAAATCAAAGACTATTATGCTTTAAATAATGAAGATATTAACATTAATTTAATAACTAACGAGCAATATGAAGGACTAACTAATATCTATATAATAGGTAACAGAGAATTTATTAATGATATAGCAAGAAAAGTAGCTCAAAGTGTATGTATAGAACTCGATTATTAAATTGGGTTCTTTTTCCTTAATTTTTGCATAGATTAAATTAGGGAGTGATGAATTTGTCTAATTATAGAGAAATTGTAACTAAGGCTGTTATTGGGAAAGCGAAAAAAACAAGCACAAGTAATTTTAGTTTAGAACCAGAAGAAAAAGCTAATACAGTTTTAGGTTGTTGGGTTATTAACAATACCTTTAATGGGGCGAATAATAATGGTAGTGTTTTAATTACCGGTTCTTTTGATGTTAATGTTTGGTATTCATATGATAATGATACTAAAACTGCAGTTAGTACTAAAAGATTTAGTTATTCTGATAAAATGAATGTGCCTTTAAAGAATGATACAACTCTAGATAATAATTCGGAAATTATTGTGCGTAGTTTAAAACAACCAACTGTTACAAATGTTGATGTTAATAATGGTATTGTTAATTTAACGATTGAAAAAGAATTAGGGGTTGAAATTGTTGGTAATACCAAAGTAAAAATAAGTGTCGAAGATTTAGATGATGATTATGAAGAATTAATTGATGAAGAAGAGGAAGAAACGATTGATAACGAAATAAACAATGTAAATGAAGAATATTTAGACACGGAAGTAGTAGATAAGTAAGTCAACGAAAAACTGTTGACTTACTTATTCTTATTTGTTATACTAATGGTAATAGAAAAAGGAGGAATAATCATGGCTGTTAAATTAAGATTAAAAAGAATGGGAGCAAAACAAAAACCATTTTATCGTATAGTAGCTGCTGATTCAAGATTTCCAAGAGATGGTCGTTTTATTGAAACCGTGGGAACATATGACCCAATTAAAGGTGCTGATAAAGTAACTCTTGATGAAGAAAAAATTATGAATTGGTTAAATAATGGAGCTGTACCAACAGATACAGTAAGAAATATTTTATCTTCTGCTGGTATTATGGCTAAATATGCGAAATCTAAAAAGAATTAGGTGAAGGCAAATGGATGTAGTAGAATTTGCGGAATATTTAGTAAAAAGTATTGTCGTAGAAAAAGACTTAGTTAAAGTATCTCTTTTTGATGCTGATGAAGATATTACCATTTTAGAAATATTAGTTCCAGAAAGTGAAATGGGAAGAGTAATAGGAAAAAATGGGAAAACATCATCAGCAATCAGAACTATAATTGGGGCTTATGCGGCAATTAATAAAAAACCAAAAGTTAAAATTAATATTGATTCATTTTAAGAAATAGTCTCTATTTCTTTTTTTCTAGGAGGTTCTATGATTTATTTACCAAAGGTAAAGACATGTTCACTAATTAGTAAGACACTAAATGCTATTTATGATGTCTATGAAGAAGAAATAAAAAAAGATAGTCCCCAAAATATTTATATTTATAAAGAATTTACGGATAATGAAAATATTATGAAAGAATTAAATGCTCTAGGTATTTATGTAATAGAGGAGCTCTCTAAGTTAAATCCTCAAGACATTTTAATAATTACTTATTTAGGCATAGATGAAGATAGTTTAAATTATTTAAATAATAATCATATTAAATATATTGATACTACGCATAGTAAAATAGCTAAATTAACTAAATTAATAAAAGAAGAGCAAGAGAAAAATTATCAAATTATTATGGTAGGTAACCATGAGTTAAACACGGTTCATAACATTAATTATGTTCATTCATTTAATGAATTAAATGAGCTATCTATAAAAGATAATGTTTTCCTTAGTAAAATGCCTACATTTAATTCACAAGAATTTATCAAAATAGCGAATTTTCTTAAAGATAAAACTAAAAACATTTTTATTTATGATAATAAATATCCTTGGACGCAAGAATTTAATGATATGTTAGAAAGTTGTCAACATGTAAAAAATGTTTTTAGTATTAATTATCAACATGAAAATTATCCCTGTTTTTATCATTTAGAAGATTTTCTAAAATATATCTTAGAAAATAATTATTCTAACGATGAAGATTATGCTTTTATATGTTCTTCCGATACCCCATATAAAGAATTATTAAACTATAAATATTTATTAACATTTTTATTGTTCTATAAAAAGTGTTATCAAGAAATAAAAGATAGTCTAAAATTGTTTAACAAATCTTTAAATGTTGATGATAACAAAATTATTAAAGATTTTATTAGCGACTTTAATGATTTAAATAGTGATGGCAAATATATAAGAGGAACTTTAATCGCGTTAGGTAAACTCCTAGCAAGTGATAATACGGATAATTATGTTCCTCTAGCCACAGCCTATGAAACCATGGAAAGTGCTATTTTAATTCATGATGATATTATCGATAATGCTAAAGTAAGAAGAGGGAAGCCAACTATCCCCAAAAGAATCTGTAATACTTATTTAAATAAAAGAAAAAATAATAATTATTATCAAGATACTTTAAAATTAGCTAATTCTGTCGCTATTTGTTTAGGTGACTATGGTTTATTTGCGGCCAGTAAATTAATTAGTGATTCTTATCAAGATAATTTAACAGAAATCTTAACAGAATATAATGATATAGTTATAAAAACAATTAAAGGAGAAATAATTGATGTTTATTTACCTTTTAATGCTAAGTATCAATTTAAAGAAACAACGGAAGAAGATGTTCTTAATATCTATCATTTAAAAACTAGTTATTATACCATTATTGGACCTGTTAAATTAGGCTATATATTAGCAAATAAAGAATTACCTAAAAATATTATCAACATTTTAAATAATATTGGCATAGCTTATCAATTAAAAGATGATATGTTAGGTATTTTAAGTAATGTTGATACTCTAGGTAAATCAACATTATCTGATATAAAAGAATTTAAACAAACTTTATTATATTCTTATATGATGAAATCAGAATATAAAGAAGAATTCTTAAAATATTATGGTAAAAATAATCTAACTAAGAAAGAAGTAAAAAATATTCAAGAATTATTAATTAAAGCAGGAGCTATAAATTATAGTGAACTTTATTTAAAAGACTTATATTATAATTCTTTGGAAGAGATAGATAATCTCGATATAAAAGAAGAATATAAAGCTCTTTTCAAAGGGTTAATTATTTATTTAAATAGAAGAGAGAAGTAGGAAAAGAAAAAATAGACTCATACGCCATTAGCATATGGGCCTATTTTAATGTTTATTTTTCAAATTCGCCTTTAAGTAACATTTTTTCTAGATTATGAGCTTGTCTAATAGTCTTAGATGTACTATCAGCAAAGCTTGTAATTTTGCCATCTTTTAAAATGCAATAACAATCAGGACGCATTAATTCATTAGTTATTAAATAAGTATTATGAGAAGTTAAGACTGATTGAAATTCTTGTCTACTATTTATATATTTTAAGATATAAGCTGATAATTCATAATGGTAAAAAGCATCAAATTCATCTAAATAAACAAAAGAAATATTTTTGGTTCGATTCATCCAATAAAAGAATAACCATAAAGACTTAGTGCCCGTGGACGCTACTATGTCAAAACGAGCTGTATAATTTTTGTATTTAACTCCGATTATCTTTTTCCCCATATCATCTATTTCGCATAAGTGATAGTTTTGCCCACAGTCTTTTAAGAATTTTTCAAAGGAGGTTAGTAAACGATTATTAATAATAAAATCGTTCATATTTTCATTATTAGCCATGACACCCATAAATTCATTGGCTTTTAAGCTTCTAAACCATAACATATTATTAACAAATTCCATAAATATTTTAACTGAACTATCATCTGTCCAATATAAAGTATTATTATAAATAAATTTTAATACGGACATATCTTTATTTGTTCTTTTAGATATATCAATGGTTTGAGCTTCTTCAATGTTGTTATCAAATTTATTTGTTTCATAATTATATTTAAATAATAATTTATCATTTTCATATAATTCTTCGGATAAAAGTTTTGAATGAGGATTTTTTTGATATAAATAACTTATTTCTTTATTACCAAATAAAAATTCATATTTAAACTCAACAACTTCATCAACGGAGTCTCCGTTTAAATAATAGGTATATAGAATATTCTCCATACCATGATTATCTGTAAGGTGAGTAGTAATATCCATTATGGCTGCCCCTAAATTACTTTTACCAGAATTGTTGGGACCATATATTAACATCTTATTAACTAAATTATTTTTAATAAGTGCTTGATTAAATTCATAATCCCTGATTTTAGAAAAATCTAAATCGATTTGATTTTTAAAATTCTTAAAATTTTTAACACTAAATTTTTTTATCATAAGTTTCACTCCCATTTAAATTATAGCTCCTTTGTATTTGTTTTTCAATATTAATGTAATTTTTTTACACTATATAATATGATGATAATTTGGTTTATTATACTAAATATGAATTTTTTGTGAAATTAGCACTCGGCTATTGCAATTGCTAATCAAAAGTGCTATACTTAAATCATGTAAGGGATAAAATATTCTCTTATGGGTATTATAATTATATAAAGAAAGGAAATGATTAATATGATGATGATACCAAGAAGAAATAATTTTGATTTATGGGAGGAGTTATTTAAAGATCCATTCTTTGATGACACATCTAAAGTAATGCGTACCGACATTAAAGAGGGTAGAGATAATTACAATATTGTAATTGATTTACCAGGATATGAAAAAGAAGATATCAAAATTGATATTGAGAATGGCTATTTAAATGTAACAGCCAAGATGGATAGCAAACATGAAGATAAAGAAGATGGCAAATTCGTAAGAAGAGAAAGATATTTTGGCGAATGCTCTAGAAGCTTCTATGTTGGCGATGAAGTAGAGAGTGAAGATATTAAAGCTTCATTTAAGAATGGAACTCTTTGCTTAGAAATTCCGAAAAAAGAAGAACAAAAGAAATTAAACGAAAAGAAATACATTAATATTGATTAAAGATAATAACTATTAGGGAAACCCTAATAGTTATTTCTTTTTAGAAAATACCATTATATGCCAGATGTTTACCAAGAGCTGGCAAAAGATGCCAAGAGTTGGCAAATATAGTGTTAAATTGTAATTTTTTCTGCAAAATAGTTACGAAAAATGATTGACATTCAACCAAATTCTATGTACAATGTAATTGTATGTATTAGGGAGAGGTTGTGAAATTAAATTGTTATGTTATTTTGGTTAATTTATAGCAATATAAACTATCAATTAATATAACATTTATTTTTTACTCGGTAGATGCATATAAATTTTAGTAAAGGAGGAGGATAGAATGAAAAAGAAAATCGTAATTGGCTTCATGTTCGTTTTTGCTTGTTTTGCCTTGTCTGGATGTGGTTGTTCTAAATCTAATTTCTCTGTTTCATTTAATTCTAATGGCGGTTCTTCTGTGAGCTCTCAAACTGTTAAATCTGGTGAGTCTGCTTCTAAACCTGCTGACCCTACGAGAGACGGTTATACTTTCTCTGGCTGGTTCCTTGATTTAAATGATTCTCAACCTTTTGATTTCTCTTCAAAAATTGATAAAGACATCACTCTTTTCGCTAAATGGAGCTCTA
>CANQRA010000010.1 GCA_947626125.1 uncultured Bacilli bacterium
CTGTTGTTGTTGTTAATCCTACTTCTGCACTATTATTTTCATTTGTTACACTAAAGTAGGCAAAGGTGGCTCCTACTACTGCTACTAATAAAGTTGCGACTGCTATAACTGTTAATAACATTGTATTTTTCTTATCCATTATTTTTTCCCTCCCTCCATTTTATTATTATCGAAATACTATTCTATATTTCTATACTAATTCTACAATTTTTTTCTAAAGGTGTCAATAAAATAATCTTATATTTTACTAAAAAATTTTATTAATGTTAAAAAGTGATTAGAAAAATTAATCACTTTTTAACTAAATTCTTAGTTATTATCTTTAATTAATAAAGTTAACAATAACGTGTAAAGTATTATCTATCTTCTGATATAAGTTCACTTAAATACATGATATTTAAATCTTGATAGTATATTTGTCTTACTAATATTTTAAAATCAACTAAGCTGACATTATCATTTATATAAATGATATTGCCACTTTCAATATTATTTTTTATAGTAGATAAATTATAATTATTCATATCGATGGATGATTCAACTAAATATTTTTTGTATTTCATACAAATATCTTTTATATTATTATTAATAAAACAAATATTTTTATTACGGTTACCATTATTTAACATTTTCTCTACTTTATTATATTCTTCCACTTCATTATTAATTTGTTCATAAGTTTCACTTATATCATAAGTATGACGGTCTACTAATCTCGTAATTTTAATTTCTTTTTCTTTAGCGTAAGTAATAATGTCTAAATTATCTTTAATAATTAATGCTACCCCATTTTTATTTTTATTGCCATATTTAATAATTTTATCTTTATTATTTTCTAAAGATATATTGGGAGTTACTTTATCATATGCTAAATAATAAGAATTAAAAGTATCTAAATAACGCATATTGTTATAGCTTTTTAAAACATTAACGGAATATCCATTTAAACCAGGGATTATATAATCATCTTTTATCGTGGCACTTACAGGACTAATATTATAATTCTTACTTTCTTCATTAATAACATTTACTAAACTACTATTTTTAATAACTACATTAGTAAATCTTTCGGTATAATAAAAAGCCATGACTATAAAAACCCCTAATCCTATATATTTAAAAAGATATTTCACTTCTAACTCACCTTTAATTAATTATAATTATTAAATACTCATTTTATTACTTAATTACCTTCTTCAACTTCTCTTTTTTTATTAGATGATAGAAAAGTAACTCTTTCCGCGATAACATCGGTAACATAATGAACTTTTTTATTTTCATCTTCATATTTACTAGATTGAAGTCTTCCTTTAATACCTATAACATCACCCACATGACAATATTCTGTCGTAGTTGATGCCACATTATTCCAAAGAATACATCGAATAAAATCTGTTTCATAAATACCATCCGCGTTTTTAAAATTACGATTAACCGCTAAAATAACGGAGGTAAGTTTCTTACTATCATCCACCTCCACTATCTCAGGGTTTTGGGTAAGCCTCCCTACTAAAATAACACTATTCATGATTCAAAATCCTCCTTTCAACCAGTAAAATACCATAAAAATTGGAAGAAGCAAAATGACGAAATCTCTTGAAAAATGGGCTAATTTTTTAACCAATTTTCTATAAAAAAGGGATTAAAAAAACTACTAAATTTTTATATTTAGTAGAATTTAATCTTTTATTAATCTATTAAGTTCCACGGCATATTCCATTGGTAATTCTTTTTTAAAATCATCGATAAAACCCATGATTAATAATTCTTTAGCACTATTTTCATCTAAACCTTTACTCATTAAATAATTTAAAGCATCTTCACTTACCTTAGATATAGTTGCTTCATGTTCTAAAATGCTTGAATCATTTAAGACAATATTTTTAGGATAAGTATTACTACTAGATAAATTATCTAATATTAATGTATCACAACATACTTTAGCATAGGAATTAATGGCATCTTTCGTAATTTTAACTAACCCGCGGTAATTACTTATACCCCCATCTCCGGCAATACTTTTACTAATAATATTACTTTTCGTATTTTTGCCTAAATGTATCATTTTCGCACCCGCATCAAGAGACTGCATACTTTTAGCATAAGCAATCGATAAACTATTACCCCGAGCATAATCTCCTTTTAAAATACAACTTGGATATTTCATCGTAACCGAAGAACCAATGTTGCCATCCACCCATTTCATGCTACCATAGCTATCTACAATAGCTCTTTTAGTAACTAAATTATAAACATCTTTACTCCAGTTTTGAATGGTGGAATAACGACATTTAGCGTGTTTACCAACATATATTTCAACTACGCCAGCATGTAATGAGGAAGTAGAATAACTTTTGGCTGTACACCCCTCAATATATTCAAGACTACTATAATCATCCACTATAATAATTGTTCTTTCAAATTGGCCAAGAGACTCACTATCAATACGAAAATAACTTTGCAAAGGACGGTCTAGGGTTGTATGGGGAGGAATATAAATAAATGAACCCCCACTCCATAAAGCTCCATTCAAAGCTGTATATTTATTTTCATCATACTTTACTAAATTATTAAAATATTTATAAAATAATTCGGGATATTTTTTTAAAGCTTCATCGGTAGAAGTAAAAATAATATCTTTATTAGTTTTATTTTTATGATAAACTACTTCACTTTCATATTGATTAGATACCCCATCTAAATATTTATCTTCCGCTTCAATTACCCCTAAAGATTTAAAAGTATTTTTAATATTATCATTAACATTATCCCATTTATCTTCAATCTTTTCATTATCACTTTTATAATAATTAATATTCTTAAAATCTAGATTTATTTTAGGTCCAAAAGTTGGATTATCTAACTCTTTAAAAGCTTTAAAAGCTTTTAAACGGAAAGCAAGCATTTTTTCATCTTCCTGTTTTTTCTTTGATAACCATTTTATAAAATCTTCATTTAATTCTTTATTCATAATTATCCCCTTTCCATAATACAATAAAATACTCATAAAAACAATTGTAATTTATCCTTTATTTTGCTAAAATTATTATGATAGGTGAGACTTATGAATAATGAAGAATTTATTAATTATTATAAAAATACATATACTTCATTAAAATATTTTACAATAAAAGATAACAGATTAATTTTATCTCTTGATACAACTTATATAATTCCTTTTAATCACATTTATTTTTCGCAATTAAATAGTCTTATCTTTGCCCTAGATCCTATTGAATTATTTCAAACTTTATATTTATTAGAATTATTTTATAAACAAGATTTAAATACCCAAGAAATCAATTTTATAACTAGTTATGTTAATAAATACATTAGATTAAATGATTCTCTTTTATCTAACGAAAGAAATGATAATACGAGAATTAATGCTTTAAGTATTCCTATATATACATCTTATAATGAAGAATATCAAAATACAGCTTGTTCTATGTTAATTCAAAATATTTTAAATAATCATCAAGAAGAACTTGAAAAAGGAAGTTCCAAAGGAACAAAGTTAGTTTTAAGCAATCCTCATTTTAAAGGAACGATGGAAGAGGAAGAAGATTATAAATACTTAGAAAAAGCGGGGTACACGGTTATTTTCTTAATTACCAGTGCCGTTATTGCCACCGCTTTGTATATCGCGTTCTTTATGGCTAGTCACTAACTTTTTTCATGGTTAGTCCTTGACAAAAGCCTTAATTTGGTCTACAATAAACCCTGAAATTGAGGGGTTTTTATGTTTGGTGAAGATTTAATTATTGGGGAAAAAACTTATACCATAGATTACAAGAAAAGAATAGCTATGCCACGATTTACTAAAGCCGAAGTTGGTGACCGTTTAGTTGTTGAGTTACAAAATGACAGTTTTAAGTTATTTCTTTATGATGAATATTTAGAATTAGCTAGAAGATTAGTTACTTATCGTAATAAAGCCGCGACTTATGAAGAATTTGAACGAATTAATGCTAAAATTGAAGAAATGTGTAAAAATGTATCCCATGTTTTAAGAGTTGCCGAGCAAAGAAGAATATTATTACCTACCAATACAATGGAAGCTCTAGAACTAAATACAGGCGATACTGTAGAATGCAAAGGCTTAGGAAAATCATTATTAGTAAGAAAAATAAAATAAATGTTGATAACTTAGATGTTATTAACATTTTTTTAGCATAATTAGAATTAATTTACTCTATTTCTTTATTATTTATACAAAATACAGCATATAAAGGTACTGATTTTATATTATTTTCAAAACCAAAATTTTTACTAGAAATTCTAATACTATATTTAGGATTATATTTTTTAATATATTCATTTAAACTTTTACTATTAGTTCTTCTACCACTTTTTACTTCTATAGGAATAATATCACCCTCTAATTTTATTAAAAAATCTATTTCATATTTAGCAAAATTATAAAAATATAATTCTTTTCTTTGAGGATATAATTCACAAGCTACATAGTTTTCAGTAAGAACCCCTTTATATGTCTCATTTTTATCTAAAATAATTTCGCTATAATCAATGTTAGATAAGGCTCTTAATAATCCCACATCACTTAGATATAATTTAAATTTATCAGGAGAAGCAAAAGCTTTGAGAGGTGATTCGTTTTTTTCCGTTAATTCACACTTTAATATCATATTGCTAGCTAATAACCAATCAAGACTAGTTTCATATCTAATTTTACGAGCATCTTTATCTACTATACTATATTTAAAAGTATTATTAACTCTTGCTAGCTCTTTAGGAATAGAATTATATATTTGATTATTTTTAATTCCTTCACTATTTTCCGTGTATTTGTTCATATCAGCAAGGTAAGAAGTAATAATTAGTTCTTGCAATTCAAAGTTAACATGGGCTATATTACAATCATTTTTAATAAAATCATTAATCATCATGGGCATTCCTCCTAAAACAAGATATTTTTTATATAAAAGGAGAGCTTTTTCATGAATAGATTTTAATAGTTCTTCATTAGTTATATAATGTTCTTTTATTTCACTTATTAATTTATCTTCACCCAAAGCAAGTAAATATTCTTCAAAATCCATGGGATATAAATACTTAATTACTACTTTTCCTACCGGAAAAGAAGATTTAAATCTATTAATTTTTACCCCTAATAAGGAACCAGCACAAACTATTTTGTAAGGTTTATCACTTTCACAAAAATATTTTAATGACGTAATAGCTCTTTCACTTTCTTGAATTTCATCTAAAAAAATAACGGTATTTTCAACATCAATATTGATATTTTTAATAATTTCTATTTTTTCAATTATTGTTTCAGGATTAATAGTCTCATCAAAAATGGCTTTGATATCTTCTTCTTTATCTAAATTAAGATAAACGTAATTGGCAAAATTATTTCGACAAAATTCATCTAATATATATGTTTTTCCTGTTTGTCTAGCTCCAATTAACATAAGAGGCATCTTATAATCTTTTGTCCATTTTTTTAAATCCTCTTCTATTTTTCTGTACATATCTGCATCACCTGTATTTATTTTATCACTTTTCGTACAAAAATAACATATTTTTGTGAAAAAATCGTACAAATTGTACGAAATTTTAACTTTTGTTAATATATTGATTTACATAATTTACAACATCATCGATATTTATCTCAACAAAATTATCTTTATTTCTTTCTTTAACTTCCACTTTATTATCGGTTATTTTCTTTCCAACAGTAATTCGTAAAGGAATACCTATCAAATCCATATCTTTAAATTTAACACCAGGTCTTTCATCCCGATCATCATATAAGACATCAAATCCTTTACTTATTAAATCTTCATATAACTTGTTAGCAATACTTACTTGTTCTTCATTTTTAGGGTCGACCGCTAATAAACAAACTTGGTAAGGGGCCACTGAAACAGGAAAAATAATGCCATTATCATCATGATTTTGTTCAATAATACTAGCCAAAATTCTTCCTATACCCAAGCCATAACAACCCATGATAACTGGTTTACTTTGATTAAATTCATCTAAATAAGTTAAACCTAACTTTTCGGAATACTTAGTGCCTAATTTAAATAAATTACCAATTTCAATGCCTTTTTTAAAATATAACTTACCCCCACAAACAGGACAAATATCACCCTCTAAAACATTGGAAATATCGCCAACTAAATCATATTTAAAATCTTTAGGATTAGCATTGATATAATGATAACCTAATTTATTAGCTCCACAGCAAAAATTATGCATTGTTAATACTTCTCTATCAATCACAATCTTACTATTTAAATTGATTGGTCCGGTAAATCCGGGAACAGCATTGCTTGCATTAATTAATTCATCATTAGCAAAATTTATTTCCTTAGCTTTTAATAATTTACAAGCTTTATTTATATTTAACTCTCTATCTCCTCTTATAAAGAAAGTAACTAGTTCATTATCAACATTCATTAACATCGCTTTTAAACATTTACTTGGAGCAATATTAAGATATTTGCTTACTTCTTCAATACTTTCTTTATGAAGAGTTTCTACTAACTCTAAGACTTTTTCTTCTTCATTACTATCTTTTGCAATAACTTCCGCGATTTCTAAATTAGAGGCATAGTCACAAGAATCACATAATACTAAAGTATCTTCCCCAATATCCGTTATTGCTTGATATTCTTCGGATAAACTACCACCCATTACCCCCGTATCAGCTTTAACTATTTTATAATTAATTTTCAAACGGTCATAAATATTATTATAAGCTATTTTCATTTTATTATAAGAAGCATCTAAACCTTCTTCATCTTTATCAAAGGAATAAGCATCTTTCATAATAAACTCTCTAACTCTCACTAGTCCATATCGTGGTCTTGGCTCATCACGGAATTTATCCGCCATTTGATAGATTGTAAAAGGCAAATCTTTATAACTTCTTACTTTGCTTTTCGCCGCAATTGTAAATAACTCCTCATGAGTTGGACCTAATACAAAAGGCTTATCAAAACGGTCATTAAGATGAAACATACTCTTACCTAGAGCTTCAATTCTCCCACAAGTTTCATAATATTCACTTGGTATTAAACTAGGCATTAAAACTTCTTCGGCCCCAGCTTTAGCCATTTCTTCTTTAACAATTGCTCTTATTTTATCCATGGTTTTTAACCCCATAGGTAAATACATATAAATACCAGCACCTACTTTTTTAATCATCCCAGCTCTAACTAGGAGATTTCCGCTGATACTTTCTTCATCCTTAACGTCTTCTCTTAAAGTATAAAAATAACTATTTTTTAATTTCATAGATGAACCTTCTTCCTTTAAATAATTATATACTATAAGTAAAAAAAAAGAAATCTATTTCTTTCTTTTTAATACACTTATATCACTTTCATGAGGAAGCAATACTTTTCTATCTATATCATACTCTTCTTGATATTCTTCAATTATTTCTTTTACTTCATAATCAATTCTTTGCCACTCACTATAAAAGGCATCAATAACTTGGTATAATGGAGCATTTATTATAAATTCTGTCTGACCAGCTAAAATATTTTTGGCATTTTTAGGACCCAACTCATAAAAATTAATAAAATTTGCTACCATTTGCTTTAAAATACCAAAAGTTAATAAGTTAGGTTTTCCGGTAGTTGAACTATCTAATAAATATTCATTGGCGTTATATAAAGAAACATTTAAACATAAATTTCCTTGACCAACAGTTCTATATTCATCTAATTTTAAATTTGAATACTCTTCTTTTCCTACATATTCAGAAATATACTTTATAGTTAAAAAAGCCCGGTCTTTATAACCTTTAATTAATATAGGTAGTACTTGCTTTATTATATATTCATAAATATAAAATGCATCGACTATTTCCTTTTGAAAATCAAAAGATTTATTTTTATAATCTAGAGCTGTTTTTTCTAAACCCTTCATATTAAATAAATTTTCCATTATATAGCACCTTCTTTTTATATTTATTTATAATAAATTATAAATTATTCAAAGTCAACAAAAAAGCAATGAATTACTCATTACTTATTTGGGTCAACTAATATTTTGATAGAATTAGATGTTCCACTTGTAAGCTCTTCATAACAGCTTTGAACATCTTCTAAAGTAACTATTTTCGAAATAAATTTGTCTACTTCAATTTCTTTATTAGCAATCATATCAATGCATTTGGCAAATTCTTCTTTTTTATAAGCAATTGCCCCAATAACAGTGATTTCTTTCATTACTGTTTGAATACTATTAAAATTAATTGGTAACATAGATACGCCTACTAAAATCACTTTACCACCAGCTTTAACTAAATTCATGGCACTATTAACGGCAGGGCTATTACCACAACATTCCAAAACTTTATCAAAGGTATTTAAATAATCATTCATGACCTTTTCATCTTTAGCATTTATCCAATTATCAGCAACACCTAATTTAACCGCAGCTTCACCTCTTGCTTCATTAGTCTCCGATATAACCACATTACTAGCGCCACTTTTCTTAGCAAACATGGCACACATTAAACCAATCACCCCAGCACCAATAACTAAGACATCATCGCCTACATCGATGTCGGCTAAATTAATCGCGTGATATCCCACCGCGGTTGGTTCAACTAAAGCTCCTTCTTCATCGCTCATATTATCAGGTAGTTTAAAGACCATATCGCTACGCACACTAAGCATTGGGGCAAGTCCACCGGGATTATCTAATGATAACCCACTCCCGTGAGTCCAAGTTTCCGCACAATAATGAATATTCCCCGAAAGACAAGCTTCACAATGACCACATGGTGATATAGGTAGAGCCGTTACACGGTCCCCAACCTTTAAATCTTCTCTTCCTCCATTATCCAAAACAGTTCCCGCATATTCATGGCCCATCACTAACCCAACAGGATTACCTAGTTCAAAGTAGTGTAAATCCGAACCACATATCCCCGTTTTATGAACTTTTATTAAAACTTTTCCTTCTTCTTTTTGAGGTTCAGGAACATCTTTAATTATAAATTCTCTAACCCCTTTAATTGCTACACTTTTCATATCTAATCCTCCGTTATTATTATATCAAAGTTACCTTTTTTTATAAAAGAAAAAAGATGTAATTTGACATTTATTCATATAAAATGTCAATATCTACATCTCCATTAATTCCCTCAATTCTGCCATTGTTCGCCATTTGCCACATCATATATTCGCCCGCATAAGTTGTTTTGCTTGTATAATTGGCTAACCATACTTTTTTATCTTGGCTATCCCAGATAGTTTCTAAATAAAACTTACTGCCATATAAAGTACTTTCATAATTATGCTTTTGAATTTCAGTAATAAAAGTATCCGCAATTTCATTGACCGTGTGAAAACTTATTTTGAAACTATTCCACCGCGACCAATTCTCCCAATCAAAGGCAATTGGTAAATCTAAGGCAATTGGTAAATCTAAAGCTTCTTTATTTAAAGTTTTGATTACCCAATTAGCTTGCTCCTTAGCTTCTTTAACACTGGTAGCTACACTGTTAAAGTAAATACCTACTTTTAAATTTGCTTCCTTAGCTTTTTTAATATTTTCTTTAAAATAAGGGTCAAGGATAATGTCCCCTTTAACTCCGTCTTGATTACCGATGCGAATCATCACAAAACCCGCACCAGCATTCTTTAATTTTTCAAAATCAATATCTCCTTGCCATTTTGATACATCAATTCCGATTAAATTATTTTTATCTTTATAATTATTTAAGACATCATTAAAATAAGTATACTCTTTTTCCTTTGGTTTACTATCATCTTTTATATCATTACTAGGGTCATTAACATTTAAAGTTACATTTACTTCCTTTATATTGTTAGAACTATCCTTTAAATAATATTTTAATTTATAAGTATCTTCATTAGTTAAATCATAATCGCCTTCAATTTCACAAGTTATAGTACCACTGTAATTATCACCATAAGTAATTAGATTGCATAAATCGCCTTGATAATTAATATTAACCGTTTTATTAGTGCCACTAAAAACTAAAGGCGGTTCTTTATCAACCACATTAATTGTATATTTATAAACATACTCTTTATCATCTTTCATAAAGTTAATCTGATATTCTTTTTTACCTAGAGCATTGGTATTTATAACATAGTTATCACTTAATATTTCATAGTTATGGATATTTTCAAAAACATCAGCTAAATGAATATCACTATAAACATCTACTTCACTAACCATTTTAAAAGCATCAACATCTTTTTCTTCATATATTTTATCTTTACATCCTGAGAGAAATAAACTAATAAAAATAAGGAAAAATAATTTCAATTATAGCACCTCTTTCTATATTGAAAATAAAAGATGCTTGAAAGCACCTTATAAATATTCCACAATTTTAATATTTTTCTTTAATTTTTCAATTAAATCTTCTGGTTCATATTTAGCAAATATTTCCACAAAGTTACTATGGTCCATTAAGAACATATCATAATATTCTAAAAATATTTGTTGATAATTTGTTACTCCTAAATCTTTTAAATAATTAATATTTTCACAAACTAATTTTTTATTTTCTTTAACTAAATTAATTAATTTTTTCGGAGAATTATTTAAAAATTCGGCAATATCTTCTTTATTAAAATTATATTTTTCTAAGAATTTCATGCTGCCCTCCTATAAACTTCTGGTTCAATATCATTAAAACCAATTTCTGTTTCATAACTATTGTTTAAAGAATCTAAGGAATCTAAAGCAGCTAGTTGACTTTGCAATCCTTCAAGTTCACTTCTTATCTTAGCAAATGATTCCTCTTCTATAGGGCTTTCTACAACTTCTTTATCTGGAGCTTTATCAAGAGCTTCATTCGTAGCCATTGGTATTTCTACTTTTTCATCATTAACTAATGGAACGGCCGCAACTTCAACCGATGCACTATCACGATTAAAGGCTTTTTGCCATTCTACTTCATTAAATAAGAATGGTTCATAACTGCCATCTTCCCTTTTGTATGGTCTATTTACTTGCATGCAATATTTTATTTTTTTAAATATATCGATGGCGTTAATATTTAGACGCATAATATCTTCACGATATACAGCTGCTTCATTAATACTTTCCATGATATCAAATCTCTTAACTATTTCACTATAATCATTGCAGCCAACTTTTATTTCTCTTGCCTTAGTAACACTCATGCCTTTACTTTGTAATAAATCGGCAATAGCTTTCAAATTGTCATAATCAATTACAGATAAGGTTACAAGAAATTTCTCAATAGCAATACTTCTTTCTTTCTCACTTAAATTTAACAAATCTAGTTTTTGTTTTATATCTTCCATATTATTCCTCCTAATATGCAATTAAAGGTACTTTTTTAGGGTCTAGACCACTACTAATTAATTTATTAATTGTATTATCTAGAGCATTTTTATCATATTTAATTAAAATATTTGGATTTAAATAAATATCAAAAGGTTCTTTACCAATTTCAATTAATTTGGTTACTTTACTAATAAATTCAGCATCATATAATAATTCGACATTATCCACAAATAAGTCTAATTTTAAATCTTTGCTTTTAGCAAATTCGACATTTCTTCTTAAATCAGCCTCATTATAACTTGCTAAAATTTTTTCAATATCATTACTAGTAAAGTTCAAATAATCAAAACCAACTTCTGTTAATAAATTTATTAAAGCTTCCCTTGGTGATACTTCAGCCTTCTCTTCTTCTGTTGGTGTATTTTCTTTAGCTTCCGCAAAGACATCAGAAATACTCATACCACTTTGAGGAGCATGTTTTAATTTTTCATCATAATCATATAAAGCATCTTCAGGGAACATCATTAACTTAGCTGCTTCTCTTCTTTCATCTTCATTAAAATTAAATTTTTCTAAAAGAGAAGTTATGGAATCTCTTGTAATATTGATGTTACCATTTAAAGCAAGTTCAAAATACTCATTAAGGCGAGCTTGATTTTCTAAAGCTTCATCTTTTCTAATAGCAAGTTCTTCAATGGTAGCTATGGCGCTATTCATTTCCGATTCAACTTCAACTAATTCATCTTTAGCTTTCGCCGTTTCATCTTTAACTTTATCGATGGTTTTAGGAAGTAAGGTATTTACTTCTTCACTTAATTTATCCGGATTAAAATCAACTTTTAATTTATCTAAAACAAATTTAAAATCTTCCGTTTTAATATGGCTTAACGCGCTTAATAATTTTTCGCCTTCTTCGCCTAAAACTCTTTCTTCTTCCGTTAAACTTTCGATTTTTTCTTGTAAATGGGCTTTTTCTTCCGTTGTTCTTTCTTTAGTCTCCGTTGCAACAATTCTTTCTTTTTCCATTTTGGCAAGAATCACACTATCATCACCGCGAAGGTTATATAATTTATCTAATAATTTTGTAATTTCTGCAGTTAACATTTTCATTATAACCACTCCCTCTTATTATAAGTAAATTATAGCAAATAACCCTTAGTTTGTAAACAGATTAACCCGTTTTTTTATTAATTTTTGTGAGAACTCTTATTTCTTAATAAATATGGAAGATATTTTTATTTCTTATTTTTTGCTAACTTTATTAATATACTCACAGATTATCTCCGCGGTTTTTTCTTCGCCTATTTTGGCATCAATACATAAATCGTAATTTTCCGGATTCCCCCATTTTTGACCCGATATTATTTCATAGTAACTAGCGCGATTTTTATCTGATTTTATAATATTCTTTTTCGCATTAGAAGGGGTATCCTTATACATCGTCATAATGTTTTTAATCCGATAATCCATACTCGCGTAAATAAAGATTTTTATAAGATGAGGATTATCTCTTAAAACATAGTCGGCTGCTCTTCCCACAATAACACAAGAGCCTTTGCTAGCAATCATCTTAATAACTTTTTCTTGGGCTGCGATAGCATATTTAACGGGCGAAGTAGTTAAATATAAATCATGAAGAACATTTTTGTTTTCATTAATGGAAGATACAAATTCTTTATCTAGCCCACTTTCCTTAGCTGCTAACATCGTTAATTCTTTATAATAATAAGGAATGTTTAGCTTTTTAGCCACTAAAGAAGCAATAGCTTTGCCTTGAGTACCATGCATTCTAGAAATAGCAATAATAACTCCTGGATGGGAATTTTTTAAATAAACATTTTCTTCTTTAAGCGAGCTATTCTCTTTATTAAGATTATAAAAGAAATTAATAATTAAGATAGAGGTCACAATAATACCTAATAAATCAGCGATAGGCGAGGCAATTAATGTACCTTTAATTCCCATAAACTTAGATAAAATTATTACTAAAGGGACAAAGAAAATAATATCTCTTGTTAATGATACAATCGCCGATTTTGTTGGTTTACCAACAGCTTGGAAAAAGATAGAAGACATCTTAATAAGGCAAGTAAATGTTACAAACATTAAAAATATTCTAAAAGTTAAAATAGCAAATTCCATATATAAGGCATCATTATTACCAAAAATACTAATTATAACATTAGGGCATAATTCAAAAATAATGGTAAAGAATATTCCGATAAAAGTGGAAAATAATAAAACTATTTTAAAAGTTTCTTTGACTCTATCAATCTTTTTAGCGCCATAATTATAGCCTAAAATTGGTTGAGCCCCTAAAATAAGACCAACAATAATATTAATGACAATCGAAAATACTTTCATTGTGATGCCAATGACCGCGATAGGGATATCGGCACCAAACTTACTTTTAGCACCATATTTAGCTAACATAATATTACATACTAAGGAAATAATAACTATACTCATTTGAGTAATAAAGGTAGATATTCCTAATTTAATAACATTTTTAAAAACATTAAAATTAATTTTAAAACTTTCTTTTGTTAATTTAAAAGTCTTAGATTTCGTATAATAAATAATGGAAATAATTAAAGTGGCAATTTCACCTAGGGCGGTGGCATAAGCAGCACCTTTAATACCCCAGTCAAAAGCAAAGATAAAAATAGGGTCAAAAATAATATTGATAATTGCTCCCACGGCTGTGGCTATCATTGAAAATCCTGGAGCTCCATCCGCTCTTATAACAGCATTCATACTGTTACCTAACATATAGATAGGAATAGCGAGTAAAATAATATGATAATAATCACGAGCTAAATTAATGCTTTTTTCACTAGCGCCAAATAAATATAATAATTGGTCTTTAAAAATAAATCCTAAGATTAAAAAGATAATACTAATAATAAAAGTTACCAAGATACTATTACCAATCGCTTTATGCGCATTTTTCGTATCTTTTCTCCCTTGACATAAGGATAGATAAGCTGCTGCTCCATCCCCAAAACACCAAGCAAAGGCTACTGCGATAATCGTGATGGGATATACTACTCCTGTCGCCGCATTACCTAAAAATCCTAAATTACTATTGCCAATAAATATTTGGTCAACAATATTATATAAAGAGCTTATAAGTAACGACAAAATACAAGGAATAGAAAATTTTAATAATAATTTGGAAATTTTTTCTTCTCCTAAAAATTTGTTTTCTTCTTCATTTTTCATTTTTTATTCTTCTTTCTAGTCTTTTAGAGCAAAAAAATAATGCGTAAATACAAAATTTAAGTCTTGTTTTTACGCATTATATGCTGGATCAGACATTCTCAATTATACAACTAATTTTTTTCCTGTGCAAATGTTTTTTGTTCCAAAATTATATTTTTTCTTGTGTCTGTTCTTATATAATAATCATTTAAAATAATTGTTTTTACCGTAAAATTATGTTATAAATAAGATGTATTTATAACTAGCAAATAATTAAAATATAATATAAATATAGAAAGGCAAAATTATGAATATAAATGATTTAAAAAATAAATATCCAGAATTTATTTATAATTCTTATACACTTAGAGAAGACCAAGAGAAAATTTATTTAGAATATGAATTTTTAATTCCCGGCTTAACTACCTTTAAACCGCAGATAACTATTTCAAAAAAAGATTTAAAATGGCAAAGCATTGCTACTAATTGTGCCCAAAATTTAGCTTTTCACATTGGTTTAATTGAACTTATTAGTTATTGGAAATGTACTTGTTCTCCGCATATCATTATTAAATGTGGTTATTTAAATGAAGAACAAATTAATTGGTGGAAAAAATTATATTTTTATGGTTTAAGTGAATTATTCTACCGAAATAAAATAGAAAATAATATTGATGATTTTGTAACTATTACTTGTACTTATACTAGTGAGCCTCTACCTTATAGGAAAATAGAAGAACAATATACGGGCTATCTTTTCCCTATCGGGGGAGGTAAAGATTCCATTGTTACTTTAGAAAAGTTAAATACTCATAAAGAAGATAATTTAGCATTTATCATTAATCCGAAAGAAGTTACTTTAAATTGTGCCAAATTAAATGGATTTCAAGATAAGCAAATTATCGAAGTCGAACGCACTCTCGATGAAAATTTATTAAGATTAAATAAAGAAGGTTTTATTAATGGTCATACTCCATTCTCTGCTCTTCTTGCTTTTGTTTCTTATTTTGTTTCTTACTTATTAAAAAAAGAAGCCATTGCTCTTTCTAATGAAGCATCCGCGAATGAAGAAAATGTTTTAGGTTTAAAAGTAAATCATCAATATTCTAAAAGCTTTGAATTTGAACAAGATTTTAAAAATTACAGTAATAAATATTTAAAAGTTCCTGTTCGTTATTTCAGTTTTTTAAGGCCATTAAACGAATTACAAATAGCTAAGATTTTTGTTAGATATGATAAATATCATCAAATATTTAAAAGCTGTAATGTGGGAAGCAAAACTATTCCTTGGCATTGGTGCAATAATTGTGCTAAATGTTTATTTCCTTTTATCATCTTAAGCCCTTTTTTAGCTCTAGAAAAATTAGAACAAATTTTTAAAGAAAACTTATGGCAAAAAGAAGATTTATTGCCGATTTTCATTGATTTAATTGGCAAAGGTAATAATAAACCCTTTGATTGTGTAGGTACCTTTGAAGAAGTTAACTGGGCAGTTTGTAAAACAATTAAGACTTTAGAAGAAAAAGATCAAGATTTACCATACTTACTTAAATATTATAAAGATAATTATGAACTTGTTAATACTTCCCAAGCTATTCTTAAAAGATTTAATGAAGAAAATTATTTAACTGTTAAAGAGACCGAAATCTTAAGAAAAGAGGTTGAAAATTTTGATTAATAATTTAATTGATTTTTTAACAAATAAAAAAATATTAATATTAGGTTTAGGAAAAGAAGGAATATCTACCTATAAGTTAATAAGAAAATATTTAAAAGAACAACCAATATATATTGGCGATTATAACGAAGATATTAAAAATAATGAACTTTTTAAAAACGACCAAAACATCACTTTTAAAGTAGGTAAAAATTATTTAGATAATTTGAATGACTATGACCTTATTATTAAAACGCCAGGTATATCTTTCAAAGATGTTGATACGCTTAAGATAAAAGATAAAATCACTTCGGAATTAGAATTATTTTTAGAATTTTTTCCGGTCTTTACAATCGGGGTAACCGGCACTAAAGGAAAAAGCACAACGAGTTCTTTAATTTATCAAATGCTAAAAGATCAAGGAAAAAAATGTTTATTACTTGGTAATATAGGTAATCCCGTCTTTGATTATTTAGACGAAATTGAAGAAGATATGTTTGTTGTTTTAGAAATGTCTAGTCATCAATTAGAATTTATGCACAAAAGTCCAAACATTGCGATTATATTAAATATCTTTGAAGAACATTTAGACCATTATAATTCTTATAGGGAATATGCCCTAAGTAAATGTAATATTTATAAGTATCAAAAAGAAAATGATTATTTCTTATATAATATAGATAATAAGATGTTACAAGAAGTCGTTCATCATCCTTGTAGTGTGACTTATCAAGTTAGTTTAAATAATGAAGGAGATATTTATTTTAAAGATAATAAAGTTTATTTCAAAGACAAAGTATTATTTGATAATCAAGAGAAAAGAAATTTACTAGGAACCTATAATTTAAATAATATTATGTTTGTTTTAGGCGTATCCGAAATTTTAAATTTAAATCTATCTCAATCAGTTAAAAGTATTTGTAATTTTAAAACTTTAGAACACCGCCTTGAATTAGTAGGAACTTATCATAATATTACTTTCTATAATAATAGTATTGCCACTATTCCTGAAGCTACAATCGAAGCAATTAAAGCCTTAGAAAATGTGGATACTTTAATAATTGGGGGAATGGACCGAGGAATTGATTTTCAACCCTTTATTGATTACTTAAATAAATGCTCTATTAAAAATATTATTTGTTTACCTAAAACGGGTCATGATATAGGAAAAAAACTCAATAAACCCGGCATCATGGTTGAAACTTTAGAAGAAGCTGTAAAAGTTGCTAAAGAAGTTACAAGCCCTGGTAAGATATGTTTATTATCCCCTGCTTCTCCTAGTTATGGTTTCTTTAAAAGCTTTGAAGAACGCGGCAATTTATTTAAAGAATTAGTTAAAAAGGATACAATTTAATATTATAACAAAAAAAGAAATAATTATAGTTTCTTTTAAAGGTTAATTTGCGGACACCTTTTTCTTCAGCCAATTCTTTTTCTCTTCTTTCAATATATTTAGCATCTCTTTCCAGTTTTATTTGAATTCTTTGTTCTTCTTTTATAAGTTCTAAATAGTGAGACCAACTTAATTGCGACGACACTGTTGTCGCAATTGGAAAACATACATAAAATTTTCTCATTTTTTCTAAATTTCTCTTGGAAAAGTTCTTCTCAAATTCAACCATTAATTTTTGGGATAACTTTTCCAGTACTGCAGTGCATCTTCTACACCCATCACTTTATATATACAAGTTTTTTTCGTGATTTCCTTTTTTTTGAGCAAAATTTTTTAAATTTTTTGGCAAAATAAAAAAACTCCCAAATAATTAAAGCAATTATTTGGCAAGTTTTTTAGTAATTAATAACTTCTTCCTCTAAGGTTTTATTATTAATAAAGTCATATTTTAATACTTTATAATAGTAATTAGCGTCTTTATCAATTAAATTAAATATTAAATAACTTCCATCATCAGTTTTCATATAACCTGGGATTACATTAATTAAATCATCAACTTCATCATTTAAAAGAGAACGATATTTAGAAGGCAAATCATAATTTAAATGTAGGTATTCATTATATCTAGAAGTATAGTCTTGGTTAATCGAAGAAAAATTAATAATTAAACTGATTATTTCGCTAAATTCTTTATCTTCATACCAAAGGCTATCTTTTTTATCTTCATACATTTTAATTAAGATATCGGCAACTACAAACTTATCTTCATTAGTAACTGTATGGAAACGATTAGTAATGGTTAGCAATTTACTATACTCATCAGGAGTAATTCCTGCCTCATTAAATAGCATAAATAATTTATAACTACCCTCTTCGCTAAAGAAGACTTCTTTTAAAATATCAAAACCATATAGATAGACTAGAGCCCCAATGACATTAGTTTGTAATTTATACGTTCTTAAAATATGATGATTTAAATAATAGCTAGAGAAATACTCACTTCCTCCTTCAGTAATAAAATTAGGTTCTTCCATGCTTACAAGTTCACAATCATTACTCTCCGTAACATTTAAATGAATAAAGGCATTATTTGATAAATATTTATTATCACATTTATAAACATTATGAGATGGATTAATATTAAACGAGAAATCAGCAAAATGGGTAAGTTCATGATATAAAACATTATCTTCATCGGTAATTATTTCAATTCTTTTATCATCATCATAATATAAACCCGAATATTCTTCTTCATCTAAAGTATCTTTTCTAATAATTTTTAATTGTTTTAATGACTTTAATAAATTATTTTCAGCTAAGTAATTTTTATTTAAGGCTATTTCATAAAATAAATCCATAACTTTATTTTTATAAGTTCCAAGTTTATCATTACCTTCTACAATATAAGCATATTTCTTAAATAGTTCTTCGTTATTCTTAATGGTATCGCTCATCCAAGGCAAATCATATTCCTTAATTACATCTTCTGTATTAATATTTTGGTAAGGCTTATATAAATTAACTTCTAAATCTTTTTTACTTAATTTCTTTGGGGCTTTATCGAAGTAGTAGATAACAAAATCCCATAAACTTTCCCCGATGATTTTGGTGCCATCGTTACTTATGACCATTTTATCATAAACGCTTGGTATAACTTCTTCATCTTTATACAATAAACCATATTGATAATTCTTATTAAAAATACAATAATTAGAATTATTTAAACAATTTAAATCTTCATAACTTTCCGTTAATTTATTTAACTTTTCATTAACTAAAAACTTCGAACCGCCGTCATCGCAATAATAAATATCATCCCCTAAATATTGAATATTAAAAGAGCAAGGATTGTTATCGATGACTTTGCCATTTAAATCTTTTAAGGTAATTTTACTTTGTTCTAGATTTTCTAATTCTTCATAACTAACTAAATAACTTCCTACCACAAAGGTATTATTAGAGCTTTTACTTATTTTACCATTTATCAAAAGGTAATTATCATTTTCTTTAAGTAAATCGAGAGCTTTATTATTAGCTTTAATATTAGCTTTATTATCTTCAATATTATAACTTTCAAAGCAGACATCGCTTAAAGAATTACCCTTTTTATCATAAACTTTAAAACCATAAGAGCAATCTTGAAAACGGAATTCATAATCATTAACTTTTAGTATCTTCTTACTATCTACTAAACCATAAGCTTCTGTATAAGAATATGTATTCCCTAAAGTATCTTTTAAACTAAAGCCATTAGTAAAAGATTCATTAATTTGATATTCTTTTAGAGTAGCTTTCTTTAAATCATAAATATATAAATCTTTTTCATTTTTAGCTAAAGCATAAATAAGAGAATTATTTGTTATAAAATAATTAATCGGGGTTTTATTCTTAGAATCCATATCAATAATATTTTGGTCAGCAAAAATATACTTACCAGCTTTAACAAAGTAGCCTTCAATATCACTATATACTTTTTCTTTGTTTAAATTATATAAGACATCATTATTATAATAATATACTTCATCACTTTCTAAATCAGGGACAATTTGAATGTAATCATCCGAAGTAAATATTAAGTTTAACTTATCATCATATAAGTAATACTTATCATCACTATTAATAACTAAAGCATTCTTATCTAAATTTATATAACTACCACTTTCATATATAAAATCAATGACAACATTTCCTTCTTTATCGATGGCCCCTAAAGAATTATTTTTAACGACAAAAATATAATCTTTAAAGGTCTCTTTATATTCATAATCATTAAAGTTCTTTTTATCTACAATAACTAGTTGAGAAGATTGTTCATTTTCTTTTTGCCATTCATGATAAAAATAGAAACATAGCAAAGCCCCTATAAAAACAAACAAAATAATCAAACCTAAAATTAAAAATACTTTCTTTTTCCCTTTATTATTCCTATTCATATTAACACCTTAAGTTAATTATACAAAAAAATAAAAATAAAGAAAAGATTTAATGAAACGAAATAATTTATTTTGTAAATATTATTGTAATAAATGAGGCTTTTTGCTAAAATAACTTGTAGAAATGTAGGTGCTCTCTATGTTAAAAGAATTTAAAGAATTAACAAGTTATAATCTAAAAAATTTAATAAAATTTGAATTTATTTTTAAATTATTAACCGTATTTATCTTTACTCCTCTTTTTTTAAGTTTATTTAATTTAATTATGCAATTAAGTGGTTATAGTTATTTAACGAAAGAAAATTGTTTAAATTTCTTGCTTAATCCTTTAACCATTGCCATGTTAATTATTCTTTTTCTTCTCTTAACCATTTATAGCATCTTTGACATTGGGGTTATTATTTCTTTAATTGATGGCTCAAAACAACATAAAAATATTTTATTAAAAGATGCCTTAAAGTTTTCTTGGCAAAGGTCAATCAAAGTATTTAAACCACAAAATATTTTAATGGCCTTTTTCGTTATCTTTTTAATTCCCTTTCTTAACATGGGAATTGGTATTAATTTAATTTCTTCTATTGCTATTCCTGAATTTATTATGGATTTTATTTTTGCTAATACAACCTTACTTATTTTATATGTTATTTTAGTTGTTTTCTTATTAGTGTTATTTTTAAGATGGATATACTCACTCCATTATTATTTCTTAGAAGATTGTTCTTTTAAAGAAGCGATGCAAAAAAGTAAAAATTTAAGTACAAAAAGTCATTTAAAAGATTTAGTTAAAATAAGTTTAACTCAATTCGGATTAAGTATTATTTATCTTATATTTATTATTTTGGAAATTATCATAATTGTTATTATTAATAAAATATTTAATAATGTTACTATTCTAAATTCCCTTTTAATCACCGTCATTTGGGTAGTTATTGCCATATCATTTGTTATTTATGCCATATTATCTAATGCAATAAGTTATATAATATTAAGTATTTTATTCTACCAACATAAAAAAGAAAGAAAAGAAGAAATCGTCAAATTAGATTGGCAAGAAAAAAGAAAGAAAAAAAGAAGTTCTGTCTATACGATTTTAATTATTGTTGCTTTAGTAGGTTTATCTATCTTTACTAATTTAGTTATGAAAGGAAAACTTAATTTAAATATTGAATATTTAAGAACTATGGAAGTCACAGCTCATCGGGGAGCATCCGTTAAATATCCAGAAAATACAATGTCGGCTTTTATTGGGGCTAAAGAATTAGGTGCCGATTGGATAGAATTAGATATTCAGCAAACAAAAGATAAATACATTATTGTTTCACATGATTCTAATTTTAAAAGGACTTCCGGAGTTAATTTAAATACATGGGAAGCTAATTTAGAAGACATTCTTAAACTTGATGTCGGTAGCTTTAAAGATGCAAAGTTTAAGGGCGAAAAAGTTCCTTTATTTGAAGATGTTGTTAAATGGGCGAAAGAAAATAATATGAAACTAAATATTGAATTAAAACCAACGGGAAAAGAAAAAGACTTTGAAAAAAAGGTTGTTGAAATCATCAATAAATATCACTTTGAAAATGATTGTGTTATTACTTCCCAAGCTTATGAAGTTTTAGAAAACACTAAAGCTCTTTCTCAAAACATTAAAACTGTTTATGTTACCGCCCTAGCTTATGGGAATATTTCCGAGTTAAAAGCAGCCGATTATTTTAGTGTCGAAGCTTCGAGTGTAACAAAGACGATGGTTTCTAAATTACATAATGAAGGAAAACAAATCTATGCTTGGACAGTTAATACAGAAGAAAGCATTACTAAAATGATTAACTTGAATGTTGATAACATAATTACTGATGACCCCGTACTAGCCAAAGAACTAATATATAAAAGTAAAACTAGCAATGTTATTAGTGAAGTTATTAAAGCCGTTGATAAATTATTCTAATAATCTTTAGAGCGACCTTAATCTTTTGCATTCATAAAATCAACTTTTTCATATTTTGGAACAATTACTTTTGGCGTTCCTACATCGATAATAGATCCATTTTCAATAACGACGATATAATCCATATCTTTTAAGGTAGTTAAGCGATGGGCAATGCATATTATCGTTTGTTTGCCAAAATATTTATGAATATTTTGTTGAATTTTAAATTCGGTGTTATTATCTAGGCTACTAGTGGCTTCATCAAAGATTACTATTTTAGAATTTTTTAAAAATATTCTCGCTAGCGCAATTCTTTGCCTTTGACCTCCAGATAATTTAATTCCTCTTTCACCGACAATAGTATCGTATTTATTATCTAAGCTTTCAATAAAATCGTGCAATTCAGCTTTTTTGGCTGCATTAATTATTTCTTCATAGTTAGCATCGGGTTTGGCAATTTTAATATTTTCATATATAGTTGAATGCAATAATATCGTTTCTTGAGGAACATATGTTAAATTTTTATATATAGATTCTGCACTATAATCATTAATATCCTGACCATCAATTAGTATTTTCCCATTTTGGGGCGAATAAAACTTAAAAAGCAAATTAACTAAAGTTGTCTTACCACTTCCACTTACACCAATAATACCAACTTTTTCTTGGTCTTTTATTTCTAAGTTAAAATCTTGAAAAACATAATTCTTAGAATATTTAAAACTTACATTAGAAAAATTAATTTGGCCTTTATTTACCACTAACTCATTCTTTAATTCATCATTATAATTACCCTCATCATATAACAATTCGTAACTATTTTTAAGCCTTACTAATATTTCGCCAATTTTAATGTATGACCAAGTAAAATCAGTAGAAGAGGATTTTAAGGAAATCATTGCATTAAGGAAAAAGACAAAATTACCCAGAGACATTAAATTGTTTGCATACAAGTTAATCGCATAAATTAATAAAAGAGCAAAAACAACTAAATATACTACATTAGCAACAGCGCCATAAGTAAACTCTTTTTTGGATGCCGCATTCCTAAATTGATTTTCTTCTTCCTTTTTCTCTTTTAAAGTTTTAGAAAAGCTTTCTACAGCACTATAAACTTTTAAAGAAGTAAAATTAAGTATAGCATCATTTAAAATACCATTATATTCTAAATTACATTTTTGACTATTTTTTAACAATGGTAAATATTTTTTCGTAAAATAGATAGATCTCGTTACGATAATTCCCCCAAATAATATTAGGGCAACTAAAAAAATGGGAATGTTTATAGTAAAAAGAATAATTAAACTACTTATCATCGATGTTAATAAAGAAACAAAGCCAACAGTTATTCTGGCATTTAAATCAATTATTTCAGTATTTACTTGATTGATAGTAGAAGCAATTTTGCCACTAAAATTATCCGCAAAAAAAGCATAATTCTTTCTATTTAAATTATTAAATAACTTTTCGGATATATAGGGGGTTTGTTTTTTTACAATAGTAATGGTTCTAATAATATTAGAAATATAGCGGAAAATTAAAACTAATAAAATGACTAATATTAAAATAGCCCCAATTTTATATAAATCATTTATTTGAAAAGTCAATGCCTTTGGTAAGTCAATAATATCTTTGATTATATATTGTTTTAATAAATCAAACGCCTGTGATAAAATCATACTTAAAATCATTATTATTGTTAATAATTTAACAGGATTATATAAAGAAACAACAAATTTAAAAAAATTTTTATTTTTTTTCATCATACATCACTACCTAACAAGTTATGCTAATCCCTATTTTTATATTTAAATAACACGGAAGGACGATGGCCCCCACCTGTTTGCATTTTATCTGTTTTTTCTACTTTACTCGCAATCATTCTTCGAAAAGCGGGGTCTAATAATTTCTTTCCTAAGATAACTTCATATACTTGTTGTAATTCACCAAGCGTAAAATATTCAGGCATCATATTAAAAACTACATCCGTATATTCTAATTTATTTTTTAATCTCGCAATCCCACTGACAATTACTAAAGGATTATCGAAAGCTAATTTATCATTTTCTAATATTGTAAATTTGTAACGGTCCGTGGTTTTTTCTTTCAAAGTTTTCCCAATTTTAAATTTAATTTCTTCTGTACCATTATTTAGAGTAACGAAGATAGATTCTTTATCTTCTAAAGTCATAATATTAAACCAACTAGCATTAGGGGTTATTTTCTCCTTAAGTCTATTTTTATCGACAAGAGCCATATAAGATGTGGATACAACTCGCATTCTTGGGTCACGATGAGGGTCACCAAAAGTATATAATTGTTCTAAATATAGATCATGTAAGTTAGTTTCATTAGTAAGGATTCTCTTGGCTGCATCTTCAATATCTTCGTTAACACCAATAAAATCACTAGGTAAACACCATTTATCTTTAAAAGGATAATTCTCTCTTTTAACAAGTAAAACACTAAAATGCTTCTTATTTAATTTGCGATAATTATTTTGTATTTCATCCGAAACACTAAAAATTAAAATATCCACAGTTATAGATAGTTTCTCATAAAGACTAGCATCATAATCTTTTAAAAATTCTTTTTCGGATTTATCCTCTTTCATTAAATCACCTAGACTTCTTAACAATTTGATTTTAACATTTTTAGCTTTCTTTTTCAACATCAGTTAAAAACAATTCGCTAAGTTTAGAGGCATTTTCTTCTAAAAAGATACTCGTGTTTTCTTTCCATTCCATAAATTTTAGATATTTATCATCTTTTGTTTCTAAATATTCTTGATAACGATAATTACTAGTTAATATTTGATATAAAAGTAGATATGGCATTAATTTAAAATCTTGAACATTTAAAGAAAACTCTTGTAAATAAGCTTTGACATATTTGGAAAATAAAGCATAGTTAAATGGAATACCATCTTTACAAGAATCGGTGGAAATAAAATATGACCTAATTAATTCCCAAGAAGCTGGATATACTCCAGCATCTGAAAAATCAATAATATAGATATTATCTTTAGCATCCTTTATTAAGTTTCTTTTAGAGTAATCACCATGCGTCATTAAATAGGTTATACCAACAAATTCTTCATTCATTTTCTTAAGGTTAGGTAACATTCTTATTTTATGGTTTAGTGTTTTTATAATTAATTCATTATGAGTATCTTCTACATTATGAAAAGAACTCAAAAGGTCATTTAAATTATCTTTATCTAAATTTAAATTTTGCCAATAATCTTCTTTATTTACATCATCATATTTATGATTTAAAGTTTTATGCAACTTACCTAATAATCGAGCCGATTTAAGTAACTCTTCTTCCGTCATGGGAGATTCAGCATAAGACAAGCCCTCGATAAATCTTTCTAAGAAAATGTAATGACCACAAAGTTTAAAATATATTCTCTCATCTTTAGCTTTAAGTATATTAGGAACATTAAACCCTTCTTTTTTTAAAACAGTTAATAATTCTTTTTCTTGCGTAATTTTCGCGATATCTTGAATCTTACTAAAAACTTTAGCAAAGTATTTCTCATTACCATAAAGGATATAACAATCGGTAAAAGAATGATTAATCTTCTCTATTTTATTAATTTTAATATCATAATGTTTTTCTATTCCGCATTTTAAATCATGCATGGATAAACATTCATTTTCCACTTTACCGCCTTCTTTATTTTTCTAATATTGATTTTAATTCTTTAATTATTTCCTTTATTACTAATTCTTTATTTTTTATTCGCGATGACTTTGTTACCTTAATTACCTTATTAAAAAATTTATCTTGGTCTCTATCATAAATACTTACATAAACAAGATTGTTTTCTTTAGTCATATTGTAATGGTCTTCTCTATTTAACTCTCCTGTAATGCCGACACCTAAATTAGAATTAGCAAACTTTGCGATATTTTTACTCATTTCTTGGGCTGTTTCAACACTATAAACGGAGAACTCACGAATAATGTCAGGATTAACACCCATTTTAACTTTAAATTCATTTGCATATGGTACCACCCCAAATTTAAAAACTTCACTAGCTCCTTCAATGTTAGTAATGGCATTGGCAAGAAAACCACCTGTACAAGATTCCATTGTACTAATAGTTTTATTTTGGCTATTTAATAATTCAATTACCTCTTTCATTAATCTTCTCCTTTGCAAAGTATAAATTTCTTTTCTTAATATAATCAATAACCTCGGCTTCTAAATATTTACTCAAGGTACTATAAGAAGCATTCCTTCTTAGGGCATCTCTAATTTTAGTTGAAGATACTTTCCTTGTCGATATCTTCGTTATGATTATATTATCATTATATATATTTTTTATGAGGTCTTCAATATCATCATTGTCTCTTTGAATAACTAATATTTTATAATTATTTAAAATATAGGCATAGTTTTTCCAAGTCGTTATTTCACGTAAATTATCCGTGCCACAAATAAAGTAAATATCATCGTTAGGATAGATACTCTTAAAATAATCTAGCGTTTGATAAGTATAAGTTAAAACATTTTTAACCTCATAAGCTGATACTTTTAATTGGCCGTTGTCATGGGTCATTATTTTTAACATGGCTAATCTTTCTTCGACATCAAGCAAATCTTTTTTATTATACTTATTGCCCGTGGGCACATAAATAACCTCGTCAACATACCCATCATGAATCAAATCTAGGGCTATTTTCTTATGCATTTTATGAGGTGGATTAAAAGATCCGCCAAAGATACCTATCTTCATAGTCTACTCCTTATCTATTTTTTTCTAAATGTTGGTGTGCTAAATTTATGAGCATTCCTTTCATGCAAAGTATAAATTCTTTGTTTTGCTTTTTCATCGGTATTTTTGCCATCATTTTCGATGACATCAGCAATGTCCCGATATTTAACACCTAGTTTATCTTCATCCGATAGGCCACTTAAACCATCATCAGGAGTTTTATGAACAATATGATAAGGAACACCGATAGCTTCTCCTACTTGAATAACTTCATCAACAGTTAAATCGGCAAGAAGTTGAATGTCGGCAATATTATCACCACCCTTAGTAAAATAGCCAACATAAATTTCACATTTATTACTAGTACCTGCCACAAGATATAATCCTTTATTCTTTTTGCTTAAATAAGCCGCATGATAATATAATGTTGCTGTCCGAAGACGAGGTTTAAGATTAATATTAGAATCTACTAAATCATTTATATCAGGATTATTTAAAGCTATAATTTGCTCTACATAATTATCATAAATATTGGTTAAATCAAATTCTTTTAATTCAAAGCCAAAATGATTAGCTAACTCTAAAGCATTCATTTTATCTTCTTCTCGGGAATGACAAGGCATCCAAATCCCTGTAACATTTTCTTTACCTAGAGCTTTGGTAAAAAGGCCCGCAACTACGGCAGAATCTTTACCGCCACTAATACCAATAACAACTCCCTTTATATTATTCTTTTCATAAAAATCTCTAATAAATGTAATTATTTCATTCGCAGTTTTTTGTGCATCAAACATAATAAATTCCTTCCTTCTCTCTTATTATTAAAAATTTAATGTTTCTCTATTCTACATAACTGCTTTCCTCCTTTGTTATTATCTTTTTGTTAATAACATATAATATTTTTATAAGTGATATTTACCACTTGTTATTATCATTTTATTAAAAACATTGTAATTTGTCAATACTTTTTCATAATATTTTGAAAATTTGTTAAAAACTATTATTTTTTATGGTAATTAATATTTGTTCAACGACAGCTTTAAAAATGGATTGACAAATGGATAATTAATTTAAAATAGCCATTAAATTAAGAGGTGCATTATGAAGTTAAGTGAAATTCCATATGTCGAATTATTAACAAAATATAATAACCAAGAAAGTTTGGAGGAAATCGTCTTTGATACTCAATATCCAAAGGTAGAAAATAAAACCGATTTTGGAATTGTTTTTGGTGGTGTTTCCATGATTCCCTATCGCGTTGAAGAAGCCTTAAGATTATACAATGAAGATTTAATTGAAAAACTAGTATTAACGGGAGGCATTGGCTATTTAAATAAAGATAGAAAAACACCAGAAGCTTTTAAAATGCGAGAATATTTATTAAAGCACAATGTACCTGATAGTGATATAATCATTGAAAGTAAATCTAGAAGCACCTTTGAAAATATTAATTTATTTTTGCAAATATTGAAAAGCCAATATAATATTGATGATACATCTTTGGCTTTAATTACTTCCGATTTTCATTTAAAAAGATGTCTTGCCATGGTTAGAAAGCTATTAGATAATGATACCCCACTTTATGGAAGTGGAGCTAAAGATAATGTAACTGACATTGATTCTTGGTATAAAAGCCTTGATGGCAGACGCATGATTTTAAAAGAAGCCTTTATATTATGTTACTATTCTAAAAAGAAAACAATTGATAATTTTGAAGTTAATTTAAAAAGATAACCTATATGTTACTATAAGTTATCTTTTTTAAAATTCCTTTTTACTAAATATTTTAGCAGATATTTTATAAGATATATATCATAGAAATTTTAGTTCTTATTATTTAATTCAAGCCCATCAATACTTGTTTGATAAATCCAGTTCTTTAAAGCACTTTCATCCCCAGTTTCATAAAATTTAATTAATTTTTCATAGAACGCTGGTTGATTTTCTTGAGAAATAGTTATAATACCACATCCATTATCAATCATTATTTTATTAGCAAATAACATTCCCACTCTTTTATTGCCATCAATAAACATTTGTCTTCTCATAATCCATAGCATAGCTTCTATCGCTATTTCCGTTTTAGTTTTTTCCGGTTGATTAAGTAAAGCTGCCAATTCTTCTTTAATTTGACTTTCAATTGGAAATTGGGGTTTCCATGTCGTTCCCCCAATATTTACAGGAGTAGTTCTTAACCTACCTAAATTATTATCTAAAACTAATTTATCACAAGTTAATTTGTGTAAATGAGTTAAAAAATTAAAATCGTAATTTATATCGTCATTTTCGAGTATAAATTGCCAAGCATATTTTAAATTGTTGATAGCAATTATATTATCAACAGTTAATCCATTAACAATACCACCATCATAAATCGCTTGCGTTTCGGGATATGTAACGCCAATACCTTCTAAATTAGCACTCTTCCAAATATAATCTACAATATTTCTTTTGGCAATAAATACATTTTGTTCTCTTGTTAAATTAAATTTATTCTCCATGAATATTCCTCCTGTATATATATTATACCATTAACTTTATAAATTGGCTTTTTAAAATTCTTTTTTACTAAATATTTTGGCAGATATTTTATAAGATATATATACCATAAGAACCATTACAATAATTAAAATGATTATTAAATAATTCTCTATCAAGGATATGAAATGAGCTAAAAAATCTAAATTTAAATATTGAACAAGAAAGCCGCCGACAATAACTAAGCCAAAGATAATTAAGAAAATCCAAATTCTAGCTTTTTCGACACCAAACTTATAAATAATCGGATACATAAATGTTAAAACTAATAATGTACCAAAGATGGTTCCTAATAAAGATATTAGTATTTGGGCATAGTCAATAGTTTTCATATTAACATAAGAAATAATAAACGATAAAATGAGAGTAATGAGAGAAACAATGATAATGAGAAAAATGGTGGCAATATATTTGGCCTTTACACTATTAACTCGTCCATTAGGGAAAGTTATGGAATAAGCATCCCATTTATTATAATTATCATAACTAAAGGAAGAAATCATTATCATGACACTTATAAATGGCAATATAAATGATATATCCATTTTATTATATAATCCCATTAAAGTATAGATAATAAACAATATTCCTAATAATTTAAAATTACTTTTAATCATTGCTAAATCTTTTTTAATAAATCCTAACATTATTCTTCCCCCTTAATCATTAATAACATGAGTTCATCTAAGGTTATTTTATCAATTACTGAGATATTATATTTAGTTTTAAAATCTTTTTTATTAGGAATTAAAACTTCATATTCATATTTTGTTTTTCTATATTTAATATAATCTTTTTTTTGAATATCCTTAAATTCTTTTTCGCTACATTTAACAATTCCATAATCATCTAATAGTTCATTAGTGGTCCTTGATAAAACAATTTCACCATTATTAATAAATGTTATATAATCGGCAATATGTTCTAAATCCGTAGTAATATGACTAGAAAGTAATATCGAACATTCCTCTTTTTCTAATAAATTTTGAAATATTTGCATAACTTCTGCCCGAGCAACTGGATCAAGACCTGAGGTTGGTTCATCTAATATTAAAGGCTTCGGATGATGGGATAAAGCTACCGCAATCTCTAATTTTTTACGCATTCCTTTCGAAAAGGTTTTAATTTGCTTATTAGGTAGTAAAGAAAATTCTTTTAAGTAACCATTAAACATTTGGGTATCCCAATTTTTATAAATATCTTTCATTATATTATTTATATCATTAGGGGTAAGAATTTCGGGGAAAAACATATCATCTAATACTACCCCAATATCTTCTTTAATGGTTTTATCATCTTTGCGATTATCTAAGCCAAATATTTTAATTTCTCCCTCATAAGATTGAATGATATTTAATATAGATTTAATTGTTGTTGTCTTGCCGGCTCCATTTTCCCCAATAAAACCCATAATCATGCCCTTAGGTAAACTAAATGTTACATTTTTAAGAGCAAAATTATCATATTTTTTACATAAATTTTTAACTTCTAGAACATTTTCCATTATTCATCCTCCCCGTATAAGATATTTAACATCTCATTTAATGTTTTCTTCTTTATGTTATTTAATTTGGCTATGGTAATAGCCTTATCCATTAACTCTTCTATTTTATGCATCTGTTCTTCTAAAGCAACATCTTTATTTATTTTAGTAACATAAAATCCCTTGGAGGGAACATTTTTAACATAACCTTCTTTAACTAAATCTTCATAAGCATTTTTAGTGGTGATTACACTACAACGAAGATCTTTAGCTAAAGTTCTTATTGAAGGCAATAATTCATTTTCTTTTAGTTCACTAGATACTATTTTAACTTTGATTTGTTCTTTAATTTGTTCATAAATAGGAACGCCATTTGAATTGCTAATTATTATATCCATGGTTATCTCGGTTACCTCCTCTGTGCATACATATTATATACAGAATATATACATTAGTCAAGGACAAAAATGATAGTAAGAAAAAAAGGGGCTGTCGCGAAATTAAGTGAATAATTTCAAGCAGCTTCTTTTTTATGTAAAAAATTAAAAAGCCCTGA
>CANQRA010000011.1 GCA_947626125.1 uncultured Bacilli bacterium
TGTTTTGGGATTCCCCTGACCAGGGGGCCTACATTCGAGCTTCGACTGGTTCTACGGGTGTCCGTCCTGTCTTCTTCCTTGATGCCACTTTAGTAAATTTCTCGGGTTCGGGTACTTACGATGACCCATTTGTGGCATTGCCAGCTTAGGCTATTTAAATCAAGGTGGTCCAATGTTAAGTAAAAATTGTTGATAACTAATAAGTTGTTAACAATTTTTTAATGGATAGAACATATAATTTTCTAGGTGGAATATGAAAAAAATTATATTACTAATAATCATGCTATTACCTATTAAAATATTTGCTATTAGTGCATCATCGGTAGTAGCCATGGATTTAGATACTGGCAGAGTTTTATATGGCTATAATATTGATGAAGAAAGATTAATTGCAAGTACGACAAAAATTATGACTGCGATTATTGCCATTGAAAGAGGAGAACTGGATAAAACTATTAAAGTTAGTGATATTATTTATGAATCTTTTGGCAGTGGAATCTATATTGAAGTAGGAGAAGAGATAACCTTAAGAGATTTAATTTATGGTCTTCTTCTTAGAAGTGGTAATGATGCAGCTTTAGCTATTTCGGAAGCTGTCGCCGGTTCTAAAGAAGAATTTGTTTATTTAATGAATGGTTATGCTAGTAATATAGGAATGAAACATACGAAATTTTATAATCCACATGGTTTAGAAGAAAAAGATGGAGTAGGGAATATTTCTACTGCTTATGATATGGCTCTTTTAACTAAGTATGCCATGGAAAATAGTACTTTTAGAGAAATATTTAAAACGAAAGAAAGAACTGTTAAAACTAATTATAAGACTTATGTCTGGCATAATAAAAATAAATTGTTAAGTGAAGAATATATCACGGGAGGTAAGACAGGATTTACCCAAAAAGCTAGAAGAACTTTAGTAACTACGGGAAGTAAAAATAATATGAATATTGTCGTAGTTACTTTAAATGACCCAAATGATTGGAGTGACCATAAAGATATATATCAAGATATTTTTAGTAAATATGAAAGCTTTTTAATCTTAAATAAAGATGATTTTAAAATAGAAGATGAAAAATATTATCAAGAAGATACTTTATATATAAATAATAATTATTATTTGACATTAACTAAGAAAGAACTTAAAAGTGTTAGTATTGAGTACACTTTAAATAAAGATAAAAATTATATTAATGATAATTTAGTTGGTTATGCTAATATTAAAATAAATGATAAAGTTTATCATAAAGAACCGATATATGTGAAAAAGAGTACTAAGAAAGAAAAGTTAAGTTGGTGGCAAAGAATAAAAAGGTGGTTTACTAAATGGTAAACTATATATGGGCTCTTTTAATTATTGTTGGTATTGTTTATTCTTTGCTTTCTGGTAATATTAGTGTTATAAATGAAAGTATTTTAACTAATGCTAGTGAAGCCTTAGATTTAATTTTAAATTTGCTGCCTATTATTGTATTATGGACGGGTATTTTAAAAATTGCCGAAGTAAGTGGGTTACTTGATAAGTTTGCTAAGATGTTAATGCCTTTATTACATAAATTATTTCCTGATGTTCCTAAAGAAAATAAAGCTTTAGGTTATATATCTTCCAATATTGCTGCCAATATGATGGGACTTGGAAGTGCGGCTACTCCCGCGGGATTAAAAGCCATGAATGAACTGCAAAAAATTAATCCCCAAAAAGATACAGCTTCTAGTGCGATGATAACTTTTTTAATTTTAAATACGGCGGGAGTTACCTTAATTCCTACGACCATTTTAGCTTTAAGAGTTGCTTATAAATCAGCTTCTCCAGGGGAAATTATTGTTCCTGCCATCATTGCTACGGCTTGTTCTTCTATCGCTGGTTTAACTCTTGATTATATAATTAGAAAGAGAGGTAAAAAATGGAAATAATTTCCAAAATCATTTTACCTATTTTTGTTATTATCATTATTTTTTATGGCGTAAAAAAAAGAGTTAATGTCTATGATACTTTTTTAGAGGGAGCTAAAGAAGGATTAGTTACCACCTTTAATATCTTCCCGGCGATTATTGCCATGATTTTTGCTATAAATATTTTTTTAGATAGTAATTTTTTAGGTTTTGCTATTAAGCATCTTAGTAAATTATTTGGTCCTATTAATATTCCTTTAGAAATAATTCCCATGGCATTATTAAGACCTATATCAGGTACAGCTTCCCTAGCTATTATGAATGATATTTTTAAAGTATTTGGGCCAGATTCTTATATAGGAAGACTTGCATCTATTCTGCAAGGATGTACAGATACAACAGTTTATGTTATTGCACTTTACTTTGGTTCCATTAAAATAACGAAAATAAAACATGCTTTATGGGCTGGGTTATTCGCGGATTTTATTGGAATTATGATGGCTATTATCCTGACTAATATTTTCTTTTAAAACATCTTGCTAGATAAGTTAGATTTGTAATATAATAAGGTCAGTGAAGGGAGTTTTTGTTTATGGCAGAAGTTTTGAAAAATGAAAATGGTATAGTAACTTTAGGGGACTTTAGTAAATCAAGAGAAGAAAATTTAATCGGTGCAATTAATCTGTTTCGCCAAGTGCTTTCTAAAGATAATAAAAATTTAAAAATAATTGTTAGTTAAGTAAAAGATTATTTTTAAAAATGTGTGAAGATGGTTTATTAAATTTAGAAGATGCTTTTATCGATTTAGAAGAAGGGAAAAAAGAGTATCTAAAAAGACGTCAAACAGAAGAAAAGCCTGTCATAGAATTTATTCTTTCACCAATCCTTTATAATTATTTTGGTGACGAAGAAGTATATTATATTGATAAATTTGTTAAATCTTTAGGACTTTCATTCTCAAACATTAATGAAAATAACATTCCTTATATGCTTTTAACGCTTAAAGTTGAAGGTTGGAATAGTTTTATAACTGATACTATGGCTTTTCGTGTTCATTATGGTAATTTTAACTTTGAATTAATTGATATAATAAGATATATTTTGGGTATTTATGAAATAAAAGATAAAAAAGTATTTATTGCGTCAAAAGAAATTTATCCTAAGATTAAATCCGACGAACTTGCTTTTGATATAATAAAAAAGCATTATGAAACGATGTTTAAAGAATTCCGCTTTTCTAGTGGCGACCCGGATAGATTTTTTAATTCATTTGGTGGGCACCGTGGTAAATTAGATTATTTAACTAGTTCTTTTACGAGAACAGCTATTAATATAAATGAATTAACAAACCACAAAAAAGAAGATTTAGAAGAATTAGCTAAATGGGAATTATTAACTCTTGATACAGATGGTTTATATCATTTTAATCATGAGACTTATTCGATATTACCATTTATCCTGGATTTTGATGGAAGATTATATAATATCTATCAAAAGATTTTTGGTATTTGTAATTTTTTAAAATTTCGTGATGAAAAAAATCAGAGAGATAATTTCTTTAAAGAATGGATTAATTATATCGATGATTTAGAAGTTAAAGAGAAAATTGCTTTTTTTACTGATAAATTTAATTATATCTTAAGTAATTATGGACCTAATTTGACAAAAAATAGTTTATTAGCATTTAGGAATTATTGTGATGAATTAAGATTATTTAAAGGTTTGAATATTGAAAAAGCACCAAAACTTGGAAGAAAAAAATAATTTTTACAATCTGCTTTAATTTTTGTTACCTTTTTGTTATACTTTAGTTATTGGAAGTGATCATATGGAAAGATTACAAAAATATATTGCTGATGCTGGTTATACTTCAAGAAGAAAAGCGGAAGATTTAATTGTTAATAATCATGTAACTGTCAATGGAAATATTGTTAATACTTTAGGATATAAAGTAAACGGTAATGATATTATCGCCATTGATGGTGTTATTTTACAAAAAAGTAATATTAAAGAATATTATCTTTTAAATAAACCTAGGGAAGTTATTTGTAGTGTTTCTGATGAAGCCGGAAGAAAAACGGTTACTTCCTTAATTGATACTAAATCCCGGATTTATCCGGTGGGTCGTCTTGATTATGATACAACAGGGTTAATTATTTTAACTAATGATGGGGAGTTTGCTAATCTTTTGATGCATCCGAAAAATAAAATTTTAAAAACATATGTAGCAAAAATAGATGGTATTTTAAATGAAGAAGATTTTAAAAAATTAAGAAAAGGTTTGTTAATCGATGGTCGTAAATTAACCATTGATAATTTTAAAGTAAAAGCCCTTGATAAACAAAAAAATACCTCTTTAGTCGAGGTAACGATTCACGAGGGAAGAAATCATATTATTAAAAAATTATTTGGAGCCTTAGGCTATGACGTAAAAAAATTAACTCGAATTAAATATGGCCCTTTAACCTTAGATAATTTAAAAAGTGGGGAATATCGTAATATTACCAATAAAGAAATAAAAGAATTAAAAAATTACTTAATTAAATAGTTATGAAATTTTTGACTAGCATGAGATAAATAATTATCTTTCCAAGTAATAATACCAAATATTCTACTTGGTATTTGAGGAGTTATATCTAGTTCAAAAATTTCTTTTCTTTTTATTTCTTCTAAAACATATTCTTTGGTAACAACACCAATACCATAACCTATTTTAGCAAATTCAATTAATAAATTGGAACTAGCTATTTCCATAATACTATTAAGTTTAATATGATTGTTATAACAATAGTTATCAATGTAATCTCTAGAAGATGATGGTTGTCTTTGTAAGAGAACGGGATAATTAACGATATCTTTAATATTAAGTTTAGTGTTGATTAATTCTTTAAAGGCCGAAGAAGCTACAAAAATATCTTGCATTGTTCCTATTTTTTCATAGTCATAATCATCCGTTATTTTTAAAGGAAATTTAGCAATGATAAAATCTAGTTGACCTTTTCTTAAGCTTTCTTTCAACATATTCGTGGGGTCAGTATTTATTTCAAAAATTATCCCCGGATAATCTTTATGAAAAGAATTAATAAAGGGCATTAAATATTTTTTACATAAAGTTGTGGATACTCCAATTCTTACAACGCCGCTTAAAATATGGTTGTTGTCTTCTATTTTCTTTTGAGCTAAGAGAAAAGAATTAAGACCGTTTTTAATATCTTGATAAATTGCCTCAGCCTCCGTTGTTAAAGTAACGCCTTTTTTTGAACGAATAAATAATTGGCAGTTTAAACTTTCTTCTAAGTTTTTTATTTGTTTCGTAAGAGCGGGTTGCGATATGTGTAACTTTTCACTAGCCTTAGAGATACTTCCTACATTAGCTACTTCATAAAATATTTTCCATAAATCCAAATTCATCTATAACCTCCCGTTATGATATTTATAAATATTATATATTTTCATTATAGTTAAAATTATGATATATTACAAGTAGGTGATGGTTATATGAATAGTAAAGAAGAAAAAATGTATACATTTTTAAGAGGCTATTGTGAAGCCAGAAATTACTTTAATGCGCTTTTAGCTTTACCTTATGCTAGGGCTATGCATGATGGCTTAAAAAGAAAAAGTGGTGAAGCGTATATCATTCATCCTTTAGGACTTGCCACATATGGAATTGATATAGGGCTTTCCACTGATGAAATAATTGCTACTTGCTTGCTCCATGATGTGATGGAAGATACTGCTTCCACTTTAAGTGATTTAGGAGTAAGCGATAAAGTAAAACAAAGTGTTCAGCTATTAACCTTTAGAAGAGGAAATTTACTTAAACCTGATGCTTTACAAATTTATTATGACCATATTAAAGATGACGAAAATGCTACCTTTGTTAAATTACTTGATCGTTACAACAATTTACAAACCATGGCTTCTGTTTTCACTCTTGCTAAAATTATCGAATATACGAAAGAAACCATTGATTATATTTATCCTTTAATGCAAGAAGCTAAATTAAGATATCCCCTAAAAAGAAATGAATTAAATATTTTAAAATGTAATATTGAGTCCCTCGTTAATACAATCGAAGGTATGTTAGAATTTGTTCCTGATGATATGGAAAGAGCAAGAGTAAGAAAAACTAGCTTAAATAAAGCTAGTTAATTATTCTTCTTCATTGTGCTTGCAGCAATTTTCACAATTATCGCAATCGCAAGGGCTATCTTCTTCTTCACTTTCCACATAACTAATGGCACCTGTAGGACAACTAGATATAGCATCTTGGGCTTTTTCTGATAAAATGTTTTCTTCACTTATTACTTCAGAATAATTATCGTTTACAAAGTCAAAGTGTTCAGGGTCGATGGCTACACAAGCTCCACACCCAATACAAGCTTCTTTATTAACATTTAGTTTTTTCATAAAAATTTTTCCTCCAACTTCATTATATCGGAAATTGCAAAATCTTGTCAAGGTTTGTATATTATGGATTTAAAAAATAACATGTTTATGTTATCATTATGTTAGAGGTGTTATTATGGATTCACGAATGAATAAATACCATGATGGTGAAGATTTAGAAAACACAAGGGTATTAAAACATGAAGATTTATATAAAGAAATTAATAAGAGTGAATTGAATAATTTTGAAGTCAAGAGTAATACAACCATAATTGGTAATAATACGGCCTCGATTGATGTAGAAAAAATTAAAAAGATTTTAGATACTAAATATAATGAAGTCCCAAAAAGACAAAGCATTCGTATGGAAGAAAAAGAAGAAGAAAAAGATGAATTAGAAGATACTAAAGAATATGATATAAATGTTATTTTGGCTAAAGCTAAAGAACAAAAACCGGAGAATTATCAAGAAGAAAGATTAAAAAAATTACATGATACTAATTTTGATATTTTAAAGAATTTAAAAGTAGAACCTGAAGAACCTAAAAAAGGTAAAGAGGATGAAGATTTTGAAAGTGAGAATTTAAAAAGTCTTATTAACACCATTGCTTTAAATGAAAAAGAGGCTAAGAGTAATCCAAGCTTAGATATCTTAAGTGATTTAAAGGGTGATGATGATACTGAAGTCTTAGAGGGCTTAAAAGAAAAAACAACGGTATTAGAAAATAGTTATCATGAAGAAGATACCGCTAAAACAGAATTAACAGATTCTTTCTATACTTCATCTAATTCAATTAGTAATAAAGATTTAGAAGAAGATGATGATTTTAGTAAAGATATGGAAAGCAATAATACTTTCTTAAAAGTTGTAATTGCCCTTATCGTTATAATTTTTATTGTTGGGATAATATTATTAATTAAAACTATTTATTCATCATAACATTTATTATGAAAAGAATGAATTTAAAAAAACACACGAAAAAAAGAACAATATTATTTATTGTCTTTTTTTGCCTTGCTTTAAATTCTTTAATCTTATTTCATACTTATTCAAAATATACTAATAAAAAAATACCTGTTTTTATTAACCAAGCTCTCGATAAAATTATTTATCAATTTTTTACTGATTTAATAACAGATAATATTATTAATAAAGAAAATGTTAGTAATATATTAGATATAACCAAAAATAATGAAGGGGAAATTTTAGCGGTTAATTATAACTTAGAAAAGACTTATGCTCTTTTAACCGAGGTATCAAATATTTTAAAAGAGGGAATCAGTGATTTAGAAAACGGAAAAATAGATGTTAAAATCTATGATAAATACATTGATACTCATAAGAGTAATTTAGTATTGAATATTCCTTTATTTTTAGGCAGTAAAAATGTCTTTTTAAATAATATTGGTCCCGTTATTCCTATTGCTATTCGCTTTAATGAAACATTGCTTACTAATATAAAAACTAAAGTTACTAATTATGGTTTTAATAATGCTTTATTAGAGGTTTATATAACAGTTGAACTACAAAAACTAATAATTAGTCCTGTGATTAAAGATAAGAATAAGTTTAATTATGATATTCTAGTAGCCTCTTTAGTTGTTAATGGTAGTGTTCCTGATTTCTATGGTGATGAAATTTTAAGTGCAAGTGCGATTTTAGATATTCCCAAAGAATTAGCAATATGATATAATTTATAATAGGGTGAGAATAGTGAGACCATATTTTATTAATGAAGCATTAAATAAAGCTATTAATGATTATTTAATAAGTAGGGATAAAGAAGAAAGCATTCTTTATAATTCTTTTTTAGTGGTTGTTATTCGCATGCTTATTAATATATATGGTGAACTAGATATTATTAACCCTTATCAAACGAAAAATGAAAAAGCTTTTGATGATAATTTAATGAAATATGGAGCTACGAAAGAGGCCATCGATAACTTTAAAAGAACTCTTGATGGTTATTACCAAATTGATAAAAGAAATGCTCATTCCGTGAGAAGAGAGTATAATCCATATTTTATTGATGTTCAAAAGTTACTAATTGATTTCTTTACTTTAAAAAGAATTAATTATGGTTTAACGAGTTCGGATAGTAAAGACTTTTTTGATTTATTATATACTCCAGGAACGAGTAATGTTTTAAGACTTTCGGACAATTATTTAAATGCGGAAAATGAGTACGAAGTTGCGGAGTATTTTAAAGAATCTTATAAAGTGGTGCCGAAAGTTAAAGAAGAAGAGAAAAAAGATTTATTTAGCTTTGATGTATATAAATATTTTAATATTAGTATTGCCGATATAAGTAAAATGAGTAAAGAAGAGGTTACCAAACTTAATAACCAAATTTATACTTCTCTAGATATATCGAGTACTGCGGTGAATAAAGATTACTTATTAAAAGAAAAGATAAAGGAATTAACGAGTCCTAAACCAGCGATGACGACGGGAAATGGTTATGTAGATATTTTACTTGTTATGAGTATTATCGTAACAGGAATAATGGTTGTTGTTATCTTTGGTAGTCTTATTTTGTAGGAGGGTTTTAGATGATTAAAATTAACAATGTTAATTATGAAGTTATTAAAGATTATGGTGATTGTTTAAATACTGTAGATTTAAATGAAATAGTTACGGATTATTATGATGCCTTTGATTATATTGTAGGAGACTTTGCTTATGGTAAAGTTCGTTTAAAAGGCTTTTATGATAGTAGTAATAAATTAAAAAAAGACCATAATGATATCAAAAATGTGGATGATTATCTGCAAAATTGTTGTGCTTATGGTTGTAAACATTTTATTTTGCATAAGACTAAAGAAGACAATTGAAAAAGAAAGATATGTTTGTTATAATTAGAAAGAATAGAGTAGTTGAAGGGATTGACAAGTATGAAAAAAATTAGAATAAATTTAGCGTCAGGAATTACGCAAGAAAAGCCACTTATCACGGCATTTAAAGGTACGAATGGTAGTTATGTTGTTTTGGATAATGAAGCTAATGGCTCCATGGGGTTACCTATTATTTTGGTATGTAAATTAGAAAATAGTAATTTAATTAAAATAAATGACCAAACAGAATGGAATAATGTTAAAGAAAATTTGAAGAGCATTATCGCCGGAGGACAAATAGAATATATTAAAGTAGATGATGTTATAAATGCTGATGATATGTATTATAACCAACTTACTTTACCAGTAGTTTCTTTTGATGCTTTAAAAAATAACTACAAGGTAGAAGATGGCACCGACAATGCAACAGCTTCTATATTTGATATTAATCCTGAACCGGTTACTAATGCCAATATTCCAGTTGAAAACGGAATGCCTGCAAGTAATGTTATGAATAATCCGGGAATAGGAGAAATAAATTCTATGAACACTAATGTCAACGTAACACCAGAAAATCCTGTTCAAACTCCTGTTGCTCCCGATGTTCCAGTTCAAGCCCCAGCTCCGGAGGTAAATAATGTATTTGAACCTAACTTAAGTGCTCCAGCTATCGATTTGGGAATTAATAATATGAGTACTCCTACTCAAGCAGAACCAACACCAATTAGTAATGAAACTCCTGTTGCTCCAAATGTAAATGTTAATCCAAGTGTTGATTTGGAAACTCCTCTAGCGGATACAACCAATTTAGAAAATCAAATTAATGATATTGTAAGTGGTCCTGTTCCTAATGTCGAACCACAAAATAATGTAAGTAACATAGCAGTGGAACCACCAATAACTAATGTTGGTTTAAATGATGAGTTATTTAAAGACCAAAAAGAAGCATTCATGCAAGCCTGTGAAAATATGTTTGATGCCTTAGTTCAAAAATTTGAAAAAGAATTAGAAAAAAGATAAAGTAATGGTTTAATTCATTACTTTTTTCATACAATTAATTAGGATAGCTATGAAAGAAATAATTAATTATTACTACAATTTAGATTTAATGGATGTTTCTCTTAATAATACTTATACATCATTTATTTATAATGGCGAAGAGTATTACTTTGTCTTTTTTAATCGGACTGAAGAAGAGTTAAGAGATATTATGGATATCATTTATGAAATGAAATTAAAAGGTATCCGAGTTCATGATATTATCTTTAATCGAGAAAACAAGCCTCTTACCAAAGTGGGAGAGAATTATTATTTACTTTTGAAGTTAAATGCAAATAAAGATGAAAATATTAACTTTATATCTTTATGTGAATATATAAGTAAATTAAAATTGAATAGTTATAATAGTAAATTGTATCGTAATAATTGGGGATTATTGTGGAGTAAAAAAATTGATTATTTTGAGTATCAAATTAAAGAGATGGGAAAAAATAAACCAATTGTTTTAGATTCTTTTAGTTACTATATAGGTCTTGCCGAAAATGCCATAAGTTATGTTAATAAGATAAATAATGTATTGAAACAAACGGAAAATGATAATATAACTTTATCTCATCGGCGCATATTTTATCCAAACATTAATTTAAATTATTTAAATCCTTTAAGTTTTATCTTTGATTTAGAAGTAAGAGACATCGCGGGCTATTTAAAAGTAGAATTCTTTAATGGAGAAGATGCTCTTTTAGATTTAAGTACATATTTAAAAATGAAGAGATTAACACCATATAGTTATCATATGTTGTATGCTAGACTTTTGTACCCTTCATATTATTTTGATATTTATGAAGATATTATGAATAATGATGGTAATGAAGAAAAATTATTACCGGTAATTAATAAAGTTGATGAATATGAATTGTTTTTAAAAAATGCTTATTTGGAAATAAGTAAATATACTAGTTTAGAAAGAATAGATTGGTTAATAAAAAAAGAATCTGACGATTTATTTGCGTAAGATTCTTTTTATAAGGGAACATTAATAATTCCTTTAATCTCAGGTAATTCTTCTTGAAACATACTTAGTAGTCCATCATTAATGGTGTTATCTTGTAATAAACAATTAGTACAATTACCTGTTAATTTTATATAAACATAACCATCTTCATATTTAACATATGTAATATCGCCACCATCCATATTTAAATAAGGACGAATATTTTCAATCATTTCTTTAATTTTATCTTCTGTTTTCATATATTCCTTTCTTCATGTATTATATTAAATAATAAAGATTTAAGCAAGTAGTCATTATCTAATTAATTTTAATTGGAATTTATTATCTTGTTTTTCTTCTTTATATAATAAATAATTTGCTGGACTCACATATAATTTTATATAAACATTAGCTCTTTGTCCATCAATATCATCTAAATATATTCGCATTTGTCTTTCTTCATTACGACTTAATAAATGAAAAAATAAATAGCCATATAATCTTGTTCTTTCAAATGGACCATTAACAGAGCCAAGATTTATGAGATAATCATTCATGAGTTGGATTTTATTTTGAGTAAGAAGAACACGGTTCCCCTTAGGTATTGCAAAAAAATTACAAGCTTTATTTCGTTCACAAATCATCTTACTAAGAAATTCTATAGCATCATTCATATAAGAAAGGCTTACCTACGGACAGTTTTTCAAAATAAATAAAATAGACATAACGTACTAGCTATATCTATTTTCATTTTAAATTTGATTAAACAACCTTTTTTTGCTATTATTAAATTATCAATATTATATAAACACTAGCAAAAATAATTGGAGGTTGTTTAATGATTAAATTATATAATGTTCAATCTGATATTACAAGTGGTTTTTCTACTTTTTTAAAATCTTCTATTCCTAATCTTAGAAAAACTCAACTTAATTTCCTTCCATCTCTTATGTTGGGTATGATTAATTCTGAGTCTTGTGCTTCTTCTGATATTGCCAAATCTTTAAATGATGAATTAAAATGGGCTCAATTTGATTCTGTTGTTAAAAGAATTAATAGGTTTTGGTCTAATAAACTTTTTAATGGTAAATCTTTTTTTAATAGTTTTATTATTTCTATTCTTGATAATTTTAAATCCAAACATTCCAATAACAAAATCCATATCACTTTTGACCATATGTTCTCTCATGATAATTACACTATCTTTATGTTTTCTATGCGCATTGGTACCCAGGGTATTCCTATTTATTTTGATTGTTTTAAAGGCAGTAAAGATAACGATGCTTTTAAAATTGATACTATTTTAAAAGGCATTAATGCCATTGATGAATTATTTAAAAATCGTGGTTTTGATCTTATTTTTTTAGCTGACCGTTGGTTTAATTCTACTGATATTCTTCAACATATTGACTCCTTAGGTCATACTTATTGCATTAGATTAAAAGGCAATTTAAAAGTTTATAAAGATGGTGTTTGTTTAAATGCTAAAAAATTAAAACATCGCAAATATCATGCTGTTGTTCATAAAGATGTTTTTATTACTGATAATAAATTTAAAACTAATATTGTTTATTCCAATTCTTTAGATACTTCTTCTCCTTGGATTATTGCTACTAATAAAGACTTAGATCATACTATTTTAAATTATAGTTATAGATTTGGCTCTATTGAATTTGTTTTTAAAAATCAAAAATCTAATGGTTTTAATCTCGGTAAAATTTCTAATATGAGCATTCATTCTTTTACTAATATGTATTCTGTTTTATGCGTTTGCGTAACTTATCTTACTATTCTTGGTACTGATTTTTCTAAAAATTCTAATTGCTATAAGAATATTAAATTAACTACTCATAAAATTTATATTATTAATGGTAAGCGAATCAAAAAAAGGGTTATGTCTTTATTTAACACTGGACTTACTTTATTCAAAATTGCCTTTAATTCCTTTAATTATATTCGCTTACCCCTTACTTTTAAGCTTTATGACATTTAAATTTTCATAAAATTTATATTTAAAAAAGCAAAAATTTTTTTCAAATGCCAAATTTTTGCTTTTTTTCTTAGCTTTCATTTTTTACTCTACTTTTCGTAAAATAAAAATCTATTTTTTATAAACATTTGGACGCGGTTCATTACTTACAAATCCTTATAAACACTGGGCTCATTCAAAACTGTCCGTAGGTAAGAAGAAAGGTTAGGATTAAGTGTTTTATCTAAGGCCTCTAAGTATTCTCGCGGTAAACTTACTAAATTGGGATACATACTATTTGTTGTTTTGTAATGAGGGATTATCCCAAAGTTGATAGTTCTTAAATTATATTGATTATTTAGTAAATCACTTAAGGGGTCAAGAAAATACCACCCTTTATCACCACGAACAATTAAAGCATAAAGGGGAATTTTGGCACTATTCGCGGAAATGCAATAAGCTTCAATTCCTAAATCATTAAATACTTGCACATAAAAATCCGCGAAAGTTTTACAAACTACATAAGGGAAACGATTGATAAAACCTTGCTTATATTGTTTCTCTTTTTCCTCCTCGGAAGCACAAAAGTAATTTAAATCTCGGGCAATAAAAGGAGCAATGTTTATATATAAGAACCTTATTATTAAATCTTTATCCCAAGATGGGTTAACATTATTAATTACTTTTTGGATGTCATCGTTCATTATCTACCAATTCCTTTTTTGAAAAGCCATTTTACTTTAGCATAAATGTTGAAAAAAATCCAGTGTTTTTGTTATAATATTACTAGGAGTTTATTTATGGATAAAGATGGAGAAAATTATAAAGTTGGAGATATAATAAAGGGGCAAGTAACGGGTATTGAGAAGTATGGGATATTTGTAAATATTGACCCATGGTATGATGGCCTTATTCATATATCAGAAGTATCTAGTACCTTTGTGAAAAATATTCATGATTATGTTTCCATTGGTGAAACTATTTATTGTCAAGTTTTAGATGTTGATGAAGAAAACTTACATTTAAAATTATCAATAAAAGATATTAATTATAAATCTACACCTCCAACGGAGGGGATTATTGAAACACGAAAAGGATTTCTTCCTTTAAAAGAAAACTTAAATAAATGGATCGAGGAAAAATTAGCAATTTATAAAAAATAAAAACTTCCTATATAGGAAGTCGATTTTTAAGATGGTGCCCAAGGCCGGACTTGAACCGGCACGAGGGTTAATTCTCGCAGGATTTTAAGTCCTGTGCGTCTACCTATTCCGCCACTTGGGCAGGCACCGTCTTAATTACTTAAGACAATATTGATTATAACTTGTTTTGAAGATAATTTCAATACTTTTTTGTAAAAAAATTTAACTTGTTGTTGTTGACATAGTATTTTCTAGTGTGTTATAATCAATTTGTCCTTTGAAATGGAGGAATACCCAAGTCTGGTTGAAGGGACCGGTCTTGAAAACCGGGAGGCCGGGTAACCGGCGCAGGGGTTCGAATCCCTTTTCCTCCGCCATTTTTTATAAAGGCCAATTTTTATCGCGGGATGGAGCAGCTTGGTAGCTCGTCGGGCTCATAACCCGAAGGTCGTAGGTTCAAATCCTTCTCCCGCAACCATGGTTCGTTAGTCTAGTGGCCTATGACGTCTGCCTGTCACGCAGAAGATCACGGGTTCGACTCCCGTACGAACCGCCATTGTGGCTTCATAGCTCAGTTGGTAGAGCAGAGGACTGAAAATCCTTGTGTCGCTGGTTCAATTCCCGCTGGAGCCACCATAATAAAAACAAATGCCCTTATTTATAGGGCTTTTTTATGTTTTAAATACATTTTACCTCTTATTTTTTTAAACTATTTATTCTATTTATTGTAATGCGTAGTTTTTCAGAAAATAAATGTGCGTATGTTCTCTCTATAACATCTACTGTATCGCCTAATCTATCAGCAACATAAAAATAAATTCTAAAATATCTCAAAGCAATTATCAATAAAGTATAATGTTAATGAAAGAGCTATAAGAAGATATTGTAAAATATTAAAAGATAATGGTTACATTAAATATATTGTTAATGATAAAGACAAAAGATGGTGTATATTGAAATAATATAGTATAATTAAATAAATTAATGGAGGAAAATATTATGATAGGAATTTTTATAATACTACTGTTCGCAATGCTTTTGGTAATTAAATTTTGTAAAAAGACTTTAAAAATAGTGTTATCTATTATAATAGTTATAGTAGCTTTATACTGTGTTATATTATCAGTAGATATGAACAGAGTAAATAATTTTAGAAATCCTATATTTAATATTAGTTGGCATGAAGAAACAGGCTTGATTGAATATAAAGGAATAGGATATAGAACTATTGTTAAATATGAATATACTAACAATAATGAAAAGAAAATAACAAGCATAGAAATGTATATGTTTAATAAGTGTATAGCTGGAGCAGTTGAATAGAATTATACAAATTTTTATGAATAATTATTAAAATGTTAAAACTCTTTGTCAAAGTTCAAAAGGTCTTTGGTAGATTTGTTAAATAGTAATATTTATAATTGCATGTGAAAGGAGAAAAGGCATGTTAGGTGAAAAAATACTAGAATTAAGAAAAAAACAAGGTCTTTCACAAGAACAATTAGGTGAACAAGTAAATGTTACAAGACAAACTATTTCTAATTGGGAGTTAAACGAAACAGCACCCAATCCAGATCAACTAAAATTATTATCTAAAACTTTAAATGTTAGTATTGATGAGTTATTAGATAACGAACGAAAAGAGGTTTTAATGAATAAGGTTAGTAATACCGAAAGATTAGCAGGTATAATTATCAAATTATTAAAAGTATTTGGAGTAATATTTATCATTTACATTATATTTATTGTAATTGCTATGATTGCTTTTAGTAGTTTTAGAACCAAAAATAAGGTAGAAGTAGATAATGTTTTAAGTAGTGCAACAATGATATGTACTTTAAATAACAAACAATATCAAATAGAACTTGGCATTGATAATTATTTCAACTGTGATAATTGTTCTAGTCAAATGAAAAAAGAATTAAAGGATATGATTGATTTTAATAATCTTGATGATTCAGTTAGTAATGTTGAAGAATATTTTATAAACAATAATGGATCTTGTGATTAAAAAATTACAATTTATATTGTAAGATAAATAGTAATTTGTCAACTCTACGATTCGTTTGGTGTAAACGAAAAAAAATATCTTATAATTGGTTATGAAAGGAATAAAGTATTATGGATCAAGAAAAAATTGGAAAATTTATAGCCAAATGTCGTAATGATAAAAAAATTACTCAGCAAAAATTAGCCGATAATTTAGGAGTTACTGATAGGGCTATTAGTAAATGGGAAAATGGCCGAGGGTTACCCGATTTATCTTTAATAATACCACTTTGTAAGGAACTAAATGTTTCAGTAACGGAACTATTAAGCGGTGAAAAAGTTAAAGAGAAAGAATATCAAGAAAAATTAGAAGAAAATATGATAGGTATTGTTAATAAGTTAGATAAAGATAACAAGAAAAGATTTAATATACTAAAAAAAATATTAATTGGTTACTTAATAATTTGTATTATATTTTTAGTAGGTATTTTTGGTTACTTTTTTTATAATTATGAAATGGTTAATCAAAAATATGATAAGTATAATATGTATATAACAAAAGAAGATAATAATTTTGTGTTTTATTCATCAATTTCTGGTAATGTTGTATATAAAGTAATTAATTATAATAATGAGAAGATCCTTATAATGAATTATAAAAGTTCTTTAAAAACCATAAGACAACATAGTGGTAATGACAAAATAAGTGGTGCTAATTGTTTAAATAGTATAAAAAATAGTGAAGAAATAACAAAAGTTTATTATACTGATGAAGCTTTAAAAAATTTTAATAATCCTAATAAAATTGAAGATTTATTAGCAAAATCATATTTAATTTATGAAAAATAATACTTAATTTAATAATGCCAAATTAAAATTTAATATGAGTAATAATTACAAATTTTACCTCTTAAAAATTAAAATTTAATGTAAAAAAATAATAAAAATTATATAAAAAGAAAAAAAGGTAGCCCCAAAAAGCGAGGAATTAATAGTATTAATACAAATTAAAAATAAGTATTACCGGCTAGAGCCACCCATTTAGATTATTAAAAAGCCTCAAAAGCGTATGAACAAAAAATCATAATAAAAGACAAGCAGTTTGCTTGTCGGGGTCAAAATGAATATTAATTTTTTAAAATTTCTAAAACATAATTAAGCAAGAATTAATTGCTCAAGAAATAATTATCTTTTTTTAAGCGAACTTGTTGTTCAAGTTGAGCAGATAATTTTTGTAAAAACACTTTCTTATTTTCTGTACAAAATTCTTTCCATTTTTCATCATCTGGCCCAAAAAATTGACCTATCGAATCTCTATAAGGTGGTACACCATCAATAGCAATAATATCGTCAATGAAAGGTATTGGTGTATCCAAATTCAAATTAGCTTGTATTTCTTCTTTTGAATAAACACCACACTTAAACATGGCTAATGTACGATTAAATTTATCACTATTATCATCACAACATTTTAGCAATTTGAAAGCTTTTTCGCCTCTTATATCTAATGAATCGCAAAAATAAACATCTTCATCTCCATGAGCCATTGCAAATATCGCAGCCGCAGCACCTAAATCGCCTTCGCAAAATGCATACGCCTTTTCTTCTAAACTCATATCATTAGTTAATTTACTCATAATTTAACTTCCTTCAACAAAAAGTATACTATATTTTGTAAAACAGTGCAAATTTTTGATCAAATACTCTTTGATTAATTCTTTTTAATTTTTGGACTTCTTCCGTTTCTAAAAGTTCACCAAAATAATCCCATGGAACTTCGTTTATATGTTCAAATACATATCTTTCACTACCAAATCCTTTAATTGCTTTTTTCTCATCATGAATATTTACATTAATTTTAGACCAGCCATCTATTCTAGCCATTACCGAATTAATATATTCTTTTGTTGTTATGTTATCCCTTGAAAACATTCCTTTTTCTTCTATTAATCCCCATCTAATTGTCGCCATAGCCTCGGATAATTCGGCTAGTTTTTCTTTTAAATCATTTTCATAGGTAACATAAATGGGAGTGCCAAAATGTAGATGGCAGCCTCTAATCTCCCCAGGAATCGTTTCATTGTAATCGTATTCTAAAACAGATGGAATAATTGGTGTTTGCATTTTTCTTGCCATATCTACGGCGCCTAGATGAAGGGGTAAATGCATTCTAGAAGGAGTACAATTATAAGTTGCCTCAGCAAAAACAACGATGCTTCTTCCTTTGGCTAAATCTTGCATTAAATTAATTTTAGAATCAAAGCGACTCTTTTTACTATTCCTATCACCATATTGTATTTTATTAACAAACATTAATAATTTAAAAAGGAATGTTACATCATCAGTGTTTAATATTGTGGCATGATTAGGTATTCCTAGTACAACATTAAAATGATCATGAAACGCTTGATGCGTTGGCACATAAATGACAGGTCCATGAGGAATATTTTCTGTTCCAGTTATTATTAATTCATAATTATGGAAATCTTTAATGTTTTCCCAAATACTTTTGCTTGGATTATAACCTTTGCCTATTTCAATTATTTGTCTAACTAATGTTTTATTTAGCATTTCTCTAATTTGATAAGCTAATCCATTATCTGGTTTATTCCTTAAATATTCTTTTAAAGCAATATAGTAGTTTCTTTTTTCTTCAAGTGATAAACTTTTTTCTTCTTCATAAGTTAATATTTTAAATTTATCCATACAAGCCCCCATGTAAACTTTTTTCATGTAATTAAGTATATCACTTAAAATCACTTTTTTAAATAAAAACATGCTTTAAATAGTTAAACTATCATGAACATAATTATTTTACTATTCAAAAATATCAAGATATAGTATAATTTTAATGAAATATTGAGGTGAATTTAAGATGAAGAAAACAATATTAAGTATTTTATTATTTACAACCTTGTTATTTGGGGTAGTTGGATGTGATAGTAAAGATACTAACAAATATACTAACTTAGTAGATGTTGAAAAAATATATTATCACGAAATAGATAATAATCAGGTTTCAATGTATATAGTGTATTCTATAAAAAGTGATGAAAATCAAGATTTTTATGTTGGAGAACCTGCGAATATACAATCTTGCTATGCTACAGATGATGGGGGTAGTTCTTGTACTACGCAATCCTCAACTTCATCCTATATTTTAAACAATGATGAAAATAAAGATTTGATTGAAGCTGCTGGTTTTTCTCTTAATGAAGAATATAAAACTCTAAAAGCTGGTAGTGATGAAAAAGAAAAATATATTATCGAAGCATTTATAGATAAGGAATTTCTTAAAGATCAAGATGATACCTATTTAATGGTAGGATTAAGCACGAGATTAGATACGGATAGCTTCATAGCCACAACAACGGTTAAAAAGAAATATAAATTTAGTGAAGTTGAAACTTTTAAATATAGTGATAATAGTGAATTTGTCGAAGAATTTAAAAAAGATTATCATTTAAATTAGGAGAAAAATTATGAAAGAGGCCGAAATAATAAAAGGGAAAACAAATAGTTTAATTTGTATTTTACTATGTTTTATTATAATACTTATAACTAATGTTATAGTTACTAAACTATTTAATAGCATACCCGAAGAAGACCCAACAGGTTTAATTGCGACGGTTTGGACTTATTCTGTGCTTCTTCATTTTTTTATCTTTATTTTTAGCATAATATTTTTTACTAAAATGGCTGGTTCAAATATTAATGTAACTAATAAAATGGTATATGGAAAAACCATTTGGCAAAGATTTAATGTATCATATAAAGAAATTGTAAATGTACAATTAGAACATTTAAAAGGGATTAGTATTAAAACTAATAATAAAAATTATAAAATTTATTTTTTAAAAAACAATGAAGATATATATAATAAATTATTTGAGAAAATAAAATATTAGGATATGTAGGTGAAAATATGAAAGATGAAAAAATAATTATTAAAGGAAAAGCTGATATATATATCATTAAATATATAATTTATTTAATAACTTTTATATCTATATTTTTTGCCTTTCTTAAATATAAAGACTTTGTATTATATGTTATAAGTTATATTATAATCGCCGCGCTTATTTGTTGGATTTTAAAAAATACTATGGGAAAAAGTGAGATTTATGTTACTAATCAAAGAGTTTATGGTAAATCAGTATTTGGATTTAGGGTGGATATTCCTGTAGATAGTATTACTTCTGTAAGCTTACTTTCGATTATCGATTTAATAAGGGTATCTTCTTCATCTAGTACCATAGCATTTATGTTTATGCCTAATTCTAAAGAAATACATCGAGAAATAAATAAATTGATTTTAAATCGTACGCGAAAAAATAAAAAAGATAATAGTGAAAAAATTATAACTAATGCTGATGAAATAAAAAAATATAAAGAATTATTAGACGATGGAGCAATAACCAAAGAAGAATATGAGAAGAAGAAAAAAGAATTGTTAAAGTAAGAAAGATAGGTATATTTAAGGTGGGATAAAATATGAAAGAAGAAATATTAGACTTTTATAAACAGACAAGTTTATATACGGATTTAGGATTATATAAAGATTTTGCTGTTAATCTTTCTAATGACATAAAAGAATTGTGTTATTTACAAAGAAAACAAATAATTCATCCTATTAATTTAATAGGAGAAAATAGATTTGATGGTAATACTTTTTTTGGTGACAAAACTAAAATACCTTATACAAGATTAAACAATGAAGATGATATTTTTCCTACAGCTTTAAGTATGTTAGCGGAATTAATTCGTAAAGATAATAATTATACAGAAAATAGGAAAGTAGAAGATAAAATCCATATTACTTGTCGAGGTCAGGCTCTTTTACTTGCATCTATTTTAAAAGCAAAAGAGATACCAGCTAGGGTTAGAAGTGGCTTTACTTTTTTTCAAAATGACATGGTGTATCATGACCACTGGATTACAGAATATTATAGTAAAAAAGAAAAAAGATGGATTCTTGTAGATGCAGATATGTGTTGCAATGATTTGACTTTTAATCCCTATGATATTCCGGAAGATTGCTTCTTAAGTGCCGCTCAAGCATACTTAAAAATTAGAAATCATATTTTAAAACCTCATGAAGTTTATAGTGTAGAGTTTGATTATAATGCTCGAGACAAATATATTATTCCAACTATTATCAAAGCCTTAATGTATGACTTTCACTGCCTAATGAATGATGAAATAATATATTTACATTATCCTAAATATTTTGAAGAAAAGAAGTATATCTTGGATGAAGATGATTACAAAGAGTTAGATTATTTAGCTAATTTAATGCTAGAACCTAATAATAATTTTGAAGAATTAAGGAAAATATGGAATACTAACGAAAAATTTAGAATCCTTTGTGGTGGGCTAAATCATTAATATCTACAAATTGTAGAGGTAAGATTTCATATTATGGTATTATAATTAAGTTGGTGATGGATATGAATCTAGGTAATAGAATTTCTGAGTTAAGAATGGCTAAAAAATTATCCCAAGAAGAACTGGCTAAAAAAGTTTTTGTTTCTAATAAAACTATTTCCAGTTGGGAATTAAATAGAACTGAACCTGATTTATTGAAAGTTTAAATACATTTATGCAGGAAAAAGCCAAATTTTTAAGTACTAGTAATCAGATTGATACATATTATCAACCAAGCTATCGAAAATTTATAACTGATGATAAAAACATAAATGAATGGTTAAGAATTGGCATAAAGAGGAAACAAAAAAATTTTAAATTATAAAAATTGGCACAATAATATGTATTGTGATGAATATGAGGTAGAAATTGATAATGAAACTAACTTAGTTAAAATATTTAAGATATTAGGTTTAGAAGAAATTGCCGTTGTGGATAAAACAAGAAATACATATTTATATTTAGATAAATATGAAGTGGCTCTCGATCATGTGCAAAAATTAGGCTATTTTATAGAAATTGAAGTAAAAAAATATGATGAAGAAGCCACTTTAGAATATTACAAATTATTGAAATTAGCTCAAGAACTTCATTTAAATTTAGATGCCATTGATAAAAAAGGTTATCCATATCACTTTATTTTTTCATAAAATTATTTACTTAAAAATAATTATAATATATAATAATCCCTATAAATATGAAAGGAGATATTCTAATATGGAAGGTTATCCTAGTATAGGAACATTATATTTTTTAAAGTATGAGGCTTGTGATTTACTTTGGGCAGTTATTGAAAATAATGCCAATAATCAAACTTCAACTTTAGTTGTTGTGGAAAAAGGACCAAAACTTGGCAAAAGGGTAGAAGTTAATGTCCATTGGCTTAACGAAAGAGCACCTTTAGGTCCCATTATTAAACCTGAAGGCGAGCTTGTTATCGAAAATGGTATCGAATTTGTAAAAACTGCTCAAGAAAGAGTTTCAAGAAAAAGATAATAGGAATTAATATGGAAGATAATTTTGCAATAGAAAGTGGTAATAGAAGTATTATCCTTAAAAAAGATGATATAGCCATAAGCATCGAACAATCTCTTGATGATGACATTTGGTTTAATTCTAATGGTAATGTTAGTTTAACTATAAATTATTCTTTGCGAATAGAAGAGGAATGGAGATGCTATACGATATTTGCTAATTTAATGAAATCTATTATAGGCAGATTTATTTTAAATGGTGATGATAAAGATGAATATAGTATTTTACCTCAAGATTTTATTGATTTAGAAAACAAAACTATTACTTGGCATTCTGATACTGGGGCTGATAATATTTTACAATTACAATATAGCCAAAAAGCAATAACGATTATCATGACTAAGGATAATGATAGGACATATGATGGAGTAATAAAAGTGCGTATAAGAACTAATGGCTCAAGTTATGAATATTATTATCAAGAATTTATGAGATTTTTTAGTGAATTATCTCGTTATGCCACCAAGGTTAACGGGATGGATAGGAAATTAAATAAATAGCGGGTGCTATTTTTTTTACAATTGTAGATAATTAAGCATTTTCTAAAATGCATTTGCAAAAAATGTAAAAATTAAAAGTTTTGCAAATACACTTGCAAAACTTTACAAAAATATTTTTTTATGATATTATTATTTTGGTGAATAAAAATGATTATAAGAGATAATTATTTAAAAAGAATGATTGATGCAAAAGATACTGAATTTATTAAAGTTATCACTGGTGTTAGAAGAAGTGGCAAGTCAACTCTTTTACTGATGTTTAAAGATTATTTATTAAAAGAAAAGATTAAAGAAGAAAATATTATTCATATAAATTTTGAATCTGCTAAATATGATAATATAAAGAACTATCAAGATTTATATAAGTACGTAGAGAAAAAAATAAATAAAGATAAAGTATATTTATTATTAGATGAAGTGCAAAATGTAGAATCTTGGGAAAAGGCAATTAATTCTTTTAAGGTCGATTTTAATATAGATATATATATAACGGGTTCAAATGCATATCTTTTATCAAGCGAATTATCGACGCTTTTATCGGGTAGATATATAGAAATAAAAATGTACCCTTTGTCATTTAAAGAGTATTTAATATTTAATAATTACGATAAGGAAAATTTAGTAGATAAATTTAATGAATATTTAAAATATGGGGGTCTTCCTGCGATTACATTAATAAAGGATAAAGACGATTTGGTTTTATCATACCTAAATGATATTTATAATACTATTGTTAAAAAAGATATTATTGACCGCAATAAAATCAAAGATACTGCTCTTTTAGAAAATATTATTAAATATTTAGCTAATAATATAGGAAGCCAAATTTCTTCGAATAAAATAAGTGATTATTTAAATAGTAATAAGATAGTAGAAAGTTCTAATCATCAAACAATAGATAATTATTTAAATATGTTAGAAAAATCATTTATTATGTATAAGGCGGATAGGACAGATGTAAAAAGTAAAGCTCTATTAAAAACTTTAGGCAAATACTATATTTCTGATACTGGTTTAAGAAATATCATCTCCGGTTTTCGAAATATAGATGAAGGTCATTTATTAGAAAATGTTGTTTATTTAGAATTACTTAGAAGAGGCTATAAAGTAAGCATTGGGAAAACTAATGAATATGAGATAGATTTTGTCGTGGAAAATCCTAATGTGATAAAATATTTTCAAGTTACGAAATCTCTAACTAATGAAGATGTTAAAGTAAGAGAGTTAAGAAGCTTAGAGAGTATTAATGATAATTATGAAAAAATTATATTAACCATGGATAAAACAATAAATAATGACTTTAATGGTATTAAAATATTGAATATAATTGATTGGCTTTTACAAGATGAATAATAGAATTAAAAAAATAGCTTGTCGGCTATTTTTTAGTTTAAACTTTTAAATGAATCTAATATTTTACCTGTGGTTGGATCTACATAATATTCATATTCATAATACTTATAATCAAAGCTAACTTCATAAACTGTTGTTCCATATCTTACTTTATATTCTAACTCAATATCTAAATCATTAATGCTGTTACGTTCTATTTTTAAATCTTTTAAGACATTTTCTAGGGCTGTATCTCTTGTTATATAGTTGTTATTAGGATTATCAAGAGTATCGTTATCATTGCTATTTCCTAAATTACTATTATTATTTTGACTATGTTCTAGTAAGTATTCATATCTATCTTCCAAATCATCATATCTTTCATCAATAAATTCTTTCTTAACACTTAGAATAGCTACAGCGATAGCTAAAACTAAAACGACTATTCCTAAGATAACAATTAAAATATTTTTGGTTTTTTCTTCTTTCATAAATTACTCCTTTTATTTTAATTCTAAGCCATCTTTAAAAGCATTACCTACTCTTGAACCAATTTCATAATAACCATGAGTAAAGGAATCATAACAGATGGCGTGTAATTTAGTTATATCTACGTTATCATTAGTCATAACTTCTTCATTGGCACTTACATTTACAACTTTGCCTATAACCCCATAACTATACTCATCATTTTGACTTTGTAAATAGGTGCATTCCATACAAACAGGTAATTCATTTATAATTGGGGCATCGACATTGCTTGATTTAGTATAAGTAAGTCCCGTCTTTTCTAATTTATTTTTTTCGGTATTTCCCGATACTACACCAAAATAGTCAGCTTCTTTAACATGGGCTTTATCTGCAATACTAATGGTAAAAGCTTTTCTTTTTTGAATGTTTTCGACTGTTTTATGAGTTTTTGATAAATTTAGTAAAACGAGGTTTCTTTCTAACATTGTTCCCCAGGCAGCATTCATAACATTAACACTACCATCTTCATTATAAGTAGCAATTAATAAAACAGGCATAGGGAATATCGCATCTGTTGTTTTAATATTTTTTTTCATTATTTTCACCTTCCATTATAATTATAGCACAAAGCATAGTTTATGCGTTATAATAATAAATAAGAAAAGGAATATTTATGAAAAAATACTTAATAATTTTATTAATTATATGTCTTATATGTATAAGTATCGTAATTTTTTTCAAGAAAGATAAAGTAAAGGACGATGAAGAGAATATGCAATATAATTTAAAAATAAATGTTAATGATTATGATTTAATTTTTGCCTTAGAAGATAATGAAGCAGTTCATGAATTAATAAATAAATTACAAAAACAAAATATCGAAATTATTGGCAGAGAATATGGCCATTTTGAAAAAGTTGGTTCGTTAGGCTTTAGTTTGCCTACAAAAGATGTGTACATCGAAACTAAACCCGGAGATTTAGTTTTATATAATGGTAAGGAAATTAGTTTGTTTTATGATGAAAATGCTTGGGATTATACTTTACTTGGCAAGATTATTAATGTAAACGGCGAAGATTTAGCTCAGATATTAGGAACCGATGATGTCAAAATGACTTTATCATTAATAGAAATAAGTGAATAATATGAATATAAAGATAAGAAATGGCGCCGTAACTATTGGGGCTAACACGATTTTAGAAGAAGTAAATCTAGATATTAATGATAAAGATAAAATAGCTATCGTAGGAAGAAATGGGGCAGGCAAAACAACTCTTTTAAAAGCTCTTATTACTCCAACAATGTTTGAAAGTGGTGTAGGCGAAGAAAAATTTAGCATTACAACTTTAGGCAAATTTAAAATAGGTTATTTAGAACAAATAACATTTAAAGATGAAGAAGTTATTTTAATTGACGAAGTAAGGAAATCTTTTTCCCATTTGATTGAAATGGAAAAAAGAATCAATAATTTAACTGCAAATGACTTACAAGATTTAAATGCGATTAATGAATACACTGAATTAATGGAAAATTATAAATTATTGGGTGGTTATTCCTATAAAAAAGAGTATGAAAAATTATTAAATACTTTTGGCTTTAAAGAAGAAGATAAAACCAAAAAAATAAGAGATTTTTCGGGTGGGGAAAAGACTAAGATTGCTTTCATTAAATTACTTTTATCAAAACCCGATTTACTTATATTAGATGAGCCTACTAATCACTTAGATATTGCTACCATTGAAAACTTAGAAAGCTATTTGAAAGATTATCCTGGTACTTTAATTATTGTTTCGCATGACCGTTTGTTTTTAGATAACATCGTAAATATTGTTTATGAAATAGATTATGGTAGAGTATATAAATATAAAGGTAATTATTCTTATTATGAAAAAGAAAAAAATATTCGTTATGAAAAGACTTTAAAAGATTATGAATATCAACAAAAAGAGATAAAAAGATTAAGAAATATTTATGAGCGCTTTCGCAGTAAACCTACCAAAGCTAGTATGGCTTTAAGTAAACTTAAACAAATTGAAAGAATGGATTTGATTGAAAAACCCCGAGAAGAAGATTTAAGAACATTCAAAACTAATTTAGATAATTTAGTAAAAACTAGTGAAATAGTAATGAGTTTAAAAGATTTATCGATTGGTTATGATAAAAGCCTCGCGACAATTAATTTAGAAATTAGAAGGGGACATGCTTTAGGTATCATTGGGGAAAATGGTACAGGTAAATCAACTTTATTAAAAACATTAAGTAAAATTATTCCCCCATATGCCGGCGAAGTTTGTTATGGTCATAACTTACAAATAGGTTATTTTGACCAAAATTTAGCCATGCAAGATAACACTCATACCGTATTAGAGGAATTTCGAGAGTATGTACCTAACTTAAATTATGAAGAAACAAGAAGAGCTTTAGGGTCATTTTTATTTAAAGATGATGACATCAATAAAAAAGTTAATGTTTTAAGTGGAGGAGAAAAAGTACGGCTACAATTATGTAAAATTCTTTATAATAAACCTAATGTTTTAATATTAGATGAACCTACCAATCATATGGATATAGTAAGTAAAGAACATTTAGAAAGCATTTTAAAAAGTTACCCAGGAACTTTAATATTTGTTTCCCATGACCGTTATTTTGTTCGGAAAATTGCGACCGAGTTATTAGTGTTTGCTAATAATGAAGTAACTTATTATCCTTATGGTTATCAAGAATATGAAGAAAAGAAAGCTAAAGAAATTATAGAAGATAATCATGAAGTTAAAGTTAAAGAAACAAAAGTTAATAGTAATGAATTAAGAAATAGGGAAAAAGAGTTAAGCAAATTAGAAAAAAGTATTGCCAAAAAGGAACAAGAAATAAAAGAATTAAAGAATAGCTTATTTAATGAAGATGTTTATAGTGACTATCAAAAAGTTAAGGAAATTAATGATTTAATTAAAGCAAAAGAAGATGAATTAGTCCTTTTAAATAATAGCTGGGAAGAATTAATGAAAAAAGTTTACAATTAAAAATAATTATGTATAATATAATTTGGTGAGTTTATGGAAGTAAGCGGTAGTTTAAAAAGAAAAGCAATTAATAAATATCGAGAAAATACGTGGGCCTTTGACCAAGAAGCTATTTATTTTGGTGAGGCCTCTCTAGATTATAATGGCACACTTACTTTTCCACCTTTTAATGAAGATATTGATAAAACTTTACAAAAAAGGCAAGAAAGTTATATAACAAGAATGACAGAAATTATTCGTAATAAAGCGCAAGCTACAGAGATGGATAATACTTATATTAATAAAGTTTTAAATTTAATTAATGGGATTAGCCGTAAGTATGCTTTTGCTTTATTAGAAGAACTAAACCAAATAGTAAATGCAGGTAGTAACCATTTTTTATATAAATTTTATACTTTAGTAGAATATTTAAAAATGGGAAATAATCAAACTCAAATTCAATTTGAATTAATTTTAAGAGTATTTAGACAAGGTAAACATTATGGCTTTTGTGCCTTAGATGAAGAATTAAATAAGTATTTTCCTTTATATGCTGCCCTAGATAAATTAAGCGAAAAACTACAAACGATAATTACCATGGGGATGTTTATTGCTCCTGATAGAATAACTGCTTTAGGAGCAAGAGATATAGATAATGAAATAAGTGCCTTTTATTTACCTATCTATTTTTTAATTAAAGATGATGCTTTAGCTAACGCTTTTCTTATTGCCATTAATGAGGGTTTTAAAGATATTCATGATGTGATTGAAAATGCTAGAGATTTAGAAATACCGCGAAATTTAATAAGGAGATTTTAATTATTTAAATCTTTTTTTATTTGTTCAATTTCTTTATTTAAAGCATTAACCATTTTCATAAGCATTCTTAAAGTTTCTTCATTGGAATTAGAATTTTGATTAGGATTTTGGTTAACGCTTCTTGCTCCCACATTAGGATTTCCTCTTTCTTGTTGCACTTGGGCATAAAAAGCATTAGTACACAAGATTTGGGCCACTAACATTAACCAGTTACCTAAAGCATTTTGTTCATTCGCAGTAGTATCATCGATTAATAAGTAGCCAATAACTTCCGCACTAAAAGTAAAAACTTTAGGAGGAATATTTGGTATAAAACGCACAAAAATCCCCCCTTATTTTAATTTTATGTCAATGGCATTTTATAAAAGTCAATATTTGTCAATATTTTACACATGGTTAACTAAAATTTAAAAAATAACTTTACAATCAAAAAACCATATAATATAATTTTCTTAGATAGAGAAAATATTGTCGAAAAATGTTTTCTTTAAGGGGGATAAAAAAGGAAGTTGAGTGACTAGAATGAAAAAGAGAAAAAAATATGTTGGTTTGATTTTAATTTGTTCTATTGCATTGATTGTCGGAATTAAATCTGTGTATGCATATTATTATGAAGATAGTGAATCTCTTAATGTTGTAGATACACAAGTTGCCGATATATATCCTTCTTTTGAAAAAAGTATTACTAGTGCAGACATTGATATGCGTGTAAGAGTTTATACTACAGTAAGTAGTGGTGTATATACAGGTTCTTATAATGTTCCTAAGAATGGGCAAATTAAAGATGTAAAATGTACAAATGATAACCAAGCTCCTTCTTCTAGTAATACTGTAACTTGTTCTAATGGTTCTTCTACGAATGGTGGTTGCTATTATATTTACGATTCAGTTGCAGGAACAATTACTTTAGAAAATGCTGGTAAAGCTACTTGTTCATTCTATTTTTAATAAAAGGAATTAAGGAATCATAATTATGTGATTCTTTTTAATTGTTAAAAATTTTGAGTTTCCGTAAAAAATAAAGAAAAAGAAAAAATCAGAAAAATGTTGAAAACTTTTTCTGATTTTTTTGCTTTA
>CANQRA010000012.1 GCA_947626125.1 uncultured Bacilli bacterium
ACCATCACCTCAACCTCTAAGATATCTGATAATAAATTATTTAAGTATTCATAATTATTTTCATCAAGAATAACTGATTTAAATACTTGGTCATAGGCTAAATTAAAGAATCTTTCCTCTTTTACTTCGTTCAATGTAATCACCTCCATTTCTTTTTATATTGAAGGATATTTTTTATCCCCCTACTATATATATAAGTGTTTTTTTCACCATTTCCTTTTTTTTCATAAAACTTTTTTTAAAATTGTTCAAATGTTGTAATTAGCCATCAAAAATGAACATATAAAAAAAGATGCAAGTCTTTCTCACATCTTTGGTATTTAAATATTGAATTAGTAGCCGCCACCAGAGCCAAAGGAATCTAATTCATCTTGGGTAACAACAACATTTATTCTCATTCGTCGGTTACCACAGACAAATAATCCTTGTCCTTGCGGATAATATTTTATGCTTTCTTTTTCACTTTCATTTAAGTCAATTAATTGGCCTAAATCATCAACCGATTGTTTTCTTAATCCCATGATTAAATAGTAAGCCGCATTATCAAAAATAGCTTTACCATGAACTAACACTTGAGGTGCCGCAAAATCTGATGGTTGTTGAGTAATAATAATAGTACCGGTATTGTATTTACGACTTCTTCTTTGAATTTGTGCTAAGAATTCTGCACCAAGTTCATTATGGGAAGCTAACAATACATGGGCTTCATCAACCATCATTACTGTATTAATGTCTTTTTCTAAACATAAACCCCAAGCATATTTTAAGATATTAAAGAATAAAGCATTTTTAATATTTTCATCACTATTCATAAGTTCTTTTATATTAAAGACAATAAAATCACTATTAATTTGAATAGTTGTATGACCAGTAAAATAATATCTTAACTCTTTTACTAAAGGTCTTACTTTAAGCTCTAATCTTTCCATAACATCACGTTCATGAGTAGCATCAACCATCGATAATAATCTTCCTTGAATAGTTGCATAAACATCATTGAATGTTGGATAATCATTTCGCGAAAGCTTTGTAAAGTCCGTATCAAAATCAATTTTAAATCTTTTATAAGTATCTTGCACTACTTCACTAAATAAGGTTAATACATCATCCTCAATGGAAGGGCTATAATATTTCATAAAAGCTTTTAATTGTTGTAAAGTCCTTGTTAAAACAGTATAACCTAAGCCTTGGTTTATTTCTTCTTCATCGACATCCATAACTATTTCAAGAGGATTTATCATTCCGAAGTCTCCACCTTTGCCTAAGTCTAAGAAATCTCCTCCGAAGAGATTAGTCATGTCTTCAAGTTCTCCTTCAGGGTCAATGGCAACGACTTTACAGCCGTTTCTTAAGTGTGTTCTTAAAAGAAGTTTAGCCGCGGTAGATTTACCAGAACCAGATGTACCTAATAAAATCATATTAGCATTATTACGATTGTTTTCATTCCTTATTTGATATAAGAATTGATTAAATAGAACTACACCACCAGAGAAATCTACCCCAAATAAGCATGATAATCCTGGGTCTTTAATACTATCAAAAACATAAGGATACATTGCTGCCACCGTAATAGAGGGAATTGGAGTTCCTATTCTTTGTTCAATATCTTGCTTAGGGAAAATAGGAATAATACTTTTTAATACTTTTTCTTGTTCAAACATTAAAGCTACTCCCGACATACCTAAGGCATTTAAGTAACCCTTAACTTCCATTTTTTTAATATCTAGAGCTTCTTTACTATCAGCCGTGATCATTAAATGCATTTGAAAATCAAATATTCTTGCATCCGTTGCCGCCAACATACTAACAAATTGCTCTAATGATTCATAATCTTGGCGAATTCTTTCTTGCATGGTTTGGTCACGTTCAGTTTGATATCGAGATTTTAAATCAGCAACTTCTTTATTAATCATTTTTTGTAAAATACTAAATTGAATAGGTATATGTTTGATAACTACTTTAACTCCCGATATATTAGTTATATCGGATAAATAACCTAGATAGATATTTTTAGGAAAAGAAACAATAGAAATAATTGTTGAATATTTCCCACCAATTCTAAATTCTGTAGGTTTAAACTCCATTCCTCTAGGAGCAACTTCACTTTTTACATTCATTAGCTCATCACCGTTCCAAAATTAATGTCTTCTCCCCCATTTAATAAATTATTTAATATTACTCTTAAATCATTATTACTTGTTTGACTAGCAAGAAGACCACAATTAGCAAGACCATTTATTAAATTATGTAATTTCTTTTGTAAAATATCTAACTTATTTTCTTGGAATATCAAATAGTATTCAGTATCTACAACATTGTATTCTACACTCATAAAGCTATTAGCTTTATTAATATCTTGTAATATTAATTTACGAATTTCCGGGTTAGTTGTATTTTGATATTTTTTATTTAATTCTGCTAAATATAAATTAATATCAACCGGGCGGTCCGCGATAATTAACCAAAATTCATAATCAATGGTATTATAAAAATTTCTTAAATTATAAACCATAGTATCTTGCGATGCTGAGTCAAGAATAAAAATATTTTTGGGGGTTACTTTAACACCGGTTACATAATAGCCACTATCAAGTTGAATAATACCATTCATAATTTGTTTAATTGGTATCCAGCCCTCAGTAAATTTATCGCTCACTTTCTCCGAATTTTTCATAAATACACCATCCTTTCCAATAATATATTCTTCTTTTAGTATAGAAATTTAATACATTAGTGATTAATTGCAGAACATTATGATAATGGGGCACTGGTAAGACCAAAAAGGTTCCAACTAAGGCCGGTAACATCAAAAGAATGCCTGTAATTAAACTAATATTATGGATGATTAATAATAAGGCAAAGGATATAACACAACCTGTAATAAATATTATTAAATCAGTTGGTGTAAAAAATCCTAAGATAAGTTGGGATTTTTTCGTATTTGCTGGTATCAAATACAATTGCGTTTTGCTTTCTTCGTTCACTATTCATACCTCACTTTTCATTTAATTACTTTTTGCTCTCTTCATATTTTTGTTGTTCTTGTTGAGCTATAGCAATACTATTACTACCTTTTTGAGTTTTAATTTCTTTACCCATTTTATCGATAATTTCATTATCATCAAAGTAGCTAACTTCTCTTTCTCCAATTATTTGACGTTCTTTCCTAGTGCCAATTTTAACTCTTTCTGGCCGTTCACCAACTTTAACTTTCTCAGTTCTCGTCTTTTTAATTTTTAAAGGCTTTCCATTTTTATCAAGTAAAGATGAGTCTTCATAATATTCAATAGCTCTATCTTCAAAAACATCAACCATTTTTGTTTCGTATTGGTCAACTTCAACTTCTCCATAAACAGGAATTGGCTTTGTTTTAATTTGACTTACAATATAATCTTTATCATCGGCAAAATCGCCACCAACTATACCACTGTTCTTTAGAGCATCTAGAGAAGCATTATTTCTAATTTCACCTTTGTAATTAACGGCATCAACACGTAGAGATGACAACTTAGCTCTAATTTCATTTCCTTCGTCAGAGTCTGTTAATTTATCCCAATTCTTATTAGAAATCAAAGTAGCATTTTGTAATTTATATCTGGCATCTCTTTTTGCCATATTATATTCTTCTTCCATCTCTTTGGTAACTGTACCAGTTGCTCGAGCATTATCTAAGTTTCTCTTCATTATAGATAACTGTTCAAGGTCAATAAATTCACCTGCACCTGTACCATATGCAAGTTTAGTTTTTCCTTTAGCCATTTCTTTATCAATCAAAGCATCGGCATCATTATCAAATTTATCTCTTGCATTAGTAATTAAATCCATGGCATAATTTTCTCTTTTTAATTGTTCCGCATTTTTTAATCCAACATAACTTCCAGCTGCCGCAGCTTTATCTAGAGCATGGCCAGTAATAACATGACCTAAATCAGACCAATAACCTTTACCAGTGCTATGTGCTGCACGATAGTTAGCTCTTTTTACTCTAGCATCAACAGTATCTTGGGAACCTTTTTTAACGGCATTTTTCATATCGCCATAACTTTTTGCAGTCCAAGAATCTTTTCCACTACGGGCTGCTCCGGCAATACCACCAGCAACAGAAGATTTTAAAAGTGAACCCACACCACCAGCGGCATGTAAGATTCTTTTTCTTGTAGTAACATCATTCTTTTTATCTTGGTTCCATCTATTTCTAATATTATGTCCTGCCGCAGTAGCATTTCTAGCAAAAGATGTAAGCCCTCCACCAAGAATTGCTCCGGCAGTAAATGCTCCACCTTGAGCAAGTTTATCTTTAATACCTAGTTTCATATTACCGGAATCAATACCCGTTACTTCTTGAACTAATATAGGGGCTTGACGCATAAAAGTAATAATACCCATTAAAACAAAGGCTTTTGTTAATAAACCAATAAATGGACCATATCCATAAACTGTTTCGGATAAAAATGAAGACTCTACCATAGCTTTGCATAGATATATACAGAAGTAAAAAATCACTATTCGAATATAAACCTCTAAATAACAAGTTATAGTAACTTTCGTCCATTTAGAAAAAATATCACTAAATTTACTATTTGGAACTACTCGCATAAAAAGAGGTACAGGGGCAATTAATTGATAAAATACTAGTTTTACTAACCTAACTGCCATATCAAAGCAAAATGATACACCAACATAGATAAGTAAAGCTCCCGCAACAACAGAAAGTAAAAAATCAAAATCCATTTCACTGTCATCAATATTTTCGGCAAACCCAACATATTTACCATAAGTACCATTCTTATCTACATAAGCGATTACATCATAAAGAGTTTCATCATCTTCTGATTCTTGGTGTTTTTGGCACTCGATTAATTTTTCTTTTGCAGAATCCACTGCTATATTGTTAGAAGAAATATATTCATCACATTCCTCGGCATTAATATTTAAGAAAGCAGTAAAAACCCCATTAACTATGGTATAAGCTCCCTCTTTAACTTGACCAACTGCCGAAGTACTATCATTATTGACATCTTGGCTACCATAGCCAAAAAATTTACCTATACTATTATAGGAAATAATTGAATCTTGAAAATCAAAAGCAAAAGCAAAGATAGTGGGAAGTAAAACTAAAATGATTCCTGATGAGATTAAATTAACAATAACTTTTTTTACTGTTTCTGTTCCTTTTTTTTGGTCATCAGGATTAACCATGCCTTTTAAAAGAGCGAAAGCTAAAACAAAAAGCATTATAACCCCAATAATAATATAAAAATTTTCAATCATTAACTCATAATCTTCAGTTTCTATTAAATTACCCGTTGCTAAAATTATAAAAATTTCAAAAGCAAAATTAGCAACTTTATAAATACCCGTTACTATCCAAATACCAATACTAATAAATGTTTCACTAAGTCCACCAAACATTAACATAACTTATCCCCCAATTCCACACAAATCAACCGCTCTATCATTTAGATAACGTAATATAAAAGTTATCAAGGTTGGTAAAACAAATATAACAATACATAAAACTAAACGAATAAGAGCTTTTTTCATGGCTTTTTGTAAAGCATCTTCGTTACTTTGAGCGGTGGCGGTAATAAAATCTATTACTGTTGCGACAACTAAAATAATGATAGCTACATACCTAATAACACTAAAAGCTATACGTAAATAGTAAGCAGGAGTAGAAGCTGTATCTGGGTCTCCTAATAAAGATGTACAATCTTGTTTAGTGATTGTTTCCCCATTAGTGGTGACTCTTTTAAAAACTTCGCCTACATCAATTTTATTACACTCTTGATAAACTTCTTCTGTAATTTTTCCAGTATTTCTATCATTGTAACACTTATTAGAAATATTAGTTCTAATATTCATTTCAATGCTATCATAAATATCTCTAGCTCTATTATTAAATAAATTTTTAAAATCAAGAGGAATATCATTACCAAAATAATACCTGGCGGTACTTTCATAGGCATCTAAAAAGAAATCTTGCAAAGAAACTTCCGTTCCTGTAAAAATGCTACTTCCACCAACGTTAATAATTTTGGAACTATAAGTTTTAATTGCTTCTTCCATTATATCGTATGTCTTACTTGTATTAGTAACTTCATCATCTAGTAAATCTGCACATTGGGAAGCATAATCTGATAAACAAACTTCGTTTCTAGCGTCAATATCTAAAATACCATAACTTGGACAATAAAAGTTATTTTTCGTAGATGAACGATAATAAACATTAGGAGAACCATCAGTACTAATGACAGACCTATAAGTATCCGGTCCCTTAAAATCAGATTTTCCCCCTTCTTCGGAATAAGCAACAGCAAATTTCCCTTTATCACTACCATCAGGATAATAATATAAAGCAACCATTCTTTTACTATTTGTTCCACTTATATCCATTTCATATTTACAAACGGGAATTTTTTCTGCTAATACAATATTAGGTAACATTAAAAGCAAAAATAATATAAGTAATATACTTCGTTTCATAGCTTTCGCCCCAATCACATCTAACAATAATTTTATCATACTTTATAATAAAAAACTATACTTTTCCAAAAAAAAATCACCGAAGTGATTTTATTAATTAATTGCTCCTGTTCTAGCTTCATTAGCAAAATCTTTACAAGTCTTTTCTCCTTGGCCAGATACGTAATCATCCATATTAGTTACACATTGAATACAAATATTGTAATCACTAGTATTGCTTATTAAACCTAAAGCATTAAATAAAGCACTAACTAAGGTTGGAACAAAGAATACAACTACGGCAGCAATAAATCTTTTTACTAAAGTACCAACAGCTTTGCTAATAGCTTTTTCATCACTTGATACAACAGCTTTTCCTAAGTCTACCATACCAAATACGATTAATAATAGAGGAATAACTATTTTAAATACTAATACAATATAGCCAAATATTTGCCAAATGTTTGCTGTTTGTGCACAAAAATTCATATATATACCTTCTTTCTCACTAATTAAATTTTATCTAATTACGAAATAGATGTCAAGAAAATAAAAGCTTTTTTTGACATATTTTGTTAATTTTTAATTAATTATCGGTTCGCGAAAAACCTAGAGCAATTAAAAATTCATTAATTTTCGTATTATTATCTAATTTTTCATCTAAATATGGTAAGTTATAAAATACTTTACTTCCACTTTCTTTTTCAAAGTCTTTAACATCACGGTCACTTAAAACACTTTTATTTAATACGATTTTTTTCCCTTTTAATTTTTCAAATATTTTATAATCATAACGAATTAATTTATTAAGTTTTATAATACCCGGTTCAACTAAATAAATAACTTCTGTACATACATTTTCAGGCCCATCATTTAAATCAATTAAAATAACGTTCATATCTTTAGCATTACTAATTTTAAATGATGCATTCATATAGTCAGCACTTTCTAAGGTTTTATCATTAAAGTATTCAAAATCATTGCTATTAATTTCTAAAGCCATAACTTTATAATTTCTTTGTAAATGTTTCTTTAACATATACACTAAAGTAGTGGCACCAGCGTGTTCTGTCACATTTTTAAAGCCAATAATTCTTTGCTCTAAACGATTTTCAATCTTCGATTGTCCCATCATCATTTTAGGTTGCTCATCATTAAAATTTTGATAATTAGCCACATCTTTATATAAATTAGGATTATCCATTAAAAAAGGAATCGCTTCAACTGAACGAGTAAAATTATAGATTCCCACGGAAACTAATTTTGATAAATACATTGATGAATTAACCATTGGTGAATCATCTAATAACAAGATTATTTTATCACAATCAAAGTTAATAGATAATTCTCTTAAAGTATTAACGTCTTCGTATCCTCTGATGGCAGTTATATCAATTATCATTTTATTATAATAAAAATTACTAAATTGATTTACTAAATCTTGAATAGTAAATTCGCCATTAATAGATTTTATGACATCTATGGGAAGAGTTCCCAATAAAGTTTGATATTTATTTGCTACGATAACATTCATTAAATTCATCCTCCTAATCTTTGCGATTCATCATATAATCTAATTCCTTTAGTTTCTCCATTTATAGGGAAAGTCAATAAATCACCTAAAAATGGTATTTCAAATTTAAAAAATAATTTAAAATTGTAATATATATTATTATTGGTAACTACGGCACAATTTGACTTAGAACAATGCTCACTTATACAATAATAATATTTAGATGAAGTATTAGTAACTCTTTCAAAAGTATTATTATCTAGATTTTTCATGCCATATTCACCAATTTCACAGTTAGCAGTTGTTCGATAATTATTATTGGCTAAATATTTATTTATTATTTGAATGGAATTATTAGATAATCCTTCTTGCTTTTCTAAAATAGATATAACTTCATTTTTTAATTTAAACGCCTTATTATAAACTATGGCTAAAGTTAAAAAAGCTGCAAAGAGCAAAGTAAAAGCAAATAAAACTTTAAAAAGAGTTGTTAAACCAATGGAACTTCTCAAAATATCACCTACCCAAATAAAATCTTGGTTGAACCATAAACCCGAAAGTTAAAGCCTGCAATAATAGGAACATCAAGTTGATAAAATAAGGCTATATTATAATAAACCATTTTAGGATACATATTTTGTGTACCTAAGGGAGCACAGTTGCTATTACCTTGACATTTGCTGGTGGCATCTTCATTAAAGGAATTAGATACTTTAACAGCTTGAATACAGAAAATAGCGTCACTTCCCGAAGTTGTTCCTCCATCTCGCCTATAACCCGTCCATCTATTATTGGCATCATCAGGACATTTACCGGTTTGACGATAACCCATTTCTGATAGTTTTTCCACAATATTAGTAACCGTATTACTATCCAAGGTAGATAAATCATTAATGTTTGTAATATTCATCATTTCTATCTCATTAATTACTTCATCTTTTACACCAAAAGCTTTAGCATGGTTAATAGTTATACACATAATACCTGTGAATAACAAAATAAATAATATAACAATTTCAAACAAAGATATACCACCTAAAGCTTCTTTCATACAATCACTTCCTATCCCTTATAAGCACATTCAAATTCTTTACTAGGATTGCCACGCATATGACAAGTTACATATTCACATGGATATCTATCGGCAGGACATGCATCACAAATGGCTTTACTACATTGTTGGTCAAGGTCATTTTTTATAATAGGCCAAATGGTATAGTAAAAAAAGGCTATTAGAACTCCAATAGCCAATAAAATTACAACACCTGCGTTTAATTCACCAGTAGCTTCTTTCATGATTATGGATTATTAGTGTCTTGGCATTGTCTTGTTGAACCATCATACCTGCAAATTCCTGACCCTGGAGCATTTGAACAAGCGACTGAACTATTTGGTGGGCATGTGCCACAAGTTACTTCTTTACCATTAACCGTTTGGCTATAATATTGTAATCCTCCATTTGAGGCATTACATGCAGAACTTAAGGTCATACCTCTTTGAATTACTGGCCATATTACTAAATAAAAGAAACCAACTAAAGCAGCAATAGCTACTATAGTAACAACTGTCATATTTAATTCACCTGTTGCTTCTTTCAAATTAAATCATCTCCCTTTATTTTACCTATCATAATTATTATACCTAAATATTTTGAAAATAGCAATTATATTTTTGGAAATTTATCCCTTATTAATTAATTAGACATGAACTTGTCAAAATATATCTAGAATGAAATCATTTGCATAACGGCTAAAACAAGTAAAACCATAACCCCAGCACCCGTCGAAACCAACATACTCATCGTCTTGCTTTCCATTTTATCAAGTCTATTTTTATATTTTGTTTCTCTAGCTTTTTGTTGTAAGTTAGAAATAGTCCTTGAAAACATTATCATTTGTTCTTGTTTTCTTTCTTGACTACCTAAACTTAAACGATATAAAAGTCTCATCATACGCATAGAATCTCTTACAGGATATTTTTTAGCAAAATTCATGTAAGGATTTATAGAATCATCTCCAGCATTTATTTCATTAATCATTTCGTGTAATCCATCCTTAAATATATCTGGAGCATCATCAACAGATTTACCAATAGCTACCGGAACTGTATAGTGTTGAATTAAAATTTCTATGCCTTTTAAATAATAAGGTAACATACTATCAATAACAAAAATATGTCTTTTGTAATAAGATTTAATATTCATATAATCCATTTTATAAATTAAAAAGCCCAGAACAAAAGCAACTAATATTTTGATTGCGCTTAAATCATTTAAGAAAAAGAATAAAGATACTACGATAACCATTAAACCATTTCTTACTCTTTTAATGAAGATAGCATCAGGAGAAACAGAATCACCATATTTAGCTCTTACATAAAAGTCCCAATCATCTTCTTTTAATTTTCTAAAAATAAATAGATTATCATTAATTAAATCTCTAATGCTTAATTGCCCATTATAACTCATAACAATAAATATCAAAATAGCTATAAAAATTATTTCGACTTGCATCTATTCACCACCTACATCTTCATTATAATATTTCTCACCCGTAATTAAGAAATAAACATTTATTAATATTATGGCGTGTAAGATTAATTGAACATACCATGTTTCTATAAGTTCCAAATAATTATCTTCTCCAAGTAAGAATTCAACAACGATGACTAAAGAGAATAAAACCATGGAGAAAGTTAAGAAACGTTTATGGAAGTTTTTCCGGTCCATTTGGTCACGGTATACCCCTTCAACTAAGGCATCGATATCAAGAGACATATTTTCTAATGATTCACCCGTATCACGAGCACCTTCTTTAGTAATTTGTAAGAATAATTGGTGCATATTCTTAACCATATAGAAAGGATATTTATTATTAAAATACTCTATCGATTCATCTATGGTACCATTTTTATAAGCTAAATCTATCATCTTTTTAATATCGCCTAAAACCGGTTCTTCAATAACTCCCGAATCTCTTACGCCTTCTAAGCTTTTAACAAAACTTTGCGTCGTATTAAATTCCATAATAACGTTAGTTGTGTAAGTTTGAATTTGTTCAAAAATAAATTCACTATATATACGATTACAACGTAAATAAGCAAGATAGGGAACAAATAAGATAGCCGCGACGGCATAAATGGCAGCCCATATAAAACTGTAAAAATAAAAGTAACCAACTACACCCGCAAAACCACCAATAAGAATTATTTGCGCAATATATTGTTTAGTCGTATATTCTTGTCCTAATTCTTTAGCTTTTTCTCTAACTACTTTAAAAGAATAGGGGGCATATTTATTATATACTCCTTCTACTGTTTCAATTACTTTCTTTACGGAGTTTTCGTCTTTTCCCGATTTTCGATACAGTAATACAAATATGGCTAAAGCAATTAAAATTAATAATTCAGGTAATGTTCTCATTTAGCACCCCACTTTCCTTATAACGTTTCTACATTTTCTTCTTCATTAATAAATACATTATCTTCCAAGGAAACACCTTGACTACCTAAATATTCTTTTAAATATTTAGTCGGGTTATTATAATGGATATTACCATCAAGACCCTTTTTATATATAATGTTGTAACCAGCATTATTATCTTCATCAACATAAAATTCACAAACTTCAACAATTTCTCTTTGAAATCTCCCTAATTCTTTACTCATGTAGCCTTTAACATGAACCGCTAACTGAACATAACGGTGAATAGATTTTAAAAATTGTTCAATATCTTGACTAGATTCAAGTAAAGAATATAAACGCATCGGAACATTTCGCGCACTATCGGAGTGAATAGTCGACAAAATATTATGCCCTGATGAGATACTATTTCTTACGGCTGTAACAGCTTCAGCGCTACGAACCTCGGAAAGTAAAATCCACCTTGGATTTTGTCTCATACAAGCAACTAATACATCACTATAACTAGCTATATTATTAGTTTTCATCGCAACTATATCCCGATGAGGAAAAATTTTATCTAAGTGAAGTTCTAGTGTATCTTCTATTGTAATAACTTTTTCGTTTTCTTTCGTATGACTAGCTAAATACTTAACTAACTCGGTTTTACCAGAACCTGTTTCTCCGCTTACAATAATGTTACAATGTCCATCAACACAAGTAAGCAAGAAATCTAATAATTTCTCACTAACGTATTTTTCACTGATTAATTTTTCTTTATTTAATCTAATTTTAGCCGGTGTTTTTCTGATGGTACAGCTTATACCATTCGTGGCAATAGAATCATGAATAAAATTTAAACGTAGTTCTGCTGATTCGGCGTCCAAAAAGGGATGAGCCATATTAAAAGTTTTACCCATGACATTGGAACATTGAAAAGCTAATTTCTCTAATAAAGTATTATTAATCTCTGGTCTTTCGACTCTATATACACCTTTATCGAGAGTTTTTAAATGAATTTGCCCATTATTGCCATAAGAAATATCAGTTACATTATCATCATCTAAAAATTCTTTTAAAGGCCCAAAATCAATTTGGGAAAATATAGCATCATTCACTTTTTTACCCCTTTCTATTCTAATAAGTTATTTCAACAAAGTTTTCGGTTATTAAATTTCTTAATTCTTCACTAGATACTTGAGTATCACCAGGACTTTGGGTATAAGTACTACCTCTTAAAACTGGTGTTAATTCAATACCTGGTACATACTTAGTCATATTTAAAAGCGCAAACAAATCATCTTGTCCTTCTACTGTTTCAGGTAATTCAAAAAGTAGGAAGGCTGTATCTCCGGCGGTTGAATCCCAGTGAACATCTTTACCACCAGCATCTTTAACTCCTTTTACTTCAATACTTTCAATTAATTTTCCCCATACTCGACCCTCACTTACCGTTGTTGACATATAAATATCTATCCGGTCACCTGGAGCAATCGAATTACCATAAGTATCTCTAGCATTAACAGACATACTAAATAGACCATATCCTTCTTTTAAATTTTCGGCTATAGAACTAGGTATTTCATTCCTATCACAAATTTGTGAACGGTAGAAAAAACCATTTTGGGGTACACTTGTACCCATACAAATATATTTTCCGTCAAGTTCAGCAGCATTAGTAATAATGTCACTATCTTTAGTGGTAACTTGTGTTATTTCTTTATAACCAATATTATCATTTTCAATTTTTTTAGTTGTATCAATTTTAGAAATAGCATAAGGTATTCTAATAGTTGTTATTGCCTCATCTACTCTTCGATTATAAAAGTACCATAACACAATAATCCCCGCTAAAACTGCTAGTATTGTAACTGTATTTTTATTTTGCAAAAATCTTTTAATTGTTGCAATTATATTCCCCATTTTATACTCCTCCTTTTTTAACTGGCTTTTCCATCGCCTAATTCAAGTATTGAATCAATTCTTTGGGCTATATCTACATCTGTCGATTCACTAGATATAACATATTTATCTGTCTTACTCGTAACTTCGACACTTACTTTTGGTGGGGCTTCATATATAGCTGTAAAAAGAACCTTATAGTTAGATGTAGCTGAAACGCTTTCGGCAAAACGGCGAAGAAAATTTTCCATAAATTTTTCTTTATTTATTTTTACTTCGCCATAATCCCGATAATAAGCATAATCAATGGCATCAATCATTGCTGAATCGCATACTTGTTTTAAGACATAATAATCTTCCGAGCTATTAGCAGTAACATTTCTAATTAAAAGCATTATAGCGACAATAAAGACTCCTAATAATATTAACCAATAGCCTAAATAACTTTCTTTCATTTAAACTTTTCCTCCTATTTCCAAGATGGACCAATACCATAATCTATTTTTCTGACACTATCATAACCAAATTTAGTAGTCATATATTCCAATGTGTGGGTGGTTGTTACGACATGCCAACTATTTTTATTGTTAATAGCTTTATCAAAGGTTGTCCAATAACCGGAAGCTGTAGTATTAGCTTGTCTTTCGTTATCTTCTAAAAGGCGGTTACCTTTAATTTTAATTTTACTACCTTGATTTCTAACTAAATCATCGATAAATGTACTATAACAATAAATATTTTCATAAGTATTGCCATTTGTATCTTTATAATCATAACATTTTAATGAGTTATCAGCATAAGTACCTTTATTAGCATTATAGTTTTTGATATATGCAATCAAAGATGAATCCAAGGTTACTTCAACAGCAAAATTGTTACCGACATTATTATTTTGACTATTAAAATCAACTTCATAAATTAAATTACTATCTTGTTGGATTTCTTTCGTCGTGGCATAGGCTTTTAACTGTAAAGAAGTGGTTACATATACTTCGGCATTGGGATTAGTAGGGTTAATGCCAGATTCCCAGTTATCTCCTAAATCACGGTCATTAGGATTAATATTATCCGGAGTAACAGGTCTAGTATGAACATTTAAGTTTTCATTAAATAAACACAATGGACAAGTTACCGGGCAATTACCTTGTGGACAAAATTCCGTTTCACAGCTTTGACCAGGTGGACAGTAAACTGGGCATTCTAGACAATCTGGTTCAGGATCAGGTTTTCCTGGATAAAAACATTCTTTTTCATATTGAGCTTGTAAGCAAGGGCTACCATCAGCGCAATAATAAGTACTTCCATTATCTCCAGGTCGACAACCACACATATTTAAGTATTCATCTTCTGTACATTCATTACCATTTGTACAATAAAATTTTCCCCCACTTTTTGTACATTTATTACCAGTTGGATTTTCACAAGCCTTTTCATATTCCGCTTTATCGTTAGTCTCTCTTCCGTTTGGAAGACGATAACGATTTTCTCCTAGTACGGCACAACCGCATTCTCTTTCAAAATCAGACTGTAAACAAACTTTGCCATCACGGCAGAAATACCAGCCGGCAACTTTTTCACAAGATTTACCATTAGTTACTTGAACTGTACAAGCATATACACCATCATCATGAGTTACGCCATCAATGGTGCTAGATTCTTTAGTCGCAGTTCTACAAGAATTAGTTTGTGATACAGCGGTTTTATAAACACTTTGGGTATCACCCCAAATTCTTCCTAAATTCCCTGAATTATTATAATATTCTCCAATATTCTTAACACTTATTGAATAATCATAACTAGCTTCTAATTTAGATCCTACAGGATATAAGGAATCTAATAAACGACCATTTTGAATATCAATTTTATCTAAATTAAATAATATGCTACCTGTGTAATAAACATTAGTATAACGAGAATCTAAATTATAGTTTTCACTACTTGTAATTGAAGCTTTCATGCTTTTGAGTTTGGTATATGTATATGATGTGGAAGTGCAAGAATATTTACCATTAATTAATGAACAACTCGGAATACTTATCCTACCAGTTGGTAAGGAACTATTCCAATTACTATCACATTCTGTATAAGTATCATCCGTTTCTTTAGCACATTTATTTACAACAGTTCTCCCATCAACTCTACTACCGTCGACGGAATCTAAAATAGTTTTGTGATTAAATTTATTATCATCACCGGTTAAATCAACTTCATAATCAAACTCAATTTCTGGTTCAAAATTATATTTCATATTAGAAGTCCAATTAATACATTGACTGTATTCGTTCATTTCACTATTTAATTTATTAATTTGTTCTTGCAATTTTGTTTTGGCATTGTTTAAATCAGTTGTTGTTATATATGCGGTAATAGGTGTACCATCTCCCCCAGGTGTACAATAGTGTTCAGTTCCCGTATCCTTACAGGACGCATTTCCTCCCCAACTTCCGTATGTGCAGGTAATTGCATTTCCATCAAGAGAACAGGTTACATTAGTTTTATTTCTTAACGAGTTCATAAAATTATTAAGATTAAAATAATTATTCCCTATGTCAAATTTATTAAATGACCATTTATAAATATAATTATAACCACCAGATGCTCCTACACTTCCATAATATTTTGTACAATCACTTTCATTAACACCGTCTTCATCTAAATCTTCCGTACACACGCAACTAGAATCTGACCCACTTTGACAAGGATGAGGATGCCCACTTAAGCTAGCACTATCGTTCCGATAACCTTGAGAATTTCTATTATTTAGAGCAGCATCATAATATAAATATTGATTATAATATGTAACAATTTTTGCTACTATTGTTTCAATATTAGATTCTAAATTTTCATGTTTTACCATAGTTGAATAACAAGTTTTAGTTCCTTTAGCTGACACGGTTACATCTAGGGTTCTTAATTTATTAACTAATATATCACCTGGCATGGTAAATTCATAATTTTCAGCACAATATACTTGACAATATTTATTACTTGAGGAAACTAAATTAGATTTGTAAGAATTGCCATTAACATCATTACTTTCCAAAATACATGATTTTACATTTGGACTAGTCATTGGTTCAGTACACGTATTGCTTCCTAAAATTCCTTCCTGAATAACTACTTTAGAAGGGCTCGTATCACATTTTGTATTGCTAACATAAGCATGACAGGTAGAAAGCGGTACATTACAAGAATTGTTTTGAAAAGCCTCAGGATAATATCTGTTCCAAAGGTCGCATGCAGAGGAACCGGTTCCTTGCGACTTACATTGGCTTTCATAACTTTCACAACTTAGCTTACAATTGTTATCCCATTCGATACAAGCACTATTATCTCCATTATCACACTTATTTTTTATTTCATCACAAGTTTCAGGCACTTCACAATAATTATTTGTAATGGTATTAGAAACACTACCAACTTTAGAGGCGTTTTGGCCAACATAGACAAAGAAATGTTGCGTTTTACTATTCTTATAAATATCATATGACTGAATATCAGTTATTCTTTCTCCCAGTTCTTTTTCATCACTATTAGAATAATCAAAATGGGATGTTTTATATTTATATTTTAAAATGTAGCTAAACCTCTTATTTGACGTACAACTCTTCGTAGTAAATTCTAATCTTAGTTTAATTGTTCCATCACCGTCTCGTATTGCTGAATTTCCTGATAGCAAGTCAAAACTGGGATTGACAACTCCCGCACCAGAACTAATAGGACGGCCATCCATAATTACAGAAGCTGTAATACCATTCGGATAAGTTAATGAATCTAAATAAAAAGCTGAATCATTTTTAAAATCATTAAATGTTATATCATAATTTTCAATAAATTTATATCCTGTTACTTTTCCTTTATTATCCTTTATGACTTCTTGACTAGAAGATTTCTTTTGAACAGTTACTGAAGGCTGCAAGGCATTAGATTTATATTCCTTAGCAGCTTCAAAGGCTTTATGTATAAGAACATCAGCATAGGCTTTTATTCTGTTGGAACTGTCCTTATCATCGGTCGAAAGTTCATAATTTGTGGCAACTTTAGTTCCAGCTCCAAAAGTTTCACTCGCCGAATTATAATAGATGTAAGGAGCAGGTCTCCCTGTTGCATTATATATTAAAGTTTTCAAATTTATATTATTGATTGTTGAATTTTTATCCAATATTTCATTAGCCATGGTGGCAAAAGGAGCTAATTTGGCACTTATATAACTTATACCAGGTCTATTTAAAACAAAATCTTGACCTCCCCACAGCATTTCATAAACTCTAAGGGCAATGTTCGTAGCTATTTGGGCTTCATCAGGAGTTAAAGTTCCATTACCAATCCCATACGCCCAGTTAACAAAATAATATCCATAAGGGTCAACCCGCATATTTGAATATCCACGAAGCAAAATAGTATTTACTCCTACGGAAAATGCTCGTTTATCTAAGGAATCATTGGAATTAAAAATCTCTTTTTGATTTGTTATAGTTCCATTATCACCTCTACTTATGCCAGGCATCCGACAGTAAATAACATATTTTTTATTGTTGTGGTTTTGGTCAAAGGCATAATATAAATTGTAGGCATAATCAATGTTACTTGTATCGACAGGATTACCATTAAAGTCATCATAAGAAAATATGACGTGGTCGGCAGGAGCATTTGAACCATCTTGAAACCTAAATAGAACATTATTTTCGTATGTATCGGCTGTACTAGCTGCTGATACTGGCAAAGCCATAATTAATAACAACACAAAAAGGAATAAATAAAAATTTATTTTTTTCATCTTATCAACTCCTTACGTTTTTTATTGCGCTTATAAACTTTATAGATTATAAATCCGGTTATAGAGCCTAAAATAATAATACTTCCTATAATATACCATTTATAAGTTTTTATAAATTTAATAAAAGCATTGTCATCTTTAACATTTTCATCGGTTTCATTTCCATCTTTATCAATGGTTCCTTGTTTATATCTTTCCACTTTTTCCTGAAATTCTTTTTCGGTTAATTCATCGAAGGTTACATATTCTTGACAATATGTAAAATCTTTTAATTCTTCACAAAGAGAAGAAAGAGAATACACATTAAATCTAGGGGTGGATGTTACAAATGTTTTAATTACTTCATCTGGACAACTTGTTTCTTTTGAAGTATAAATTTTTATATTAAAAGTTGCCTTATAATCAGTTTCGTACCATTTATAAGTAACGATATCATCTTTGCTATCTTCATAAGTTAATGTCACTTTTTCATCATTAAAATTATTGGTAATAACAACATAAAATTCTTTCGAAATATTTAAAACAGATATATTAAAAAAGTCTCTATAATCAGTTAAATCTGGATATTCATATAACTCACTATCTAATTCATTAATTACTTTCATATTCGATACTAAATGATTTAAATTACTTTGTTCTGAATATGGGCAACTAACTGCAGCATTTACATTAATTAAAAAAGCAAAGAAAAGTCCTATAAAAATAATTATCTTTTTCAATTTATGCACCTACTCTCTATATTAAATTTTAACACAAGAGATACTTATTATCAAGAATGTATGATAAAAAATAAGCAGTCGTTTGAACTAACTTAAGAAGTCGTTGCCAACTCTTTTAAGTTATGTTATATTTAATTTAAGGTGTTATACATGAATAAAATAAATCATTTTATTAATATGGTTAAGGATATTATTAAAGAACTAGGGATTATTTTTTTATATATTTTTATAAGTTTATCTTTAAATTTTATAATTAATAAAAGAAATAAGTTAACATTTACTCTCAGTAGTTTACTCGTAGATTTAATAACTTTAATTGTCTTTTTATTTATTTTTCGAAAAGAAATATTTCCTCAAATAAAAGATTTTAAAAAGAATGGTTTTAAATATATTAAAAAATATTTTATTTTTTATTTAATAAGTATTATAGTCATGATTATTAGTTCTAAAATTATTAATAAATATTATATATTACCTAATAACGAATTAATTAATCAAGAAATTATTCTAAAATATCCTTTTTATGCCATTATTAGTTTATTATTTATTTCTCCCGTTATTGAAGAATTAATATTTAGAGTAACTTTAAAAGACACTTTTAAACATCAAAGTATGTATATTTTAATAACCAGTTTATTATTTGGCTCTCTCCATGTTTTAAATTCTTTAATTAACAATAATGTTTATGAGTTATTATATTTAATTCCCTATGCTACCGTGGGAGTAAGTTTATCATATATGTACATAAAAAGTGATAACATTTGGACTAGTATCACCTTTCACTCTATTCATAATTTAATATGTCTATTAATATTTTTAGGAGGGATTTATGCGTAAAGTTATTATTATAGGAATACTTTTAATATTAAGTATATTTTTATATGGAAAATATATCGAAGTAAATAATCTTAAAGTAAATTATTATGAAATTAAGGGAGATGTACCTGATAGTTTTACCGATTTAAAGATAGTTCATTTTTCGGATATCTTATATAAACATAATGATAAGAAGCAAGATAAACTTCTAAAAAAACTAGTAGAAAAAATCAATGCAGAAAAAGCTGACATTATCATTTTTAGTGGAGATTTATTAAAAAATAATACTGCTTATAATGATACAGATTATGAAAACTTAAAAAAATATTTGTCTTCAATGCAAGCTAGTTTATTTAAATTTGCCGTTATAGGTGATAATGATGAAAATTATTCCGAGCAATATAAAGATTTATTATATGAAAGCGAATTTAAATTATTAGATAATGAAAATATGTTATTATTTTATAAAGATAATACACCTATAAATGTTATAGGGTTAACGAATACTAAAGATATAGATAATTTATTTAAACCCGACATGGAAGCAAGTTTTAATTTAGTAATTACCCATCAACCAGATAAAATAAATAATTTAAGTAATCAAGATGTTGATTTAATGTTAAGTGGACATTCTTTAGGAGGAATTATTCACATTCCTTACTTTGGGGGATTAATAAAAAAAGAAGGGGCAACCAATTATGTTAATGCTCATTATAAAGTTAATAATACCGATTTATATGTTTCAAATGGTATAGGTTATAATAGCTTTAACTTTCGTTTATTTAATAGTCCTTCTATAAATGTATATAAATTTACTAATGAATAATTTCTTTGGCAATATGTGGTAGCATGCGTTCATCTTTATTTACCAAAATAAGAATGGAAAGGATGATAAGTGTGCATAAGAAAATATGGATGTTTCTTCTTTTGATGTTTGGTTTCTTACCTTTAGTAACAAGTGCCAAAACAATTTTAGTTAATAATCAAGATGAATTACTTGAAGCCTTAAAAGATACGACGGCAGATACTATTACTTTAGGAAAAGATATTGAAACAACACAAAAAATCAATATTACAAGACCAGTAACCATTGATGGAGATAACCACACCATGAAATATGTAGGTACATTTGGCGAAGATAACAGTAAATCCAACACTGTCTGGGGTGGAATTTATGTTCTACAAGTGTATAAAACAAAAGCCACGATTAAAGATATTAAATTAACGGGTGGTAATGCAGCCTTATTAATTAATGGTTCTGAGGTTAATTTAGAAGGCACCATTGATGTTTCTGGTAATGGATTTGGCGGTATTGAACTTGGACAAGGTGTTAATGTTACGGAAGACGTTAAATTAAATCTATCAAAAGATATTAATGTAGTAAATAATACAGAAAAAGAAACAGCACCAACAATTTGGGTGGCTAAAGATAGTGAAGATGCTACTATTACAATGAATGGTGTTACTAAGACACTTAAAACAGGGGAAGAATTCTCTATCGATGAAATTGAAGAAATTATTGGCATTGATATTGAGAAAAACCCTAATACGGGAGATAACATTACCTTATATGTATCATTATTAATGATAAGTATTGTTGGTATATTTGTCTCATCTAAATACTTAAAAAGAAACAATGCTTAATAATAACCACGTCTAAAAAAGGCGTGGTTTTAACATATCAAAAATTTAAAAAGGGCTATTTACGCCCTTTAGTTATACCTCTTAATTCATTAAAACATTCTGGTAACATATCCCAATTTAATGGAATATTATGTTTTACAATTTCTTCTTCAATTTTACTAGCTAAAATACTTTTATCAGCAATGCGATACAAAATATCACAATCAAAGTCAGGAATTGTTATAGAATGAGCCTCAAATAAAATACTATAAAAAGTAACATCTTCTTTTTCACAATAGCCAGCTTCATAATCTGTTGTAATAGCCTTAACCATTAAAGCTCTAGTTAAGAAATCAATTCTTCCCCTCTCATCATCAGGGACATAACAACAATGGTTTTCCCTAATCAAAGCAACTTTTTTAACTCTTTCTGATGGATCATTAATAAATATACTACAATCATCACTAATTGTATTCGCTGCGCAAAATAATCTAACCATTTCATCTTGGTGACGATAAAATCTACGCACTATGCCTAAATATTCACCATGGCGTGAACCAACAGCAATAATTTTTTCTAATATTTGCTTAAGTTGGAAGTGAGCATAACTAATATAGCCGGTTAAATATTCATCAAATCGATCATCATTAGACATTATGCCATTTACATCTCTAAATAATTTCCGAACAGCATCTTCGTGCGTATAAAAATAATCAGCATATATGGCAATAAAGTTGAATAAATCATAATTAATTCTTTTGCCTAAACCATCTAGAGCAGCCTTAACATACTTAAAGTACTCTTCTTGTTTTTCATCATATGCATAGCAACCAAACCAATTATCCACCTCAGCAGAAGCAAAATGGCCATTCCTTAATTCATTTAATTCTAACTCTTCATCCATTTTCCAAATTCCTCTTTCATGCCAAGTATTTTAACAAAAATTTAGGCAGGAAACAAGTTATTTTTTCTTTGTTTTAACCGCCGTACCATAAGCAATAATTTCAGCGGCACCACCCATAACACTAGAAGAACCATATCTTATATTGATAATGGCATCAGCACCTAAACTTTCAGCTTCATCAACCATTCTTTTGGTAGCCATTTTCCTTGCCGTGGCAATCATGTTGGTATATCCCACAATTTCTCCTCCAACAATGGTTTTTAATCCGGCCATAAAATCTTTACCAATATTTTTGGATTGCACAATTTGACCCTTAACTAACCCTAAAACTTCGGTTATTTCTTCGCCAGGTAAGTAATCAATATTTACTAGCTTCATCTTCTTCACCTCCTATAATTTCTTTTAAACGCATGACCAAATTATAAAGTATACCTATTACTAATGAACCTAAAAGACTAGTCACAATTATCACAACACTTTTATGATTGGTAAAATAAAATACTGCTCCAATAACTATTATTAAAGGTAAAACAAAGAGTATACTAGTTATTATTGCTCCCAATATCGGGGCAACTTTATTAGACTTATGAGTATGCATAGTAAATCCCGCCTTATTTAAAACTCTAATATTCTCAAAATAATTATTAATATCGATGCTTTCAAAAGTATCTTCATTCTTAATAATGTCATAACATAAACTCTTAATTTTAAGATAATTATTTTCTAATTCATTAATTTTTTGGATTCTTTCTTCCATACATTCTTTTAAAGAAATATCCCCACTATTTAATAATTTTAATTCACTAATAGGAACATCTAATTCTCTTAAAAATTTAATAACTTTTAATTTATTAATATCTTCCTCATTATATTCCCTATATTTATTATTATTTCTTTTAGGATTTAATAGACCTTCATCTTCATAATATCGGATGCTCTTTTTTGATAAACCAACAATATTTTCTACTTCTTGAATTAACATAATTGCCTCCTTTCTTTCTAATCATAATCTATAACCTAAGGGTAAAGTCAAGAAAAAAGAAATAATTTTGATTATATATTATTTCTCGTTTAAATATCTTTTAAGAAGAAAAGTTAAGAAATAAGGGAAAGTAAAAAAATAGCCATTAAAACCAATATTCTTATTACATAATTTGATACCATATTTAATATCTTTATAAGAGTCGCTTTTAATAAGATTGTTTAAAGATGGTGTAGAGTTATCATTAGCTTTAACTTCAACGGGAATTAAACTATCTTTATCTCTTACAAAAAAATCCATTTCTATGGTACTTTTTTCATTGCGATAGAAAAATAATTCATAGCCCTGTTTTACTAGCATATCCCCAATTATATTTTCATAAAGAGCTCCTTTATAAGTATTAAAGTTTTTATTATCTCTTAAATCTCTTTGAGCTTCTTCATCGAGAGAACCAATTAAAAGCCCTGTATCACGAAAGTATAAACGATAGTTATTTGGGTTATAATTACCTTTGATTGGTAAGGATAGAGTTTGTAATGAATAGCAAACATTTATAATACCTGCATTATTTAGCCAATCAACTACCCCAATATAAGAACGATTTCGAGCATCTTGCGCAACTTTTGAAATTTGAAATTTTTTATTCTCATGGCCAAGAAAAACCGGAATTTTATTGTAAACATTTAATATTCTTGCTTGATCTAGTCCACTTGCATATTTCGTAATATCTTCTTTATAATCCAAAAGAATTTGTTTTTGCATTTCTAGAATACCACTATAATTTTTATTTTCAATAAATTTTTTTACAATCGCGGGCATTCCACCTATAACCATATATTCGTGAAAATTTTCCATCATGACATTGTACATCAATTCGGGTAATGGTTCACCCTTTTTCATATAAGTATATAATTCTTCAATTTGTTTTTCGTCATAACCTTTAGCCCAAAGAAATTCCTCAAAATCTAAAGAATACATTTCATAGTCTTGTTTATTCCCTACACTGTTAGATTCTATCTCTTTATAATTAATTCCCATTAGAGAGCCCGAGCAAATAACATCATATCTTTTATCAATATTAAATGATTTAAGAGATGTCGCGGCATTAATACAATTTTGGATTTCATCAAAGAAAATAAGAGTTTCTCCAGGAACAAATTTATATGCGGGATTAATAAGAGAAATATTTTTTATTATCGTATCCACATCATAACCATTATCAAAGATATGTTTATAGGGCGTATCAAAAACAAAATTTATTTCAATAATATTTTGATAATTATTTTTAGCAAAATTTTCTACGGCATCGGTTTTTCCTATTTGTCTAGCCCCTTTTATAATAAGTGGTAATCTATCTTTATTATTTTTCCATTTAATTAAAAATTCGTCCACTTTTCTTTTAAGTCTTGGCATTAACAACCACCTCATTTTAAGAATAGCACAAAATTCCGACTATTTCAATCCCATTTTACACAAAATTCCGGTAATTTTTCCCTAAATTTACACAAAATTCCGGCTATTTTTAACCATAAATTACACAAAATTCCAAAAAAAGAATTTCTTATCTTACTAATTTGCGAATTTCTCCCTCTTTGGCGTGAGGTAATGATAAATCTATTTCACAATTATTATCTATATCCCATTTGTTACTTAAACGACATATAGGTTTAAAATAAGAATTAGGGATAGCGCCCGTATTATATGTAATTTCTCCATTTGCGCTTTTTTCACCCCAACGCCTGTTATGCCCAACCGAATTATCATAGGCCTCATAAGTTTCACAACCAGGCTCATAATTTTCGGTATAAACCAAATAACTCTATATTTTTAAACATCCAGCCATATCTAAAAAACATTTCCATTTTTAAAACATCTTCATAGGTCATCTCTTCGGGAAAATTAAAATATTGTAGAATTTTATCCATTTTAAAAGTAGATTCGCCAAAATACCAAATTGGCGATGATTTAAACATTTCAACACTAGATATATATTAAATTGGATAATGAGGTGCATCATACAATAAATCATTCGCACACATATTATCATCAATGATAAAAGTACCTCTTCTTAAAAATTCGCCATCTTTTAAAATAACGGGTTTTTTATTATACATATGTGAACAACTCATATTAAGCGCGTGAGGAACAAGAGGTGTTGGATCATTTGAATCAAATGGTGCAAAAATGGTTGGTGCAAATATACCATGAGGATAATATGTTCCACTTTCTAAATCACTATTCCACACAAGCCTTCCCACATAAATATCATCTCTTTTTACAACATAATCGGGCCTTTCCATAACTACTCCTTTAATAGAATTTATTATAACAAAAAAGACACAAATGTAAATTACTTTTGTATCTTACTCTCAATAATTCCAATTATTTCGCCACAATTATTCACAGTTTTTATAATTTTATTACTTAGATTACTTATTTCATTTATTTCACTAGAAATTCCTTTTTCAAGCCCATACTCTAATGTTGTTTTTACGAATTTAGGAAATAAATTAATTCCTAAACTTAAAACATCTTTAAAATCACTAAAAGTTCTATTAACATAATATTCTGCAATTTGATTAAATAATAATTCTTCCGTAATTAAATCATTATCGCTAATATTATTAAGACCATAAAGTGCTACGAAACATTTAGCTAAATTAAATATAATATGCGGTGGGTCGATATTGTACTTTGTAAAAACACCTATCATATTCATAAAATATGTAGTAACAGGGATATTTTTAAATTCTTTAGCACATAGTTCAATATCTTCTAAAAATTGATCATAGTTAAAAGTTGTATATTTACTATTATTCAAAATTAAATCTGCTAATTTTGAGGCATTACCATTATAGGCATTCAAAAATAACTCGCGAATAAAAATCGAATCTTTTTTATCTAAATGAAATAATAACCCCATATCCAAAAAACCTATATTACCGGCATCATCTATATAAATATTGCCACTATGAGGGTCACCATGAAAAATAACTTCATTATCTCTAAAAAGCGCGGTAAAAGTTATTCTAAAATAATCATTAATACAACGAACTATCTTAGTTTTATTTTCATTAGTTAATGGTAATTCATTGAGAGTTTTATAAGGAATATACTCCATAACAATAATATTTTCTGTACACAATTTTTTATAAACAAAAGGAACTTTTATCTTAACACTATCTTCTAAATAATTATTAACTTTTTTAGAGTATTGCCAAAAGTCTATAATATTATCTTTCTCTTTGCTAAAATCAGTTTCTTCTTTTATCCAATTTATAAATAAATCTAAGGTCGTATTACTACCAAGTATATTTTTAAATTTAAATATCCATCCAAAGCGATGAATAATTTTTTTCAGTTGCTTAATATCTTTATTAATTCTTTTTGTTACATCTTTTCTTTTAATTTTTATGGCAACTTCTTTACCATTTAAAAGTCTTCCTTTATGAACTTGCGAAATTGATGCTGAGCCCAAAGGCCTTTCATCAACCCAAATAAATTTTTCTTCTATTTTCGAACCATATTCTTTCTCAATAATTTTTCTTATTTTTTTAAATTTAATGGGATTACAATCATCACATATTTTAGCAAGAGCTAATCGGTCTTCCTCGGTAAAAAGACTACCATAATTTTGCATAGCTAAAATTTGAGCAAATTTAATATAGACTACTCCCATGTGTGATGAAAACCATCTAATTGATTCTCCAGTAGTTTTGCGAAAAATAAATTTTCTTATCAACATAAGTAATCCATAAAAATATAACTTCATCATAAACTCCCTAACTAGCTAAAAAATTATAGCATAATAAGGAAGTAAAATAAATATCAAACTTTATCCGACCTTGGCTTTAACTTTAATTGCTCCTTTATCACATTTATTGCCCCAAGCATCAATAAGTTCACCATCTTTATAGACACATATTCTTTCACAATTATTGGCGCACCCATGGCATTCTAAGCCCTTAGTTTCAAAGACAACATCTTCAATATCGAAGGAAAAATCTACTTCTTTAGCATTTTGGGATAGAATGGCTACCCCTAAAGCACCCATTAAATGCGAATTAGGGTCAACCGTTACTTCTTCTTTTGTAGCATCTTCAAAGGCTTTAATTACTCCCACATTTTTGGAAACGCCTCCTTGAAAAACAATCGGTGGTAAAATCTTTTTGCCTTTCCCGACATTATTTAAATAATTATTAACAAC
>CANQRA010000013.1 GCA_947626125.1 uncultured Bacilli bacterium
CTTTATTATACTAAACATTCTGGAAGTTTTCCTTAATTTATAGTAAAAAATCAGAAAAAGTTTTCAACATTTTTCTGGTTTTTTCTTTTTCTTTATTTTTTACGGAAACTCAAAATAAAAAACCCAAATTTACTATCCTTTAGTAAAAATGAGTTATACTTTTATTTTAAAGATTTATTAAATTCTTTAAATTCTGGTTCACTTTCTAAATCGGTCTCTCTTAATTCCTCTAATAAATCTTTTTGTTTTTTAGTAAGTTTTGTTGGCATAATAATATTTAACACAACATACATATCGCCTGGAGTTTTACTATTTATACCTTTTACGCCTTTACCTTTTAATTTTAATTTAGTATAGTTTTGCACGCCTGGTTTAATTTCAATATAACCATTGCCATCAAGCGTCGGTATTTCTTTTTTGCAGCCTAAAATAGCGTCTGTGATTGTAATCGGCACTTCTAAATAAATGTCATCATCTTGTCTTTCAAAATATTTATGTTCTAAGACTGTAAATTCTAAATATAAATCGCCATTGGCTCCTCCATTAACGCCGGCACCACCTTTACCAGAAAGGCGAAGTTGACTACCAGTTGATACTCCTGCTGGCACATTTACAGATAGAGTTTTATTTTTCTTAACTCTTCCTTCACCATGACATGTCGAACATACTTCTTTAAATGTCTTACCCGTTCCTCGACAGGTTGGACAAGTTTTTTGGGTTTGCATGATGCCAAAAAGACTTCTTTGTTCTTCTCTTACAATGCCTAAACCTCCACAGGTATGACACTTTTCTTCGCCATGACCACCTACACCATGGCAATCATCACATTCATCATAAACACTTACTCTAATATCTTTTTTGCAGCCATAAATAGCTTCTTCAAAAGTAAGGGTAATTTTCATAAGTAAATCTTCACCGCGAGCCGCACGTGTTTTACGGTTACTTCGGCCAAACCCAGAGAAAGCATCGGAGAAACCGCCAAAACCCCCAGAGAAACCACCGCCAAAAATGCTTGATAAGATATCATCTAAATCGATATCGCCCATGTCAAAGCCAGCTCCACCATTAGCCCCATTAGCAAATGCTTGATGACCAAAACGGTCGTATTGTTCTCTTTTGGTTTTATCAGACAATACTTGGTAAGCTTCGCCTATTTCTTTAAACTTTTCGGCTGCTCCTGGTTCTTTATTAACATCCGGGTGATATTTTTTAGCTAATACTCTAAAAGCTCTTTTAATCTCTTCATCAGAGGCATCTTTAGAAACCCCCAAAACTTCATAATAATCTTTTTTATTCATGTCTTCACTTCTTCTCTATTAATTTTTCATACATCTTTATTAAGTCATCCATGTAACTAATAGCCTTATCTAAAACTTCAGGGCTTTCCATATCAACTCCAGCAACTTTTAAAGACGCAATTGGGTTTTTTGTACAACCTAATTTTAAGAATTCTAAATATTTATCTCTCGCTTCCGTATTGCCATTATATATTTCATTAGCTATATTAACGGCAGCCATAAAACCAGTGGCATATTGATAAACATAAAAATTCATATAAAAGTGCGGTATTCTTTCCCATTCATATTTAATATTTTCATCAATATCATCAAAGGTAACATCTTCGCCATAATAAAGTTTATTTAATTCATAATATTTATTACTCATTACTTCATTAGTTAAAATGCCCCCTTTTTCGACATAATTATGAAGAAATAATTCAAATTCGGCAAACATGGTTTGTCTATATATCGTTGATTTATATTTTTGCAGTAAATCATCAATTATTTTAATTTTTTCTCGTTTGTCATTACAATTATCTAATAAGTAACGGCTTAATAATATTTCATTTACTTGACTAGCTACTTCCGCGACAAAAATGCTATAGCCATAATCTTCATAGCTTTGATTTTTACAAGCATAGTAATAATGCATCGCATGACCAAGTTCATGGGCAAGTGTCGATACATCATTAAGTAAGCCCTCAAAACTCATTAAAACATAAGGATGAACACTGTAACAAGCGGTACAATATGCCCCACCTCTTTTGCCTTCATTATTACATGAATCAATCCAATGTTTAGTAAAAGCTTCAGAGATATCTTCCACATATGTTTTACCTAGAGGACTAACTGCCTTTAAAACTAAATCTTTAGCCTCTTCAAAAGAATACTTTTTATCACTTTCTTTTACTACATCAGCATATGTATCATAAATATGTAATTCATCTAAATTTAATAATTTCTTTTTTAACCTCCAATACTTATATAAAGATGGTAAATTATGATGAACAGAATCAATTAAATTATAATAAACACTTTCTTTAATTTCATTAGAAAATAAAGAAGCTTCCAAACTATTCTTATATTTTCTTAATTTAGCACTGGCAACATTTTTCTCTACTTCATGCCTTAGTATGGTAGCAATCGTCGTTTTATATTTACTATAAGTTTTATATAACGATAAAAAGGCTTGTTTTCTTACTTCCCGATCATTACTTCTTATGTATATACTATAATTACTTTCTGTTAATTCAACTTTTTTTCCATCGACAGTGATATCATCAAAAGTAAAATCACTGTCTGATAAACTAGACATTATTTCATCGGGAGCACTCATTAACTTAGCGAATGCTGATAAGGAAGCTTCCACTTCACTACTTAAAACATGTTTTTTATTCCGATAAATATGTTTTAAAATTCTTCTATATTTTTGTAATCTCTTATCTTTTTGTAAGTATTCTTTAACAATCTTTTCATCTGTTTGCAATAACTCTGGGACGACAAAAGAAGTAGCTTCTAAATATTTAGTATAAATATTTTTGGCTTGACCAAATAATTCTTGATAATTAACATCTAGCGTATCCGCATCATTATTAATATGAGCATAAATAAATACTTTCTCTAATCTTATACCTACTTCATGGTCTAAATCTAATAAAGATAAAAGCTCATCGGCTGAGTCTAAAATATGTCCTTGATATTTAGAATATTCTTTTATTTTTCTCTCTAAATATTTGATATCTTTTAAAGCTTTTTCATCAGATGAATAGAGGTCTTTCGTATTCCATTTATATAAATCATTAAATTCGCATCTTTTTTTTGCCATTATTTCTCCTTAAACTTAAGAATGAGGAAGAGGTTATTTAATCTCTTCCTCAAATCAATTATTTTTCTTCAAATGAGGCTTCTTCAACACCATCATCTTTTTTGGTGTCTTGACCTTTTTCACTTTCATTTTCTGGTTTTACATTTTGATAAACCTTAGCGGCTAAATCCATTGCAATTTTGGAAAGTTCATCCGTTTTATTTTTAATATCATCAATGTCTGTACCATTTAAAGCATCTTTTAATTCTTTAAGAGCACTTTCGGCTTTTTCTTTATCAGAAGCATCAACTTTATCGCCTAAATCTTCCAAAGCTTTTTCGGTTTGGAAAATCATGGAATCAGCATTATTACGAACTTCAGCTTCACTCTTTCTCTTTTCATCAGCTTCTTTATTAGCTTCCGCTTCTTTTACCATTTTATCAATTTCTTCATCAGAAAGATTAGTACTTGAAGTAATCGTAATTGATTGTTCTTTACCGGTACCTAAATCTTTAGCTTTAACATTAACAATACCATTCGCGTCAATATCAAAGGTAACTTCGATTTGTGGTATTCCTCTTTTAGCAGGAGGTAAATTAGTAAGTTGGAAATTACCTAAAGTTTTATTGTCAGAGGCCATTGGTCTTTCACCTTGTAAAACATGAATATCCACCGCAGGTTGATTATCAACCGCCGTACTAAAGACTTGACTCTTACTTGTTGGAATTGTCGTATTTCTTGGAATTAAAACTGTCATAACATTACCAAGGGTTTCAATACCAAGAGATAATGGTGTAACATCAAGTAAAACAATATCATCAACTTCGCCAGTAAGAACACCACCTTGAATTGCTGCACCCATGGCAACTACTTCATCAGGGTTAACACTCTTATTAGGTTCTTGACCTAATTCTTTTTTAACTAATTCTTGAATATATGGAATTCTTGTTGAACCACCAACTAAAATTACTTTATCAATATCTTTATTGGTTAGTTTAGCATCTTTCATCGCTTTTCTTACTGGTTCAAGAGTAGAATCAAATAAATCACGACATAAGTCTTCAAATTTAGCCTTCGATAAAGTCATATCCATATGAAGTGGTTCTTTATCATCATTTTGGGCTAAGAATGGTAAACTAATTTGGGCATTAGTCATACCAGATAAATCTTTTTTGGCTTTTTCAGCGGCATCTTTAATTCTTTGCATGGCCATTTTGTCTTTTGATAAATCAACGCCATGTTCTTTTTTAAATTCAGAAACTAAGTAATCACTAATACGCGCATCAAAATCATCACCACCAAGACGATTGTTACCACTTGTAGCTTTAACTTCAAATACCCCATCACCTAGTTCAAGGATAGATACATCGAATGTACCACCACCTAAGTCATAAACTAAAATAGTTTGTAATTTATCTTGTTTGTCTAAGCCATAAGCAAGCGCCGCTGCTGTTGGTTCATTAATAATTCTTTCTACTTCTAGTCCGGCAATTTTACCAGCATTTTTCGTTGCTTGTCTTTCGGCATCATTAAAGTAAGCTGGAACAGTTATAACGGCTTTACTAACTTTTTCACCTAAATAGCTTTCCGCATCTTTTTTAAGTTTGCTTAAAATTTTCGCACTAATTTCTTCTGGTGTATATTTTTTGCCATTAGCTTCAACTCTTTCACTAGTCCCCATTTTTCTTTTAATTGAAGAAATAGTATTTTTTACATTAGTTACAGCTTGTCTTTTGGCTGTTTCTCCTACTAATTCTTCATCGCCTTTAAAGGCGACAACAGATGGAGTAGTACGATTACCCTCACTATTAGGAATAACCTTAGCTTCTCCTCCTTCTAGTACGGCAACACAACTATTTGTCGTACCTAAATCTATACCTATAATTTTACTCATTTTTATCTTTCCTTTCTTAAAATTATATTATTCACTAACCTTAACCATTGCATGTCTAATAACTTTATCTTTATACATATAGCCTTTTTGCATAACATCAAGGACTATTCCAGGTTTTACGCCATCTTCATGTTGGGTTAGAACTGCTTCCATTGTATTAGGGTCAAAAGGTGTATTTAGACAGACAATTTCTTTAACATCAAGGTCATTTAAGATATTCACTAGATTACCATAAATCATTTTGAAACCCTCTAAAAACTTAGATAATTCATCAGTTAAATTCTTATCATCAAGTTTAATAGCTCTTTCAAAATTATCTATAATGGGTAATAGTTTTTTTACTATTTCTTCCCCATCATATTTATAGATTCTTGTAATCTCATCTTCATATCTTTTTTTCATATTTTGCATCTCAGCTGCTAATCTTAGGAGTTTATCATTCAATGCATTTTTTTCATTTTCTAATTTTTCGATGGCCGCATTATCATGCTTTTTTTCTCTTTTGGCATGTTTTTCATTTTTTACTTCGGCATTATTTTCATTATTATTGTTTTCCATCATCTTTTCCCTCTATTTTATCTACCATAAAGTTTAGAAGTGATACAACTCTTTCATATTCCATTCTTTTAGGACCAATTATTGCAATTGTACCTTCTTCTCCCCCAGACTTATATTTCTTTTTGATAACCGTTACATTATCATCAAATTTACTTTCTTCGCCAATATATATTTTTAATTCATCATCTTTATCAGAAGTATCAACGATTTCTTTAAAAGATTCATCTTCTAATTTAGAAGCAATTCTTTTAATACTGGCCGTATCATCATATTCTGGTTCTTTAAGTAAATTAACCCGACCGGCAACATGAATATTGGTATTGTGATGTAGAAAATCATTAAAAGCATCATAGAAGATATTATATACTGTTTCATAATCTTTAACTTTCTTTGCAATAATCGGTTTAATTTCAAACTCTAATTTTTCGGCAACCTTATTAATCGGGGTTCCTACCAACATTTTATTAATCATTTCCCCTGTTTTCACTACTTCTTCAATATTAGTACCACTTGGTAAGATAAATTGTTTGTTTTCTACAACCCCTTTATCGGTACAAACAACGGCAATTATCTTTTTTTCATCAAGGGCAATAATATTAATCTGTTTTAGTAAGTTATCGCCACTACTTTTACCTAAAACAACCGAAGTATAATTTGTTAAATCGCTAATGATTTCCAAACATTTCGTAACCGCATCGCTCACTCTTAATTCATTATTAGAAAAAATCGTTTGGAGTTTTAACATATCTTCTCCTGTCAAATCCTTGGGTTTCATTAAATGTTCCACATAATATTTATACCCAAGTTCACTTGGTATTCTTCCACTAGATATATGATTCTTTTCGATATAGCCCATATTCTCTAAGGCAACCATTTCATTTCTTATCGTGGCACTTGAACATTTTAACTTTTTACATAAAGAATTACTTCCCACAGGTTTTACCGTCTTAACATAATTTTCAACGATTTCTTTCAGTAATAGTTTTTTTCTATCATCCATTATCAATCATATCACCCGCCTTCCAATAATTAGCACTTGTCTAATTCAAATGCTAATACCATTATAATATTATGCTTAGCACTTGTCAATATATGAGTGCTAATTTTTGCAAAAATATTTTTCGAGCAAAAAACTAACCCCTCAGGGTTAGAATAAATCAATTTAAATATTTTCTAATTCGACAGATACGACCTTGGATACACCGGCATTTTGCATTGTTACGCCATATAAAACATCCGCATATTCCATCATTCTTTTTTTATGGGTAATTAAAATATATTGACTATCTAATTTCTTTTTATTTAAATACTCACCAAATAAATCAACATTAACTTCATCAAGGGCTGCTTCCACTTCATCTAAAACAATAAAAGGTATGGGTGAAACATTAAGGATAGCAAACAACAAACAAATCGCCGTTAAACTTTTCTCCCCACCAGATAAACTTTGGGTGTTGTGTAATTTTTTTCCTGGAGGCACAACTTTTAATTCAATGCCCGTATTTAAATAATCATTCGGGTCTGTTAACTCTAAAGCACCACTTCCCCCTTGAAACATGATTTTAAATACTTTGCTAAATTCAATGGCTACTTTATTAAAGGTATCTTTAAACTTTTCAATCATAATTTTATCCATGTCATCAATAATATTTAGTAAACTACTCATGGATTCTTCTAAATCATTCTTTTGATTAATTAAGAAAGTATATCTTTCATTAACTCTTGTAAACTCCGCAATACTACCTGTATTAACTTCGCCTAAGGATTTAATTTCACTTTTCAGTTTGGCTACCTTACTTCTGGCAATATCCACTTCCATCTCTAATTCATAATTATTTTTGGCATACTCATAAGTCATATTATATTCTTCATTTAGAGTTAATAATAAATTATCTAATTTGACATTTAGTTTACCCACACTAACACTAACAGTATTAAGTTCATTTTGAATACTGCGCATAGAAGAATTAATTTTACTGTTTTCCAATTCCAAATCATTTAAAGTATTATTTAAATCATTCTTTTCCTCTTTTAAGTTACTAACCACTTGTTCCATTTTTTCTTTTTCGGTCGTTAAGACATTAAGTCTATCCATAATACTTTCTAATTCTTTATCTAAAGAATTATTATTAATGCTAAGAATACCTTGCATATCATTTTTTACCACTTTTAATTTATCATCAAGAGCATTTAAATTATTTAATTTATTTTCCCTAACAATCGTTAAAGTAGTTAACTCTTCTTTTTCTTCCGTTAAAGTATTACTTAAAACATTAAGGTCATTAGCTAGTTCTTTCAAAGAATTATTTAAATTATCAATTTGCATATTTAAAGAATTTAAACTACTTTGGGCATTAGAAAGTTCGAATTTACTATTAACGCTAGAAGATGTTTTAGCACTTCCACCGCTTATAATACCCCCAGCATAAAAGATATTGCCATCTAAAGTTACGACTCGGTATTTATATTCTAATATTTTCGCCATAAGCGTCATATTTTCAAAGCTTTTAACAACAATCACATTACCCAATTGATTCTCAATAATGTTTTGATATTTTTCATCATAAGTTACTAAATCCGATAAAATACCAACATAACCATAAACACTCTTAATTCTTTCAATTATACTAGCATCTAAATATCTAGATTTAATAATATTTAAAGGCAAGAAAGTAGCTCGGCCAATCTTCCTTTCTTTTAAATAATTAATAGCTTCTTTACTAGCTTCTTCATTATCGACAATAATAAAATTAGCACTAGCCCCCAAAGTAACATCCACCGCGGTTGCATATTCACTTGGCACATCAATAATATTACCAATTGTATTATGAATACCTTTTAAACGGTCATTATTTAAGATATTCTTGACACTTAAAGGAACTCTTTCATTATTTAAAATACTATTTTCTAAGACATTAATTTTATTTTCTAAAATAATTTTTTCTTTATTTTTACTTTCTAATTCTTTATCAAAGGTATCTTTCTTAAGTAAAATATTTTTATATTCTTTAATATTTTCACTATTTGTAGAATTCTTACGATTAATATTTTCATTTAAGAGGTCTATTTCATTATTTAGTAATTCTTTCTCTTTAATGATTTTTAATTCTTCTTCTTTTAAGTTAATTAGATTATTTTTTAAAGTATCTTCTGAATATTCATATTTCTTTCGTTCAATATTAATTCTTTTTTCACTATCTAGGGAGGAAATTTCTTCCGTAACAGTTAAAATATTCCTATTAATCTCGTTAATTTTATCATCTAATTTATAAATCTCTAATTTTAATTTTTCACTTTTTTCATTATTAATATTCTTAATTGAAGAATCATATTTACTCTTTAATTCATCTTCTCTTTCTTTTAATTTGGTATATTCAGCATTATAAGTTGTGATATCATCAGTAATTAAAGATATTTCAATATTTTTTAATTCATTTTTGTAATTTAAATATTTTGTTGCTATTTCACTTTGTCTTCTTAAAGGTTCAACTTGATTTTTTAATTCCTCAATTAATAAATTAATACTTGTTAAGTTATCTTTGGTTTTATCTAATTTTTTTAATGACTCTTCTTTTCTTTTTTTGTATTTTAAAACGCCTGCTGCACTTTCAATAACGCTTCTTCTTTCAATTGGTTTCGAATTAACAATATCTGTGACAGTTCCTTGGGAAATAATACTAAAAGAATCATATCCATTTGTATCTACGAATAAATCATTAATATCCTTTAAACGAACCTTGCTATTATTAATATAATATTCATTATCGCCACTGGCATAAACACTTCTTTTGATTTCTACTTCGCTATAATCACATTTAAAATAATTATCGGTATTATCAAAGGTTAAAATAACTGTGGCCTTGTTTAAAGGAGCAAAGGATTCACTTCCGGCAAAAATAACATCACTCATGGAAGATGACGCTCTTAATGATTTAATAGATTGTTCACCTAAAACCCATCTAATGGCATCAACTATATTACTTTTCCCCGACCCATTAGGTCCCACAATGGCGGTTATTCCCTTATTAAGTTCAAATATTGTTTTACTAGCAAAAGATTTAAAACCTTCTAATCTAATTCTTTTTAAATACATAATTTACACCCATTACTTCTATTTTGCTGATTTTTTATAAGCATCGAAAGCCGCTTTTTGTTCCGCTTCCTTTTTGCTCTTGCCAATCCCCCGTCCATAGACAATATCATTAATTTTTACTTCTACTTCAAATGTTTTATTATGGGCTTCCCCATATTCATTCACTAAAACATATTCTAAGCTTTTTTTATCCGTTTGCACGTACTCTTGTAAAATAGTTTTATAATCCCCAAAGAAAACAAAATCTTTTTTGATATAAGGCACCACTATTTGAAAAATGTAATCTCTGGCTTTATCTAGTCCAAATGATAAATAAATAACTCCTAAAACACTTTCAAAAACATCGGCAATAATCGTATCATTAACATTATTTTCTTGCCCATGACCAACCAATATATAATTATTAAGGCCAATTTCTTTGGCATAATGGGCTAAAGCTTGTTCACAGACAAAACCGGCCCTTTTCTTAGTCATAATTCCTTCCTTGAAATCCGTATTCTTATAAAAATATTCACTCGTTATTAATTCTAAAACTGCATCACCCAAATATTCAAGCCGTTCATAATTTTTAAGATGTTTATGCTCATTTGAATAACTGCTATGAGTTAAAGCTTCTTTTAAAAGCTCTTCATTAATACCTTCTAAATTATATTTTTTAAGAAAATTTTCTAAATTATATTTATTGTTCATTTCCATATAATCACCATACGTCTAATTATAACACGGATTAAAAAGCTTGTAAATTTCCATCTCCGCAAATATTATATATGTTCAGGGTCGATATCTATTTCTAAATTAACGTTAGTCTCATTTAAATAGATATTATCGAGAGTTTGTAAAGCATCCTTTAATTTATCATCAAAACGATATTTAATTACAATTTGAAAACGATAAGTGTTATTAAATTTAAAAAGATTTGCCGTCGTCGGGCCTAAAATAATTGATGTAGGCGAAATATTACTTTTTAAATAAGTAGCTACTTTATTGGCATTTTCTAAGGCTATTTCATATGAAGAAGAAACAATTCTTAAACTAACTAAATAATAGTAAGGAGAATATTTAAGCAAACGACGATTATTCATTTCATATTCATAAAATTTAGCAAAGTCATTTTCTTGGACACATTTTAAAACATAATTGTCAGGGTTAAAAGTTTGAATAATAACTTCACCTTTATAGTCTCCTCTTCCTGCCCGTCCACTAGCTTGATACAAAAGAGCAAAAGTTTTTTCGTTACTGCGAAAATCCGGAATATTTAAAGAAGTATCCGCATTTAAAATGCCTACTAAAGTAACTAAAGGAAAATCTAGTCCTTTACTTATCATCTGCGTGCCAATCAAAATATCCGCTTCATGATTTTTAAATATATTAATGAGTTTTTCATGTGAACCTTTTTTGCTTGTCGTATCTTGGTCCATTCTTAATACTCTGGCTAAAGGAAAATATTTTTTTAATTCTTTTTCAACTTTTTCGGTACCCAAGCCTAAATAATTTAAAGCATCTTCTTGACAATTTGGACAAACATCACTGTTAGGGATTGTATAACCACAGTAATGGCACCTTAAATTATTTGTACTTTTATGGTAAGTTAAAGTAATATCACAATTGGGACATTTATAAGTAAAGCCGCATTTAGAACAGCTAATAATTGTTGAGTAGCCTCTTCGATTGAGAAGTAAAATAGTTTGTAAGTTATTTTGTAAATTTTGTTCCATTTTCTTAATTAAAGGGGCACTAAAAATAAAGTTATTCTTTTTTACTTCGCTTAGCATATCGACGATTTCTACGGTTGGAAGCATACTTTCTCCCACCCTTTTCGTTAAATGCAAATATTTATAGACGCCTTTAAGAGCTCGAGCTCGTACTTCTAAAGTCGGCGTAGCACTTCCTAAAACAACAGGGCATTTATGATATTCTCCTCTTTTTATTGCAACATCTTTAGCATTATATCGTGGGCTATTTTCTTGCTTATAAGTATCGCTATGTTCTTCATCAATAATAATTAAACCAATATTTTTTAAAGGAGCAAAAATAGCTGAACGCGTACCCACGACAACTCTTGCTTCTCCCCTTAATATTTTTAAATACTCATCATATTTCTCGCCTTTTGATAAAGCACTATGAAAGATAGCTACTTTATCTCCAAACCATTCATAAAAACGATTAACTATTTGCATGGTTAAAGTTATCTCGGGCACTAACATAATCGCTGTCATTCCTTTTTGCAATACTTCATTAATGGCGTTTAAGTAAACTTCCGTTTTCCCCGAACCTGTTATACCCTCTAGTAAGAATACTTCATGTTTGCAAGCACTAATTATTTCTTTTAAAGCAATTTCTTGTTCATCTGTTAAAGTTTTTTTAACTAAATTAATATTACCGTTTTTATGAATTCGATATTCCTGTTCTTTTACTTCTTTAATTAATCCTTTTTCTTTTAAAGCTTTGATACTATATGGTTTATAGTCATTTTTTAAAACTCTTTCATTATTTAATAAATCATTTAGTAATTTACTTTGTTCATTAACTTTTTTATAACTTTGCAGATAATTTTGAATATCATCTTTTTCTTTATTTAATACTAAATAAATTTTATAAAAATTATAATTCGTTTGGTCATCACTTATTTTTAAAGAAGGAGGAAGCATAGTTTGATAAGCACTGATTAAAGGACATAAAGTTTTATCTTTAATATACAGGCCTAAATCCATTAATTCATCATTTAAGATTAATTCATCATCTACTATATTAGTAATCTCTTTTAAAGCAAAACTATCTTGGTATTCATCTTTTAAATTAATGACAAATCCTTGAATTTCTTTTTGCCCAAAAGGAATTTTAACTTTCATTCCCCGCGTAATTTTACTTCTTAATACATCAGGAACTTTATAAGTAAAATACTTATCTATTTTTTTGGTTGGGTATTCAATTAAAACTTCCGCGTACATTTTTGCCTCCTCCTTTACCTATCTTAAAAAAAGAAGGATTACTCTTCTTCTTTAAAATCTTTTAATTCGCCATCACTAGCTAAAATCTTATTAACTTTTTCCGTGGCACTATTTAATTTTTCACTACAACTTTTAGCAAGTTCCATGGCATCCGTATATTTTTTGATGGCATCTTCTAAAGGCACATTGCCACTTTCTAATTCCTTGACTAAATTTTCTAAATCTTTTAAATTTGTTTCAAATGTTTTTTCTTCCATTATCTCTTCCTTCTTTCTTCTTTATATTTTTCATAAACATCTGTGATTAAATTATAATTCTCGGTATATATAGCTATCAACACCTCTTTTTGGGGAATATTTAAAGGCATTTCGCCATTTAAAGTATAAATAACTTCTTCTTGCTCAATCCTTTTTAATAAATTAGCAAAATAAGCAGGTGTTAACATCTCGTGTAATTCCTCAAATAACTCAATATACTCTTGGCTAGATTCTTCAAAGAAAGCCATTAAATTATCAAAATTAATTTTCTGTATAGCCTTTTTATCTAGGTCTGTGCTAATATCAATATCCTGCAATAGCTTTACCCATTTTTCAGAATCATAATATGGGCTTATCTTTGGTACCAAATAATCAATTAATAAAATTTCTTCATTATCGAGGGCCGCGACATGATATTTTTTTCCATCATATATAAGTCCCCAATTACTGATATGTCTATCGACATTAAGAAAAAATAAATCAAATAAATATAATTTAATAATATCAATATAAACATGTAAATCTTTGGTAAAATGAGTTTCTAAGTGGTTCCAAATAGAAAACAAGCTTGACCCATCTTCATTAGTAATTCCCATCTCGGCTGCCGTATAAAATCTGGCTTTGTTATTTAGATTTTCACTGATTAAAGAATATATTTCATCTTCTTCACTAGCTAAGGCAATATAATATCTGGGAGAAGTAATCTTTAAATCTTTTAAAACTTCATGTGCAAGGACTTCATTAACGGCATAAGTTAAAGAAGAAAATTGGTCAGTACCAACACACATTTTGCAAAAGTATTTACCACTAGAGAGCTTAACTAATTTACCTCGATAAGTTTTATTTAATTTAGCTATATCTTCTTTAGTTAATTTCATTTAGCTCCTTAACTTGGGCAATTAATTCCCCTTCATAAAGTTTTACATTAATTAAATCATCTTTTTTTAAATCTTTCGTACTTTTAATAACTTTATCTTCCATTCTTACTAAAGAGTAACCATTGCTTAAAATATTTAAGGGATTTACTAATTTTAAGGTATTAATTAAATAATCCAAATTATGTCTTGTATTAATTAATCTTTTATCCATCAAATTATTTAAAGTAACTTTAAGTTCTTTTAATCTATTTTGATTATTATTAATAATATTTATAGGACTTACTAATTTGATTTTATTTATGGCCAGTTCTAATTCATGATGTTTATTTTCTAAAATATTATTCATATTAAAGTTTAAGTTTTCTATTAATTTATCCAGCTTTTGTTCTTTTAATTCATACAAACTCATCGGATTTTTTAAAACAAAAGAATTTCTTAAGTTTCTTAATTCAATAAATTTAGTATTAATTAAATTTTTAATAAACTTATTAAGTCTTATTTTATATTGATTAATTAAATTATTGATATCTAAGACGGTAGGAACTGCCATCTCGGCTGCCCCGGTTGGTGTTGGTGCTCTTAAATCGGCCACAAAATCGGCGATAGTAAAATCTGGTTCATGCCCAACAGCACTTATAATTGGCGTTTTCGCATTATAAATAGCTCTTGCTACGATTTCTTCATTAAAAGCCCATAAATCTTCAATGGAACCTCCTCCGCGCCCAACAATAAGTAAATCACAGCCAAAGTTATCAGCAACCTCAATTTGTTTAACTATATTAGGTGCTGCATCAGCCCCTTGTACTAAAGTTGGAAAAAGAATAGCTTCACACAAAGGATAACGCCTTCTTATAGTACTCATAATATCTCTGACCGCAGCACCTGTATCCGCGGTTACAATTCCTATTCTAGTAGGATATTTAGGAATAGGTTTTTTATGCTCAGCATTAAATAAACCTTCCTTAGATAATTTTTCTTTTAATTTTTCATATTCTAAATATAGATTACCCAAGCCATCTAGTTCCATCGAATCAACATATATTTGATAACTACCGCTTGCCGGATATGCGGAAACCCGGCCACTTACTAAAACTTTCATTCCATCTTCGGGCACAAACTTTAAATTATGGGTACTGCTTTGAAACATAACGGCATTAATTCTACCCCCATCATCTTTTAAAGTAAAATACAAATGTCCTCGGGTATGACTTTTAAAATTCGATATTTCGCCTTTTAAATAAATGCGGTTTAAGAAAAAATCACTATCTAATAAACTTTTAATATAATTATTAAGCTCGGTTACACCAATATATTTTTTATCTTCTGTCATAGAACATTCTCCATCTTTTTCTTTTCTATCATAATCATAGCAAACATTAATTCGCCTGTCAACTATTAAGTTGCTATTTTCGAATCTTATTAAATTCTTGTAAAACTTCGTGAATTAAATCGTAATTATTTTTATAATCTTCAACATATTTATTTTTATTCTTTATTATTAAAGGTATTTCTCCTTCCTCCGTATAAATTTTTTCTTCTAACTCTATCTTATCTAAAATTAGAGAAAAATAATCAGGCGTAAACTTCGTAAAAGTATCCTTAAACATTTGAAAAAATTCATCACTTGATTCCGTTAAAAATTGTTTTATTTCTTCTCGCAAAGTCTCTTTTTTATTCCGCGTATTCTTTTTAATTAAATCCCATTCATCACCAGATATTTGACTAGATAAAGCTGGCAAATGATAATCCAATATACATTCATTATCAAATATAGCTAATTGAACTTTATGGTCACTCATAAAAATCAATCCCCAATTGCTATGAAAACGGTCCCAATTACCCAAAAGAATATCATAAATATAAACTTTAATTATACTTGCAAAAATATCAGGAATGGAACCTCCTCCCATATTATCACAAAAATAATTTTCTAAAAAATCCCATATTTCATATAAAGACAATCCTGTCCAAGACGGCATTTCTAAATCTTCAAAAGTATAAAATTTACCATAATTATTTAAATCATCACTTACGACATAAACTTGATGAATTTTTTTCTTATCAGGCATAACTATTTTATAGGTTGGACACATTAAACCCATTTCTTGAGCAATTTTAGAACCAATAACTTCATTTATGGCTAACTCAAGAGGATGAAAATAAGTTTTTTGTTCGACACCAGTTTTTTTAACATGAACACGCCCCACGCTTAAATGCACAAATTCTCTTTCCTTTACTTGCTGTATTTTAGCTATGTCCTCTTCTATTAAGTTCATTATTTTCTTTCCTCTTTCTTGTTAAACAGTTTTACTGCTCTTTTTTTCCTTATCTAGCCACAATTCTAACATATTATTATATCTACAAGTGTATAACTCTAGCAAACTATCTTTATGAGGAATAACAATTTTTTCTTTTAGAGTCCCATTTAATACAAATTCATTAGCCTCTATATCATCCAAAATAAAGGAAAAGAAAGTTGGGGTTAAAACATCTAAGGTATTTTTTATTATTTCCGCATATTCAGTACCAAAGGTTTCCATAAATGTTTTTAATTCTTTTTTAGTTTTTACATTTAAAGTTCCAAAACTAGCATTTTTCATTTGTAAAAGGTATTCTGTAGGATTTAAATTACTTGTCATTATGAAATAGGCATTAGGATTAAAGGCACTTTCATTATCAATAATAGCTATATTCATTTGCATTCCATCTCTTAAAATTCCCCAGTTATCGGCATGTCTATCACCATTAGAAATTAAATAATCTAACAAGTATATTTTAATAACTTCTGACATTAATTTGGTAACATCTAAAGAAGTAAAACTTCTTTCCAAGCTTTCTTTAATTTCGTACATAGAAAGATAAAAGATATTATCTTGATATGGAGGAAGTAAATAATAATTTGCTTCTCGAAAGTTACCTAAATTTTCTAAATTTTCACTTAAAATTATGAATTCATTATTTTCATCTTTAGCTATTTTTATTTTTGGACAAATAATATTAATTTTCTCGGCCAATTTAGACACTATTAATTCATTTAAAGCAGCATCTAAGGTTGACCGTTTTTTTTCATAATATTCTTTCATTACTCTTTAATAACCTTATCTAAAACAGCATTAATGATTTTTTTAACATTATCATCACAGTAAACTTTAGCAAGTTCCAATGCTTCATTTATAACCACGATGGGTGGAGTATCGGTATATTTAATTTCAAATATGGCCATTCTTAAAATAGATGCACCCGTTTTTTCTAAGCGTTCAATCGTCCAATCTACTATATATTTATTAGCAATCTCATCAATTGTATCTTGATGGGTGACAACCCCATAAACGATATCTCTTACAAAATCATTATCAATCTCTAAATTATCTTTAATTAGTTCATCAATGTCAACATGATTTTTTCTAAATAAATCATATTGATACAAGATGGTCATACATTTTAATCTTAATTCACTTCTTGTTTTTGCCATTTTCTCACCTACTTATCAATTATACCAAAACCAAAGTTAAAATACTATTACTTATCTTTCTTTTCGATTGTTGTTTTTAATTCATATAAATAATTTAAGGCATCTAAAGGAGTCATTTTATATAAATCTAAGGCTTTGATTTGGTCGGCTATTTTTTCTTTTAAATTATCTTGAGCATCTTTTTGTTCCGGAAAAGCAAAGGATAGTTGGACCTTTTCTTCTTCTTTCTTTTTACTCCCCTCTTCATAACTTTTAAGTATTTCATCGGCTCTTTGTAAAAGAGTATCCGGAAGTCCTGCAAGACGAGCTACATGAATACCATAACTTTTATCTACCGCCCCATCTTTTACTTTATGTAAGAAAGTAATCATCCCATTTTCTTCATAAGCTTCCACATGAACATTTTTAATGGTTTTATATTTTTTCTCCATTTTAATAAGTTCATGATAATGGGTAGAAAATAAAGTCAAGGCATGGATATTTTCATTTATATATTCCAGTATAGCTTGAGCAAGACTTACTCCATCATAAGTTGCCGTTCCTCTTCCTAATTCATCAAAAATAATTAAACTGTTCTCGGTCGCATTAACCAAAGCATTTTTCGCTTCTTTCATTTCGACCATAAACGTTGATTCACCACTTACTAAATCATCAGAGGCCCCAATTCGGGTAAATATTTTATCGACAATTGGTAAATTAGCTTTTTTGGCTGGCACAAAAGAACCCATTTGGGCCATGATAATAATGATGGCTACTTCCCGCATATAAGTTGATTTACCACTCATGTTTGGGCCTGTAATTAAAAGGGTGGTTTTATCTTTATTCATTAGACAATCATTTAAAACATATTCGCTGCTACTAACAATCTCAACCACTGGGTGTCTTCCATCAATAATTTCTAAATTTTTATCATTATTTAAAGTAGGTCTAACTAAATTATATTCTTCACTACAAAGTGATAAAGAAAGAAGAGCATCAAGAGTACTTATAATATCCGAAGTTTCTTTTAATTTTAAAATTTCTTTTTTAATAATATTTCTTATTTCGACAAATAAATCATACTCTAAAGTAATGATTTTATCTTCCGCATTCAAAATCAAATCTTCTTTTTCTTTTAATAAAGGAGATGTAAATCTTTCACAATTACTTAAAGTTTGTCTTCTTTCCCAGCCAAAAGCATCTTTAACTTCTTTGGCTTGTCCTTTCGATATTTCAATATAATAACCAAATACTTTATTAAAGCCAACTTTTAAATTCTTGATACCAGTTTCTTCTTTTATCTTACTTTCAAACTCAGCAATAAAATCTTTACCCCCACTGCGGATAGCTTTAAGTTCATCAAGAGCGTCATTATAACCCTCTTTAATTAAATAACCTTCTTTAATACTTACCGGAGGATTTTCATACAAGGCTTTATCTAGTAACATATAAATATCTTGATGGGTATTAAGAGGTACATCAATATTTAACTCTCCTAATATTTCTTTAATTCGCGGTAAAACTTTTAAACTATTTTTAAATTGTAGCAAATCTCTTCCATTGGCATTACCAGCATTAACTTTACCACATAATCTTTCTAAATCATATATTTCATATAATAAATCTTTTAGTTCATCTCTTAAAATAAAATTATTATTTAAAGTATCTATTAAATCATATCTTTTATTTAATTCTTCCTTATCTTTTAAAGGATGCATTAAAAAGCTTTTTAATTTCCTACTACCCATGGCTGTTTTACATTTATCAAGTAACCAAATAAGAGAATAAGTTCTTTCTTTTAATCTAATAGTTTCAAACAATTCTAGATTACGAACAGTATGAATATCCATCTCTAAATAATCTAACTTCTCAATAATTTGGCAATTATTAAAATGGTCAATACTTTTAAGTTCTCTTACCTTTAAGTAATAAAACAAATGATTAATTCCTACTTTTACTCTTTCATTGCCAATATTATCAAGAAAAGCTATATCTTCATTTAAATATTCATTACTAAATACAACTTCGATACTATATTTATTTTTTAATAAATTAACTAAATTAAGATTTTCATTATTCCTTAAAATCACTTCTTTAATACCTAAACTTAATATTTCACTTAATAGAGTCTCATCATTATGCATTAAAGTTAAACTATTAAGTTCTCCCGTTGTAATATCCGCGTAAGTAAGTAAATAAATATCACTAAATTCTAAAACACTGGCAATATAAGAATTATTTTTTTCATCTAGTAATTCAAAATCTGTAACTGTTCCTTTACTAATAACATCAATAACACCCCTTTTTACTGTATCTTTGGCCGTTTTGGGGTCTTCCAATTGTTCACAAATTGCTACCCGATAACCTTTATTAACTAGTTTTTCAATGTAACTTTTAACGGCATGATAAGGAACACCACACATAGGTACTCTTTCCTCTAACCCCGCTTGTTTACCAGTTAAAGTTAACTCTAGTTCCCTTGATGCCGTAAGGCCATCTTCAAAGAATAATTCATAAAAATCCCCAAGGCGAAAGAATAAAAGCTCTTCTTGATATTGGTCTTTTATTTCCATATATTGTCTCATCATGGGACTCAATTTTGTTCTGTCTACTTCATTTCTTTTCATGCTTTTTATTATACATTTTTTTTGCCCAAACGGCAATAAAATATGAAAAATAAATTAAAAGTTTGGCAAATAAAAAAGCAATGAAAATAATCCATTACTTCTTAAGCTATATTTTTAATTTTTATTTTATAGCCTCCATTAGGACTTTCTACCATAACTTCATCACCGACTTTATGGCCTTTCAATGCTATACCAATTGGAGACTCAATAGATATTTTATTATTAAATGGGTCACTTTCAACGGAAGAAACCATTTTATACTCTTCTTCTTCGCCATCTTCATCCACAACAGTAACAACAGAACCTATGCCAATATTGCTTCCTTTTTTTCTTTTATCGACAATCTTACTATGTTCTAATTTATATTCAAGTTCTTTAATCCGGGCCTCAATTTGGGCTTGGTCATTACGGGCAGCATCATAATCAGCATTTTCGGATAAATCTCCCATGGCTCTGGCTTCTTTAAGAGCCGTGATTACTTCTTTTCTTTTGACATTTTTTAATTCATTTAATTCAGTCTCTAACTCTAAGTATCCCTCAGCAGTTAGTTCGAAAAAATCTTCTTTCTTCATCAAAAATCTCTCCTTTTTTTACTTATAAAAAAACTAATATCAACGTACTAAATAATACTATAAAACATCATTTTTGTCAATCACTAACCTTAATCGCTAAACAATAGTCTTTAAACGCATCATCGCATATTTTGGTAAAGGCTTATCATATGGCAAGTATATTTTCATTTGAGGGTGCCTTGCTACATCTAGGGTTTCGTTATTTTCATCAATAATAGTCTTTATAGTATATGTAATATTTTCCATATTAGGACCTATAAATTCCACAATATAGCCAATTTTAAAATAATTTCTTTGTTCTAATTCAATGAGACCATCTTTATAGCCCGTAACTATTCCTAAAAAATCTTGATTGCTAACTTCTATGCGGTCATTAAAATAGCTTTCATTAACACCTGGAAATTTTTGGTAAAATTGGGGCATAGTATCCCTATTAGCTACGCGGTCCAAAATTTTCTCATAATATATTTCATCATTTTTAGTTAAAGTATTATTCTTTATTTTATCTATGACTTCGCGATAGCATTTTATCACGGTGGCAATATAATAAATAGAACGCATTCGACCTTCTACTTTAAAAGAATTAACGCCAATATCGAGCATATCTTTAATATAGGTTACCATATTTAAATCTTTACTCATAAAAGTAAAATCGGGCTTATTCTCGGTAGTAAACACCCAGCGACAGATTTGGGCACAACCACCCCGATTAGAGTCTCTATTAGTCATATAGTTAGAAAGAATGCATTTACCACTTATACTCGTACACATTGCTCCATGAATAAAACATTCTAATTCAGCTTGACACTCCTTTTTTATTCTGATAATATCTTCTCGTGAAGCTTCTCTCCCTAAAACAAATCTTTTAACTCCTAGACTTTGCCAAAATTTAATCGCACTATAATTTAAAATGCTCGATTGAGTCGATAAAATGACATCTAAATTAATCTTAGATGCTTTCGAAACAACAACAATATCACTAGCAATGATGGCATCAACGGAATAATCTTTTAAGGTTTGTAAATAATTATCTAAGTCTTTTAAATTTTTATCATGAAAAACAATATTAACTGTTACATAAATCTTTTTACCTAGAGTGTGGGCAAAATTAGTGGCTTCTTTGATTTCTTCTAAACTAAAATTTTTCGCATTAGCTCTTAAACTATAATCTCTTCCCCCAATATAAACGGCATCAGCCCCATATAAATAAGCGATTTTAAGGCGTTCTAAATCACCCGCCGGAGCAAGTAACTCAGTCATTTTCTTCCCCCCTCAATTTATAAATTGTCTCTTGATATAAGAACCCTGTATCATACTCCTCTGTATATTCATTATTTAATAATTTCTTAATATCTTCAAAAGTTAAAAAAGATGTGTTAATAAAATAATATTTCGCTGACAAATTCATTAATTCTAAACCATTATATAAGGGCATATGATAAAAAACCGTGCCATATTCATTTTCATAAACCATAAATTTCTTTTGGGTATTTTCAATAACTAAAGGATTTTCTTTTTCAATATGATGAAATTTACTATAATTATCGATTAGTAATCTTCTCGAATACATCGCCGGATAATAACCTAAGGCATTAAGAATGACTTTATCTTTTAAGCATCTTACAATATACTCTGTTTCTTCTTTCGTTATATCACTAGAAATGATAACATAGTCAACATATTTTAAATATAATTCGATGGATAAAACATTCGTATTAAAATGACTTAAATAAAGAATTTTTTCAAAAGGCATATCTTTAACTAATTCTAAAACCCCTAAATCATCAAAAATAATTCCTTTAACATTTAATTTAGGTAATATTTCTTTTAATTCATCGATGGCTTTATTATCCATAATGCGATTTAAAAAAGCATAACTATCTTTATCAAGAACATCCCATGCAAAAGTATTAGGTATGCCAACGCAAAATTCCTTTAAAGGATAAGCAAATAAATTAATACCTAAGGTTTGATATTTTTCTTTATCTTCTAAATTATTAATTGTGATAATTATTTTATTCTTCATTTTTCCAAGTACTAACTGATAAGCCATCGCCTATATCATAAAAAGTTGTCTTAAATTCTTGATTATTCTTTAAAAATTCGATATATTCTTCAATTTTACTAACTAAACTACGTAAATTTTTACTTTCAATTTTGTCTTTATTTTCAACGTACCCATGAAATTTAATATTATCCGTAATAATGACACCGGTTGGCGCTAAAAAATATTTATATTTTTCAAAGAATTTCGTATTTTGGGCTTTCGCAGCATCAATAAAGATTAAATCATATTTAATTTCGGCCGATAAATTAACATCTAAGGCATCTTGAAATACAACGTTAATTTTTTTATCTAGACCACAAGCTTTGACATTTTTTAAAGCTTCCATATATCTATCTTCATCGCGTTCAATGGTGGTCACAAAAGCATCTTCTTTAACGCTTGCCATTAATATAGCCGAATACCCAATGGCTGAACCAATCTCTAAAATATTTTTAACATTATGTTCTTTAATATATTTCATAATAAAAGCAATGGATTTTTTTTCAATGATGGGAACATTCTTTTCCTTAGCATATTCTTCCATTTCTAATATTTTTTCTTTCATCTTTTAATCACCGTACTTCTCTTCATTTAATTTATGTTCTTCATATGTTTTAGCAAAATGTAATTTACCATTTTTATCCGCATAGAAATATAAATAATTATCATTCCCTGGATTTAAGGCTGCTTCAATGGAAGAGGCAGAGGGACTACATATAGGACCTACAGGTAAACCAATAAAAGTTAAAAGTCTTGTATTATAAGGGTTATTATCATTTAAATCCTCTTTAGTCAAACTTTCATTAAAATTTTTCCTTGCCCCATAATAAGTCGTAACATCCATGCCCAAACTCATATTTATCTTAAGACGATTATAAATTACTTCACTTGCTAAAACTTTATCTTCTTCTTCTTGGGTTTCTTTTTCAATAATGCTAGCAATAGTTAATATTTCATGCAAATTATAGTTGCTCTTATGAAGAAGAGTACTATAATTATCTAATATTTCTCCCGTTTTATCAAGTATTTTTTCAATTATATCTTCAATTTCATCGTTTTCACTAAAATTATAAGTAAGGGGATACAAATACCCCTCTAAAGGATAATAAAGCTCTTTATTTAAAATATGTTCGTCTAAAAAAGCATATTTTTGCATTAAACTTTTTAGATAATCTTCATCGCTTAACTTTCTTAATACTTCCTCTTTATTAAAATTAAACATATTACATATTTCATCAATATAATCAATAAATCTTCTTCCTTCAACTAAAGTTAAACGATATTCTCCTCCTGTCTTTAAAGTACTTAATATCTTTTTAATGCCCATATTGCTACTTAAAGTATAAGTACCTGGATGGATGATGACATCATCATTAAAATGAACATAGATTAAACTCGCTATTTTACTTTTAATAAGATGTTCTTCATATAAATTATTGATTACTTCTCTTATTCCTGCTCCCTCATTAACCGTAAAACTGACTTTATTTTTATTACTATCTCCTGTTATGCCATAAAAATAAAGACTAACTAAAAGTAATATAACTATTAAAATACTAACGATAATAATTATAATTTTTTTCATTCTTCATTAACCCTCTTTATGATTCTTTCTAATAAATCAATTTCTTCCTTACTTACAACATTTAATTCCTGACCTTCTTGCAAACCAGCATAACATTTTTTGGTAATAATATCTTCATAAATAAAGTAAGTTTTTGCATTTAATTCAAGTTTATATAATAAATTAAAATTTCTTTCTTGGCCTTTTTTATTTTTTAATACCATTTTTATCCATCCTTAAATAACTTTCTAAGATAATAGATGCCGCGATTGCATCTATCTTATGTTTCGTTTCTTTAACATGTTCATTATTTTCATGAATTATATTAAGAGCACTCACTGTCGTTAATCTCTCATCAATTAAAATAACTTCTATACTTTTATCTTCGAGCATCTTTTTAAAATTAAGACTACGATTCCCAGCAAAACCAACAGAGCCATCCATATTCTTAGGTAACCCCAAAACTACTTTGGTAATCCCATATTCATTTATAACTTTCATAACTTCTCTAAGGGCATCTTCATAATCTTCACGCGCAAAATTAATAACTTTTAAAGGTGTCGCCATCGAGTTTGTTTTATCACTAATGGCAATACCTAAACTTTTAATACCTAAATCTAACCCTAAATACCGCATTATTTACCTTCATAAGAATTTATTAAAGCTAAAAGAATTTCTTCTCTTTTTAAACTTTTTATTTTTTCCCGAGCATTTTCATAATTAGATATATAAGCTACATCACCCGTAAGTAAATAACCCACAAGTTGATTCTCAGCTTTATACCCTTTCTTTTCTAAAGAAGAAATTACCTCATTTAAAGTAATTAATATTAACTCTTGTCTTAAGGCAGCAACATCAAAAATACTTGTTTTATCCATCATTACTTCACCACCAACATTTTATCAAAATATATATTTCATTGCAATAGAAAAGGAAGATAAACTTCCTAATAGTTTGTGTAGATTAACTATAATAAATTTTAGTTCTTCCTAAATATAAGATGCGCTTTTATAACACATTAATGAAGAACCTGAACCTGAGTATGTATACCAACCGGATGGACAATAATACTGACCACAAGTTTGACAAGTTTGATTACAATCTGTATAAACAGAATAGCCATAACCGAAAGTACCACCACTAATAGGGGCACAAGTTTCAGCAACGCATTCTGAGGCTTCTTGATTAAGTTTCGCCATACACTCATCATATGTAGCATTAGTTTGTTTCTTCATTTGTATGGCCGAAACAAACTAATGCCATACACTCATCATATGTAGCATTAGTTTGTTTCGGCCATACAAATGAAGTCTCCGAGCTATGATTCCAAACACAGTTACAAGCGTATGTCGTGTAACTAGCTGAATTTGTACAAACATATCCACCAGATGATGAACCTTTACTTGCATCAGGCGTTAATGTTCCCATTTCACAAACATAACTTTTTTCCGATTTTGCAACGAAAGGTCTGGCTAAAGTACCAATTCCTCCATTAATGGTAGTAGTGCTGCTTAGAACTATCGAAGGAAGAACGTCCTCTTTAATCGACGCTTTAGAGTTTAAAGGGC
>CANQRA010000014.1 GCA_947626125.1 uncultured Bacilli bacterium
TTACAACCAGGACAAACATATACCATAGAAGCATATGTATATGATTTATCTGGAAGGACATCGAGTGTTGTATCGGGGAATTATGCAACAAAATCTGCTAAGTTAGGAGATTATGTAAAATCAAAGAATCCTAAAGGATTAAGTACAAATGTTCTTGGAGGCTTATATAGGTTTTACGGAGCATGTAATGCAGCGAATGAAGGGTGTACAAATGTTGTAGATAACTTTGTGTGTTTTGGCACAGATAGCCCAAATACCGATTGTGCTGGTAATGTGACAAGTGATTATATGTACAGAATAATAGGAATAGACCCAAGTACTGGAGATTTAAAATTAATAAAGAACACTGAAGTTACGGATGGCAATACATCATTCTTTTTTTGGAATAATACGTATTCATATTCTAATTGTGCTGGAGAAGCATGCGAATGGCCATATGTAAGTATTTATAAAAGATTAAATGGGTTATCAAATGGCCAGAATGAGGGCTCTGAAGGGGATACCAATGTATTTATAAATAGTACAACATCAAATGTACAGTACGTAAAAAGTACAGGTAATGATAAATGGTATAAGATGATAAAAGATACAAACTGGTTATATGGAGATATAGGATATAATGGTTCTAGTAACGAAACAGATAAAACAGCCGATGAAGTATATGCGATAGAAACAGGGAATAAATCAACATATACAGGGTACAATAAAGGAACGTACACATGGAATAGTACTATACAAGCAAAAATCGGATTAATGTATATACATGATTATTACTATTCATATAAAGGAGATGGGACTACAAATTGTTACTCATCATCTGCAGGATGTTATGCAAGTTGGTTGCATATGAGTAAGAATGGACAATCGGGTAACAATCAATATGAATGGACCATGTCACGTTATGGTCGAGATCAGTTCGTGGGTTATTATACGTGGACTTCGACTGCGTATGGCTATATGGATTCTGTCCTTCCGACCAGTAACTTTGCGGTGCGACCGGTCTTCTTTCTGGATTCTAGTGAAGCTAAAATTAGCTCCGGAATTGGGACGTTAGGCAGTCCATTCGTTATTGTTGAGCGTTAATTGGTCGTATTGAAGGTCCCATTTTTGAATAAGCCCGGTGTTTATAAGGTTCGGAAGGAATGTGCTACGTCCAAATGTTTATAAAAAATTTATTCAAATTTTACACGAAGTAGAGTAAAAATTAGAAGTTAAGAAAAAAGCAAAAATTTGGCATTTGAAAAAAAAGGGGCTGAGTAGAAATGAATAATTTCTATTCAGTTCTTTTTTAATTTATTCAAAAAAAATAAAAAGTCCTGAAATCATAAGACTTCAAGACCAATTCGTGATACAATCTAATTGACGAAAGAAGATGTATCACATGGGATATTTTAACACAAAAAGACCAATTTTCATAGTCCCCTCAGTGAAATGCTGTGAGGAATTTGATAAAATTGATAAATTTCTTGAAATTTTGAATAACTCAGGAATAGGATTGATAATAAAAAACGTTCAAAGTGACGTTGGAAGAAAAGGATACAATCCATTTAATTTAATCGCAACTATTATTTATTGTTTTTCAAAATTTAAAGGTAGTTTACGAGAAATAGAAAATCTATGTCAATTTGATTTAAGAGTTATTTATTTAATGGAACAACAACAACCAAGTGACAGTTCAATAAAGGATTGTATTAATAAATATATAGTTCCTTATCAATATGAAATATTTACTATGATTACAAAAGCAATTATAGAAGATATTAATGTTAATATAGATATTCAATATAATGACGGAACAAAAATAGAAGCAAATGCGAATAAATATAAATTTGTATGGAAGCCAACTACTTACCATAAAAAATTAGATATTAAGATTAAAGAACTATTACTTAAAATGGGAATTGAAATAAAAAATAAAATAAAATCATTTGAGTTAAATGAGCTAATAAAAGAGTATGTTGTAAGAGAAAATATAGATATTAACTCTATTCCCACAGGTAAAGGTAAACGATTAACTAAAGAACAAAGAAATTATAAATTAGCTTATCAATATTTAATCAAGTTACTTGAATACGAAGAAAAAGAAACAATATGTGGTGAAAATAGGAATTCTTATTACAAAACTGATAAAGATGCCACTGCGATGGTATTAAAGGAAGATTATTATTCAAAAAACAGTCATGATTTTCATGCAGGATATAATATACAAGTAATGGTATCAAGTGGGTTAATAACAATGTATGGAGTATTTCAAAATCGAGATGATTTCTATACTTTTATCCCAATGAATGACCTATATTATAAATATTATGAAGGATATCCTAAAAATGAATGCGCAGATTCAGGATATGGAATGTATGAAAATTATCAATATATGAAAAATCACAATATAAAAAATTATGTTAAACATTCTACATGGAGTGGTGAAGCTGATGGAAAAAGGCCCCAATTATTTTATACTTTTAATGATGGAGTTATGTGTTTAAATACTTGTATAGGAGAAGAAATATCATTTGATAGTATTAGACATCAAAGATATAAAAATAGTAAACTTTATAAATTTGTTGGTTGTAACAATTGTAATTATTCTTATATCTGTAAGAAAAACTTAAAAAATAAAAGCTACGATTATAGATTATATGAACTAGTACCAGAATATGAATTATTAAAAGAAGAAGCTAGAAAAAATTTACAAAGTCCAAGAGGAATAGAAATAAGAATAAACTGAAGCATCCAAGTAGAAGATGCATTTGGACAAATAAAAAATAATATGAATTATGATAGAATAAGAAGACGAGGTTTAAATAAAGTTTCTTGTGAGATTATGCTTATGTGCTTAGGTGCCAACATAAGAAAATATTTTTCTACTTTAGATGGCAATAAATTAAAAGATAATTATTGGGATACACCAAACAATTTAAACTTCGAAAAATTTCCTTTTCCAAAGCAAAAAAAGAACTGAATAGAAATTATTCATTTCTACTCAGCCCCTTCTTTTTTTGCTGAAAACTTAATATTTTTCAACAAAATTTCATATAAAAAAAAGGGTAAGTATGATAAAATATTAATTAAGAGGAAGTGTTTTATGAAAACAAGAACAAGATTTGCACCAAGTCCTACAGGATTTATGCATATAGGAAATTTAAGAACCGCTATTTTTGAATATTTAGTAGCGAAACATAATGAGGGAGATTTTTTACTTCGTATTGAAGATACAGACCAAACAAGAAAAGTTGATGGAGCCATTGACTTTATTTATAATACTTTAAATTTATGTAACATAGCCATTGATGAAGGACCTAATAATGAAGGAGAATATGGACCATATATTCAAAGTGAAAGATTAGATATATATAAAAAATATGCTTTAGAATTAGTGGAATCTGGTCATGCTTATTACTGCTTCTGTACAGAAGAAGAACTAGAAGAGATGCGCGAAAAAGCTAATTTAAGACATAAACCATTCTTATATGATGGAAGATGTTCTAAATTAAGTAAAGAAAAAATAGAAGAAAATCTTAAAAATGGTGTACCTTATGTTATAAGACAAAAAATGCCTAAAATAGGGGAAACTATTGTTGAAGATGTTATATATGGGAAAATTAAAATTGATAATAGCATTTTAGATGACCAAATATTACTTAAAAGTGATGGTTTTCCTACTTATAATTTTGCTAATGTTATTGATGACCATTTAATGCAAATAACCCATGTTATAAGAGGAAAAGAATATTTAGACCAAAGTGCAAAGTATAATTTATTATATGAAGCATTTGGGTGGGATAAACCAACATATATTCATGTCCCTATGGTTTTAGGTAGTGATGGTAATAAATTATCTAAACGTAATGGGGATGCTTCATTCATGGATTTATATAATGAAGGGTTTTTACCAAGTGCTATTGTTAATTATTTAGTATTATTAGGCTGGAGTCCTAGTGAGAATAAAGAAATTTTTACCATGGAGGAATTAATTAAAGCCTTTGACCCTAAGAGAATAGGTAAATCACCATCAACATATGATATTAAGAAACTTGAATGGTTTAATGCTAAATATATAAGAGAATTAAGTGATGAAGATTATTTAGCATTTATTAGACCTTATTTATCATATGATGTTAGTGATAAACCCAAAGAATGGGTAGATAAATTATTAACTATTTATAAAGACCATTTATCTTATGGCAAACAAATTAATGAATTAGTGAAAATGTTTTTTGAAGAAGAAATTACTATTAGTAAAGAAAATGAAGAATTTTTAGCTAGTGATGAAAATATACCATTAGTTATTAAAACTTATTATGAAGAATTAAAAGCTCTTCCTGTATGGGAACCAGAGAAAATTGCGGAAGTTATTAATATTGTTAAAGAAAAAACCGGAGTTAAAGGAAAACTTCTATATATGCCAATTAGAATTAAGATAAGTGGGGTAGAACATGGGCCTGAACTTCCGGATGAAATATATTTATTAGGAAGAGATGTTGTATTAAATAGACTTAAATAGGAGGGTTATAATGGAATTATATAACACCAAAGCCAAGAAAATTGAAGAATTTATTCCTTGGAATAAAGATATAGTTACGATGTATACTTGTGGACCAACAGTTTATCATTATGCACATATCGGTAATTTAAGAACTTATATAATGGAAGATATCTTAGAGAAATCTTTAAATTATTTAGGCTATAAAGTAAAAAGATGTATGAACATAACTGATGTAGGACATTTATCTAGTGATGCCGACACTGGCGATGATAAAATGGTTAAAAGTGCTAAACAAGAACACAAAAGCGTTTTAGAAATTGCGGAATTTTATACTAAAGCTTTCTTTAAAGATTTAGAAAGATTAAATATTAAGAAACCAGAAATAATAAGTCCCGCGACAGATAATATAGATGAATATATTAAAATTATTAGTAAATTATTAGATACGGGGTATGCTTATCAAGCAGGAGGTAATATCTATTTTGATACTTCTAAATTAGATAACTATTATTGTTTAACTAATCAAGGGGAAGATGACTTAATCGGTGGAGTTAGAGATACCGTTGAAGTAGATGATAATAAAAGAAATAAAGCGGATTTTGTGTTATGGTTTACGAAGAGTAAGTTTGATAATCAAGAATTAAAATGGGATAGTCCTTTTGGAGTTGGTTATCCTGGTTGGCATATTGAATGTTCTGGTATAAGCATGAAATATTTAGGTGAAGCTTTAGATATCCATTGTGGGGGTGTAGATAATATCTTCCCTCATCATACTAATGAAATAGCTCAATCAGAAAGTTACTTAGGACATCCTTGGTGTAAATATTGGGTGCATGGGGAACATTTAAATGATGCATCAGGAAAAATGAGTAAAAGTAAGGGTGAAACATTAACTGTTGATACCCTTATTAATAAAGGATATGAGCCTTTAAGTTATCGGTATATGTGTTTACAAAGTCATTATCGGAAACAATTAACATTTTCTTATGAAGCTCTAGATAGTGCGGCAAATGCTTATAAAAAATTAAAAAGTAAAGTACTTAGTTTAAAGAAAGATGGCAAGGTTAATGAAGAGGTATTTAATAAATTTAATGATTTATTTAAACAAACATTAAGTGATGATTTGAATACAGCAAATGCTTTAAGTGTAGTATATGATGTTTTAAAATATGATGTTGATGATAAAACTAAATATGAATTAATTAATGCTTTCGATAAAGTTTTAAGTTTAGATTTAACCAAAGAAGAAAAAATAGATGTTGATATGGATTTTATTAATAAAAAAATTAATGAAAGAATAGTCGCTAAGCAAAATAAAGATTTTGCTTTAGCGGATAATATACGAAATGAATTAGAAAAAATGGGTATAATACTAAAAGATACTAGAGAGGGAACAATATTTGAAATAATAAATAAGTAGGTGGTTGGATGAATTTTATTCTTTATATAATAATTATCATTATTCCTTTAATTGCTCAATTAAGGATTAATAGTAGTTATAATAAATATAAAAAAGTTAAATTAAATAAGAAAATTTCTGGCTTTGAAGTAGCTAAAAAAATATTAGAGGCAAATGGATTAGAAGATATTTATGTTGTGGAAACAGGAGGCAATCTAACAGACCATTATGACCCAACAAGAAAAGTTATTAAATTATCGAAAGATATTTTTCATGGGGAAACTGTTGCTAGTGCTTCTGTTGCGGCCCATGAATGTGGGCATGCCATTCAAGATAAAGAAAATTATACTTTTATGCGCATTAGAAGTTTCTTAGTGCCAATTGTTAATTTTACTTCTAGTTTTGCTTGGATAGTCATTGTCATTGGTTTATTTGCGGAATACTTTAATTTGTTTATCTTTGGTATTGGCTTAATTAGCGTTGGCTTACTTTTTCAACTTGTTACTTTACCGGTGGAATTTGATGCCAGTAATAGAGCTAAAAAAGAATTAGAAAGATTAAATTTAGTGGATAAAGAAGAAAATGAAGGCGTAACTAAAGTCTTAGGGGCGGCGGCTATGACTTATGTAGCTTCGGTTCTAACTTCGATTTTAGAAATAGTTCGTTTATTTTTAGTCTATAATGATAGAAGATAATAGTAAGGATGGATTATATGGTTGATGTTATCATTATTGGTGCTGGTCCGGCTGGTTTAAGTGCTGCCTTATCTTTGCTAAGGGGTGGTGTCAGTGTTTTAATTTTGGAAGCTAAAAATTATGGTGGCCAAATTATTAATTCTCCTAATGTGGAAAACTATCCCGGAATTCCTTCTATCTCGGGTTATGATTTTGCGACCAATTTATATAACCAAGTTTTAGCCTTAGGTGGTAAAATTAAATACGAAGAAGTTTTAGAAGTAACAAAAGGTAAAGAAGTTATTACAAATAAGGGGAAGTATCAAAGCAAAGCGATCATTATTGCTACGGGAGCCAAAAATCGTCAGTTAAATTTGCCAAAAGAAGAAGAATTTGTGGGCCAAGGTGTTTCTTACTGTGCCATTTGTGATGGTAATTTTTATAAAAATAAAATTGTGGCTGTAAATGGAGGCGGAAATACCGCTTTAGAAGATGCTTTGTATTTAGCAGATATTGCTAAAAAAGTTTATTTAATTCATCGACGCAATACTTTTAAAGGAGATAATAAGTATTTAGAAGAATTAAAAAAGAAGAAAAATGTTGAATTTATTTTAAATACTAATATTATAGCTTTAAATGGGAATACTAAATTAGAAAGTATTACTATCAAAGATAATGAGGGCAATATTAAAGATATAACTCTTGATGGCTTATTTATCGCCATTGGTCAAGTCCCCCAAAATGATATTTTTAAAAACGTCGCCCTCCTTGATGAAAATGGCTATATAATGGCGAAAGATGAAGTTTATACAAAAACCCCGGGTATTTTTGTCGCGGGTGATGCCCGAGTAAAAGATTTAAGACAACTGACCACTGCGACGAGTGATGGGGCTATTGCAGCCATGATGGCAATCCGTGAAATGAAAGGAAATGATTAAAAATGGAAGTAAAAGAAATTACCGATGCTAATATTAATGATATCATAACTAATAATAAAAAATTAGTTATTGATTGTTATGCCCCTTGGTGTGGGCCTTGTAGAATGTTATCACCCATTATTGATGAATTAGCAAGCGAAAGAGGAGAGGTAACATTTTATAAATTAAATGTCGATGATAATGAAAAAACGGCGCTTAAATATGGCATTATGTCTATTCCCACTTTATTAATATTTGAAAACGGGGAGTTAAAAAATAAATCCGTTGGTTTAAAAAGTAAAGACGAAATTATTGCTTTAATTAAATAATTATTTCTAATATTAAAAAAGAATGCTATAATAAAGATATATTTTTGAAAAATGAAAAAACGAGGAGGTGTTATAAATGGATAAAACATTAATGGTAGCAAAATGGTTCTGCAATAATAATAAGACAATCCAAACTAATTCATATGATGGCAATGTTTTATTAAATAAATTATGTTATTATGCTAAAGCAATGTTTTTATCTTTAAATAGAAACATAATTCAAAAAGATGTAGAAGCATGGAAAAATGGTCCTGTTTTACCATATGTATATAGTCAATATCGATATGAAAATTTATTAAAGACAAACATTAAAATTAATTTATCTAGTGATGAAATTAAAGTTTTACAAATAATTAATAGACAGTATGGCTATTTAAAAGCGGATATTATTTCTGAGCAAACTCATGGAGAATTGCCTTGGAATTCTTTACAAGAAAAAGTAAAGAAACAACTAAATCCTAAAATAACTAATGAAGCTTTATTAGAGGAATACAAAGATAAAATGTTGGAATTATATGATATTTATAAAAACGAAGAATTCAATGAAAAGTTAGAAATTATTAATGGAAGATATTTCTTTATAACCCCAGATATAACACTGACAGATGATGAATATAGTGAATTGTGTAATGCAAAATATGATGATGAAAATGTAACTTATTATGTCTCAAGAGATAGTGAAGGGAATTTAATGGTATACTGATGTTTGCTGAAGAAAAAGATATTATAAATATGAAAAATATTATTTATAAAGATGCTAATCGAATTGATTTTTCTCTTACAGGACATCCCGTATTAATAATATCTGTTACAGCAACTCATTTTTATTATTTGACAATTTCAAGTTCAAGTTATAAAACATTACATAAAAATAATTTCCAACATTTTTTATTAAGAAAAAATAAAGATAATAGATTAAAAGCTCCAATTAATTATATAAATTTAAAAAATATTTATAAACAGGAAAAAAATAATTATGCACCTTATGGTTTTGTTGATGAAAAATTGTTTAAGCAAATAATTAAACAATTAAAATTTTATCAAGAGCAAATAAAAAAAGACGATTTGTATGATGAAATAAAAACAAATTTATAAGTTATTGCGATTTAACTGAGTTATATGCTCAGCTTTTTTAATTCACAATAATAGGCAAATATGATAATATATAAAGAGGTGTGATGATGTATGAAAAAAATTATATTAATAATATTTATTTCTTTATTTTTTATGGGTTGTACGAAAGAAGAAAAACTACAAGAAAATATAGAACCTAATCAAAATAGTAATTACAATGAAACAAATAATAATTCAGAAAATACAAATAGTAATGAGAATAATAATATTCCCAATGATAGTACTAATACAGAAGATAGTAATACTATTCCTACTAATACAGAAAATGACAAAACAACATCTAATAATAATGAAATAATTTATTCAAGTAATGATAAAACAGTTATAAGCACCATTGAAGCCATTGATAAAGAAGTAGATGATTTTTTAGAAGAACCAGAAACAGAAAGTGTTAAAGATAAAGCTAAAGGAATTTTTATAACTTTGGTTGATTTTCTTTTTTATGATGGAGAAATTAAAGGGATAACTTTTAATGAATTAACGGAAAATGGTAAAGCTAAGGTTTTACAATTAGTAAATGCCATTGATGAAAAAATAGAAAAACATTTTCCAGGATATAAAGATACGATTTCTAGTAAAACTAAAAATGCTTTTGCTAAAGCAAGTGAAGTAATTAAAAAGGGCGCTAATAATGTGAAAGATTTTACTAAAGAAGCTTTAGGGGAAGAATATTATCAAGATATAATTAATGCGAAAGATGACTTTGTTTACTATACAAAAAACGCTCTAGATATTGTGGGAGATATCAGTTCTTCTTTATTCAATAGTCTTAAAGATAAATTAAGTTCGTGGTATGAAGATTTTAAAAATAGTTAATATAAATAGGAATATTAATCATCTTATGTTATAATGGATATATCAAATTATAAGACAATGAGGGTGGATGTATGCAGGCAAATTATGATTATTATCAACATACTAAAATAAATAATTTAAAAGAATTAATGGATTTAGCAGTAAATAAATATGCAAATAATAGAGCATTTAGTTATATGCAAGATAATGTTAAAATAGTAAAAACTTATCAAGACGTATATGAGGATGTTGTTAGAGTAAGCAGTTATTTTAAAGAACATTTTCAAAATGAGCATATAGCTTTAATTGGCGAAAATAGTTATAATTGGATAATTATGTTTTTAGCTATTGTTTTAAGTGGGAATGTTTGTGTTGTTCTTGATAAAGATTTAGATAAGAAAGAAATAGAGAGTTTACTTAAAAAAAGTCATACTAAAATTATTTGTTATTCCGCTTATTATAATGCTTTTATTAAAGCTTTGAAATATCATTCTTTACCGATAGATGACTTAGAGTTCTATCAAATAAATAAAACTTATGATTTTGTTAATGATAATGATAAAGATGCCGTGATTTTTTTTACTTCGGGAACAACCGGTGCTAATAAAGCAGTGGTACTAACCCCAAAAAATATGGCGAGAGATATTTATGGTGCTTCATCTTTATTTGAACCCCACGGCAAAGTAGTAAGCCTTTTACCTTTTCATCATGCTTTTGGTTTTGTTACTGGTATTTTAATGCCCTTTTATTATGGTGCTGAAGTTTATCTAAATAGTAGCTTAAAGTATGCAGCCAAGGCTTTAAAAGATAACAGTCCTAATACCATCTTTGTTGTTCCAGCCTTTGTGGAAACATTCTACCGGCAAATATGGAAAACCGTGAGATTACAAAAGAAAGAAAAGTTATTAAAAAGAAGTATTAAAATAAGTAATTGTTTATTAAAAGTTCATCTTGATTTAAGAAAAGTTTTATTTAAAGATATCTTAAAAGAATTTGGTGGTTCCTTAGAGTATATTATATGTGGGGGAGCCAATCTCGATAAAAAATATGTCGAATGGTTTAGAAGTATAGGCATCTCTATTTTAAATGGTTATGGTATTACGGAGTGTTCTCCTGTTGTAAGTGTTAATCGTAACTTATATTATAAAGATGGCAGTGTGGGGCAAATATGTCGGGATGTAATAGTAAAAATCATCGATGGTGAAATATGTGTTGGGGGAGATATTGTTATGAAAGGTTATTATAATGATATTAAAGCCACTAAAGAAGTCTTAAAAGATAATTATTTTTATACGGGAGATTTAGGTTATATTGATGAAGATGGCTTTCTTTTTATAACGGGGAGAAAAAAGAATATCATTATTTTAAGTAATGGGGAAAATATTAGCCCGGAGTTAATCGAAAGTAATTTATTAAAAGATAAAGGAGTAGAGGAAGTCATTGTTAGTGAAGAAGATAATAAATTAATTGCCTATATTTATCCTTTAGAGGAATATTTAGGTGATGAAGAATACTTTAGTAATCTTATTTATAATTATAATAAAGATAAACCTAAGAATCATCAAATTGCCGGGGTAAGATTAAGAAATAAAGAATTTATTAAAAATAATAATGGTAAAATATTACGCAGTAAAGTAAAGGAGTAGGAATAATGAAAGAAGAAATAATTAGTTTAATTGCTAGTGTTTTAGAAATACCTGAGGAAAACATTCAAGAAAATACTAACTTAGTTAATGATTTAGGATTAGAATCCCTAGATTTAGTTGATTTAGTCGCAGCTTTTGAAAATAAATATGGTATTGAAATACTAGACAAAGATATCAAGAATTTACAAACAGTTAAGGATATTATTCTCTATATCGAAAAGAAAAATGTATAAGTTATATATCGAAAAAGATGTATCTTCCAATGAATTATTGAAGAAAGTTTTAACTACTTTAAATACTCATGATAATCTAGTATACAATGAATATGGAAAACCTTATTTAAAAAGACAAGAAATATATTTTAATATTAGTCATGCTAAACCATATACTGTATTAGTAATTTCGAATAAAGAAATTGGTGTTGATATCGAAAAAATAACCATGAAAGATAAGGTTATGAAAAAAGTATGTACGGAAGAAGAAAAGAAGCTAATTAAAACCGAGGATGATTTTACAGTTATGTGGGTAAAAAAAGAAAGCTATGTCAAATATATAGGAGTAGGTTTATCCTATGGTTTAAAAAATGTTGATACTTTAAAAATTAATAACTTTATTATTAAGAAATTTAAAGATTATTACATAGCTATTTATGGCGATGACTTAGAAGAGGAGGAAAAATGAATTTACTTTATTGTGGTGATGCAAATATCCTAGATGGACTTGTTATTTCCGTATTATCCATTTTAAGACATACGAATGCTCATTTACATATTTATGTTTTTACCATGCAATATCAGAATGCAAGTAAAAAATATGAACCATTAAAGGAAGATAACATTAAAGTATTAGAGGGTATTATTAAAAAGAAAAATAAAGATAATTACATTAAATTAATTGATATTACGCAAGAAGTAAATGATTGTTTACCGGAAGCTAATATTGATACCTTTTTCACTCCTTATTGTATGCTTAGATTATATGCTGATTTAATTCCTGAAATACCAGATAAAATTCTTTATTTAGATAATGATGTTGTTTGTTTAAAAGAGCCAGATGATTTTTATAACCTCGATAACACTGATTATGAATTAGTAGGGGTTCTAGATTACTATGGTAGTCATGTTTATAAAAAGAAAATCGTGAAGAAAGATTATCTTAATTCGGGCGTTTTACTTTTAAATATGCCTTTAATAAAAGAAACGAAATTATTCGAGAAATGTCGTCTTCTTTGCCAAAAGCAAAAAATGCTTTTACCGGACCAATCGGCTTTAAATTGGTATGCTAAGAAGAAACTAATCGTGGATCGTATTTATAATGAACAAAAACAAGAAGATGAAAAGACTGTGTTTAGACATTTTAGTACGACTTTTAAATTTTGGCCTAAGATTAGCAAACAAACAATTAAACCATGGCAAATTGATAAATTACATAATACTTTAAAAGTGCACTTATTTGATGATATATTAGAAGAATATAAATTAATAATGGAGGAAATGAAATAATGAAGAAAATAATACCTATATTTTTTACTATTGATGCTGGATATGCCCCTTATTTATCAGTAGCTATTGCATCTTTAATCGATAATGCATCTCCTGATTACAATTATCATATTCATGTTGTTTATGAGTCAATTACAGAAGAAGCGATGCAAAAATTAAAAACATTAGAAACGGAAAATGCAAAAATAATATTTACAGAGATGAAAGAAGGATTAGAAGATATAACTAATCGGAAAGAAAATCTCTTAAGAACGGATTTCTTTACATTAACCATCTATTTTCGAATTTTTATTCCAACCATGTTCCCAGAATATGATAAAGCTATTTATATTGATAGTGATACTTGTATTCCCGGAGATATATCGCGTTTATATAATATAAATTTAGGTGACCATCTTTTCGGCGGATGCAATGATATTTCTTGTGAAGACAATCCAATTTTATGTGAATATTTTGCAAATAATGCTGGTGCTAATATTAAAGAATATATTAATTCAGGTGTTCTTTTAATGAATATGCAAAAGTTAAGAGAAGTGGCCTTTGCTAAACATTTTCTATATTTACTTAATAAATATCATTTTGATACGGTTTGTCCTGACCAAGATTATATAAATGCCATGGCTTATGGGAAAATACTTCATTTACCTAATGAATGGGATGCGATGCCCACGAATGGGAAAAAAGTATTTGCTCATCCTCAAATAGTGCATTACAATTTATTTTTTAAACCTTGGCATTATGATAATGTAGATTATGAAGAATATTTTTGGAAGTACGCTAATGAAAGTTTATTTAAAGAAGACATTTTAAAAGAAAAAGAAAACTTTACCCAAAAAGATAAAGAAGAAGATGCGAAAACTTTGGAAAATCTAGTTAATAGGGCATCATTCATTATGCATAATGAGATAACTTTTAAAAAGATTTTTGAAAATGGCATAGAAAAAAGATTTTGAGGTTATATGATAATTGGTGGAAGTAAAAAAGAAGTTATTAAGAATATTCAAAAAAATATATTGGATAATGAATTAAATAAAAAAGTAGAAGTAAATGACCCAAGGTTAAGTGAAGAAGAGTTAAATAAAGTCTTAAAAAGATTTTATGGTTTAAGAAAAAATAAGTTTATTTATTTTCTAGAAAGTAGATTTGCTTATTTATTCGTAGATATTATTGGCTTAAAATTAAATAAAAGTATTAAAATTGAGGGTTTAGAAAATTTAGCTAACATTAATAAGGGTGCCATTATAACTAGTAATCATTTTAATCCCTTAGATAATATGCTTATGCGAAAATTAATAAAAAAAAGGTATCATAAAAATTTTTATATAGTAAGCCAAGAAACTAATTTAGCTATGCCCGGTTTTTTAGGTTATTTAATGAATAGTTTAAATATCATCCCACTTTGTAAAAGTCCTAACTATATTATTAAAACATTTAAACCAGAGTTAAAGAAAGTCTTAGCTAAAAATAATTATGTTTTAATTTATCCGGAAGAAGAGATGTGGTTTAATTATCGAAAGCCTAGACCTTGTAAACGTGGGGCTTACGAATTTGCGAGTGAAAACAATGTACCAATTATTTCTTGTTTTGTCGAAATTAGAGACAAAGATAAAGATGATAATGAAGAATTTAAGGAAGTAGAGTATATTGTTCATGTTTTAAAACCGATTTATCCTGATAAAAATAAATCAGCAAGAGAAAATAGTAAATTAATGGCTGAACAAGATTATAAACAAAAAGTGGAGGCTTATGAAAAAGCTTATAAAAAGAAGCTTGATTATACTTTTAGTTATGAAGATATCGCGGGATACAAAACGGAAGCTTAGCCTTCCTTTTTATATGTAATGTATTCATAGTTACTTAATTTACTTCTCTTTTGCATAGCCTTAAATACTTGGTCATGTAACATTTGTTGTTGTTCTTTTTTACTTAAACTTTCATCTTTTAAGAAGGGACCATCAATATAAATGGTAATCTTCGGTTTTTTTCCTCTTTTCCTTTTCGTATAAGTAGTAGTCGCGGTAAAAACTTTTTTATTATTTGCGATGGGATAATGCATAGAAGTAGAAGGAAAATCTCTTATAAAGGTAGCATAAGGCCAAAGATGAGCTTCGGGATAAATAATAATGGGGTGTTTATTAATATGGTAATTAACTGCATCTTTAAACTTACTTAAACCATGAATATTATTAGGAATGGGTAGTGCTCCTCCCATGGGAAGAAGTTTACCTAAGATAGGAATCCCTAAATTAGAAGGACTACATATAATATAAGGTTTATGTGGAAAACAAATTAGAAAAGGGTCAAAGACATCCCCTAACATTTGGGTATGATTACAATATAAGAAATAACTTTTTTCTTTTTTTAATAATTTCTTATTTTTGATTGTTACATGTAGAAAGATTTTAGCATAGCAAAAAGCAAAGAGCACAATGAAAACGTAAAGAAGGAAGGAAAATATCTTGTAAAAGATATTCTTGTGAATCCATTTATAATTATCTTTTAAGGTATACTGTTGCTTTTTAGAAGTTAGAAAATCTTCATCATAAGTTTTATAGTAATAAATTTTCGGCATAATTACTCCTTTAGTCCATTATAACATAGATTTGTTTTTGAACCAAATGATACAATTACCATTACTAGTGTCTAATGTATTTTAAATAAAAAGGCAACAGTACCACTTACGATTAGTTTGTGGTATGTTGCTGGAATTATAGTCTTTTTATTTTGTCATTCCATCCAATCCTAATTCTGACTTATAAGGATTATCATCCCAAGGACTAAATGTTCCATGTAAATCGAGTTTTCCTTCTTCTTCCAAATATGCATAATTATCAGTAATGCATTCTTTAAACATATCCCAATCAACTTCAGTATCTTTACTAGCAATTTTCACACTTGAATCATGACCATCATATGTTCTTCTATGTAAATCATCTAACGGATATCCGTATTCATCAACAAGTAATAAATTTGCTGTGTAACTAACAAGTTCATCTTCTAATTTTGCATAGCATTCAACAGCTCTTTTTTCAAGTGGTGTCATCTTTGAGAATTTATCAGCAACTTGTTTATATCTTAATAATGCAATATCAACAATTTTACCATTAGTACTATACATTAATTCTTGACCATTATATACTTTTTTAAATATATCTAATAATTCTTGATAAGAAGAATAATAACTTTTTTGTCCGCCCATTTTTGCTTTTAAATCATGAATATAAGCATATCTAGCATCTGGACTAGTTGGAACATTTGCTTTTAAAAGTATATCATCAATAATATCAGTTATAATTTTAAGGACTCTAAGTGCAGGTACTCTTTTTTGATTTGGATGTTCTTCATCCCAAACTCCTCTTCTAACTTGAGTTTCCTCGACAAAACCATACTCATCAATCTTTATTCTTGATGATAAAAAATCTCTACCAGAATTATAAACAAAAAGGTTATTAGTTATTAAATAGTCAAACACTTCCATATATGTCTGTATAGCAATATTATACTTAACTCTTTCCATGTAAACATCTCCTACCTGTTTGGGAATCCTGGTTTATCATGCTTTTCTTCTACTTCTTCTGATTGTCCAATCATAACTTCATATGTTCCCATAGGAAGTCTTGGTTTTAATTTCTCTATTTCTTGTATAATACCTGTTAATTCTTGTACTTTTGCTCGTGATTCTCCAACTATTTCCATATATTTTTCCACTCTTGCTGGATAATCATTTCTTTGTAGCATTGGAGGAACAAATTCAATCTCAGTATTACCAATTATTTTAGTTAATTTACGATGAGATCGTAAATAATCTAACTCTTCATCAGTTAAAAAAGTAGGTGTTGCTTGAATTAAATATTCATTTGGAGCTGTATTATATAAATTTCCATCAGTTAGCTCACCAAAATACATTTCACCTGTAGTTGATTTACGATGTGGATGTTTAAATGCAACCGCTACTTTTCTTTTAAATCTATCAGTTACTGTAAAATCACCTTTAGGAGTTCCATCTTGTTCAAACAAAACACCTAAATAAAATGGTGCATTTTTTATTGACAAAGATAATTTAGGCGCATCTTCAATAATTTGAGTTTTCTTTTCAAGTAATTGTTCTTGAACTCTTTGAGCATCTTGTTTAGTTTGTATTGAAGGTTTTGATTGAGCTTCTGTTTCATAATTTTCGTTCATTAATATCCCATCCTTACAATATAAGTTTATCATATTTTTTTGTTTATTCCTGTATTTTTGGCTAAATTTGACACTTTTTATGTAACAATTTAGACATAAAAAGATAGGGAAGGTTTTAATGGGTATGAGAAACGATTACAGTAATAGTTTGTATAAAGAATTTGAAAAATTAATGCAAAAAATAGATAAATTATTAGTGGAAAACAAGAAACAATCATTAACGAATATAATAACGCCTAAAAAAAGGCAGGAGCCAAGATACAAAACTGATTTTATTTATTTTATTACTGATACGATTATTTCTAAATCTTTATTATCTACAAATTCATTATTAATTGATTTTTATTCTATATTATAATCATCTATAGTTCCTTTAAAATAAAGCAAACCATATACTTTTTTATTATGTGTCATAAGGTACATATTAGTTCAACAATTTATATATGCTTAATTTTAATAATGATGTAATAAAATTAATTAGGTGTTAGCTTTGAAAAAATATATAAGTTTAGAAAAATATAAATCATTACCATTAAATAAAGAAAAAAGGAGTAAAATATTTTGGTATATTCTTGTTTTTTCCTTATTTTTAGTTTTGTTTTTTTCGCTTTTTAAAATAGTAAGTTGGCATAAGGATAATGCTCAAATAAAAAAATTAAATAAAGAATTAGCAAGGCATATTAAAATAAATGAAGAAAAATATCAAATTGATTTTAGTAAATTATTAAGCCAAAATAAAGATACGGTGGGCTTTTTACATCTAAATAATACTATTATAAATTATCCCGTTGTACAAGCCAAAGATAATCAATATTATTTAAATCACTCCTTTGATAATAAGAAAAATGATGCGGGATGGTTATTTTTAGATTATCGTAATTCTCTTAATAATTTAAGTGATAATTTGATTATTTATGGTCATAGTAGAATTGATGGCACCATGTTTGGCTCCTTAAGAAATATTTTAAAATTATCTTGGCAAGAGGACAAGGAAAATTATGTTATTTACTTTTCCTCTTTAAAAGAAGAAATGCTTTTTCAAATTTTTTCTCTTTATATAATTGAAAGCGAAAGCTATTACTTAACGGTTAATTTTCAAGATGCTAAAGAAAAACAACAATGGATTAAAATTGTTCAAAAAAGAAATATTGCCCCCATTAAGGAAGTAGTAACTCTTGATGATAAATTTCTTACTTTATCGACTTGTTATGATAATAAAGGAAAAAGACTCGTAGTTCATGCCAAGTTAATTAAAAAAGAAAAAATCAGTTAATAACTAAAAAAAAATAAACATATAGTTTAATGTAGAAGAAAGGTGTATATTATTTGTTTATGAAAAAGAAGTTATTACAAGGAATATTTATTTTCATGGTAGGTTTAGTAAATATTCTACCAGTTAAAGCTTTAACGGCTTGGAAATACGAAGATTGGCAAGCGGGAACTAATTTTGGTTCTAAGGAAAAAGTATCTGCAAATATTACCAATCTTAAAGGAACAAAAGAAGAAATTGATGGAATGAAAAGAGGCCCTTATAATAAGGCAAGTAAAGCTAAGTTAAGTGAGGGCATTAAAGAAGAAGTACATGTTGGTTTAAAGAAAGATGATTACCAAAATGGTGAATTATTTGAATTATCAATAGCTATCAATAAAAAAGAAGAAGATAAAGACCCTGAATATTTAACCGAAGCTGTTGTTATGACTCAAAAAAGTGGGGATAAATTTGTTATTACTTCAACTTGGGCGAAAGATAAAAATCCTATTGCCGAGATTAGTGAAGATGATGTTTATACTTATAGATGGGAATATAAGAAAACAAGCGATAACAAATTACAAGTAAAATTTACTGTAATAGAATATGGTAAAGAAATAGGAACAACAGATTTTGTCGAACTAGAAGTAGATGCTACGAAAGCTTATGACTTTAGGTATTTATGGGCTTGTAATATTAAAGCAAGTTATGGGGTAGATATTTATACAACTTTACCACCTAAACCAACGACGGAAGAAAATCCTAAGACAGGGGATATCAGTTTAGGACTTTATGCTGGGCTTATCATTCTAAGTAGTGTAAGTTTAATATATGTAGTCAAAAGAAAACTAATTAATTAAGAAAAATGCTAATGTAGGTAAAACTATGTTAGCATATTTTTAATAAATGAACTATACAAGCATTTTAAATCATGATAGAATAACTACAAGGAGATGCAGTAATTATGAAAAAAGATGAAATAACTTTAAAAAACACTAAACAAGAAATATTAGATGCTTTAAATGAAGCATTAGAAAGAGAAAAAAATAATGCCAAAATTAAATCTAACCCTGAACATGAAGAGAAAGTTAGAAAAGCCCAAGTTGCCGTAGAAGAAACCAAGAAAAATGTAGAAGCTAATATTTTTTCCCCAGAATTAATTAATAAATTCAATGACTTGGAACTAGCTATTAAAACCGAAGAAGAAAAATTAAAAAATTTATATGATATTGACGCAGAATTATTAAACTTAACCCTTGTTATGAATACGGGAAAAGATGCCATGCTTGAATTTACTAAAAATAACGAAATGCAAAAGCAAAAATTAAATGAACAAATTAAAGAATTAGAAGATGATTATAAATTAAAAATTGAAGATTTGCAAAAAGATTATGATTTAAAAAACAAAGCTTTAAAAACTGAACGCGATAGAGAAGCTGAAGAATATGAATATAAAACGAAAAGAGAAAGAGAAATAGCTAATAATAAATGGGAAGATGAAAAGAAAACAAGAGAAAGCAATTTAAAATTAATGGAAGAAGAAGCCCAAAAATTATTGAATGAAGCTAAAGAAAAAGAAAATTATATTTTAGATTTAGAAAAACAAGTTGCTAATATTCCTAAAGATTTGGCTAGTGAATATGAAAAAGGTAAAAAAGATGCAACAGTTATAATTGAAAAAGACCATAAATTTGAAATTGAAATGCTTAAAAAAGATTTTCAAAATACCATAGATAGACAACAAGATAAAATAGACTCTTTAAATGAAGAACTTAAAAAAGCTATTGATACAAACATTGCCTTGCAAGAAAAAATGGATAAAGCTTATGCTGAAATAAAAGAATTAGCTACTAAAACAGTCGAGGCCAATGGTGGTTTAAAAATTATTAGCAATAATCAAACAGATAATAAGTAATTAAGAGGAGATTTATTATGATTGAGACTATTAATGTTAGTGAAAAGACTCTAGATGAAAATTACCGATTTAGAACTTATTTAAAAATTCACGCTGATGAAAAAATCTTAGATTGTCAATTTAAAAAATTACACGCAAAATATTTTAAAAAAGAGGAATGTTATCATTGCCGAAATTGTTGTAAAGTTTTAGGCGTTTCTATGAGTGAATTAGAATTAAAGAAAATATGTGAACATTATAAATTAGATATCGATAAATTAAAGGAAAGTGTTTTAAAAGAAGAATATGGAGAATATGTAGCTAGTCCTTGTCCTTTTTTAAATGCCGACAACAGTTGTCAAATTGAAGATTGCTTGCCTTTATCTTGCCAAGAGTATCCTTATACTAATAAAGACGAAAGATTAGAAAGTTTACTTACTGTTGTTCAAAATAGTGAAGTTTGCCCTGTCGTTTACCATATATTAGAAGATTTAAAAGAAATTTATCATTTTAAAAGAAGGTAACTTTTATGGGTTTAATTAGTATTTTATTGGGCTTAGATAAAGCATTAAGGGATAACGAAAAGGAAGAAAAACAAAAAAGGTTAGAAAAAGAAATGAATTGGCATCATCTTGATGATTATGAAAAAGAAGAAGTGCGTAAAGGAAACTATGACGTTTATAACTTCGAAGATTCCCTAAATGAAAATTTAGATGAAGATGATTATTATTCTGAAGATGATAAATAATTAAAAAGTATTAAAATATGTTAAAAAAGGCTTGATTAGCGAACTAATGTATGCTACACTGATATTGTCTTATTAATAGGGGGATTTATGAGTATAGTAGAATTAGTTAAAAGAATTATTGAAGTAAAAAACAACGATTTATCATTTTTAAAAGTTGGCGATATCATATGGGCTAAGAGATATAAAAATGAAGTAGAAAAGCAGAAAATTAAATATGGCCACCAAGAAAGTCCTTATGTCATTATAAAAAAAGAAGATAATAGAGTTTTTGCCTTGCAATGTACCAGCAACCCTCATCAAGAGGCAAAATGGAAGATGCTTTATTATCCTTTAGGACGATTAAATTATAACATTCAAAAAAACACTTATATTAATTGCATAAAAGTTTTTGAATTAACTGAAATTCAATTTGTAGAAACCATCGGGCATTTAAGTAGTTATGATTTAAATCAATTAAAAAAGCAGTTATTTATTATAATTAATAGTAATTCTAAAACAAAACCGAATATTGAAAAGAAATATTTAAATTATAAAGTAGGTGTTGGGGATGTTATTATTTACAATAAGATAAAATATTACATTTATGCGATAGATAAGTGGTATTTATATCTTTATCAACTAAGTAATAATGTTAAAAAGAATAATATTTTAATTGGTAATACTTATTATAGTTTTATATTTAATAAAGAAGAAAAAATAAGAAGAAAAAACGATTTACTTTTAGTAGATACTTTTAATACAGGAGAAATCGAACTTATAAAAAAGTATAAGGAAAAGACTCTATTAAAAAATAATGAAAGTGAGCAAAAACTTTGTATTGGAACTCTTATGGTTTATAAAGAGCGCATGTATTATATTTATGATGAGAATGAAACTTTTTATTTTTGTTATCAAATATATTCAAATGCAATCATGAAACCTAATATTGCTGATGTCCTAATTGATAAGGGAATATATAAAACTTTCTTTGCATCTATCGATATCGAAAAAGAAAAACTTTTTAACAATGGCTACAAAATTAAAAGATATGCGTCAAAATCAGAAATAGAATACAATAAAAAAGCACGTAATTTATTAAAAGGGGATAGAAGTATCGAACGAAAAAAATTAAGTTCAAAAAATTTAAGATTTCAAGAGAGAACCATTGATGATTTTATCCCCATGACCATTTTAATTAATGAGAATAACAAAAATTATTATTTAGTAATAGGTAAAGATGATAATGTTATTGAAGTGGTTAATATAAATGATTTAAGTGATGCTTTCTACTTTAAATTAGAACAAAATAATTGCCCTTTTAAATTTTATCGTATTTTAGGCAAAGAAGAATATGAAAAATATTTAAAAAAGATAAATGATTTAAAAGAACAAGTTAAGATGTTTAATTAAGAAAATTATATGCTAGAAACTTAGGCATGCTATTTCGTTATTGGCTTTATGCATTATAAGTATATTTAAAAAAATCTAGAAATATTTCGTGGTCAAATTTTGGTCAATATTGTAAAATAAAATCATAAGAAAGGACGGTAAAAAATCATGAATCAAGAGAAAATTGGCAAATTTATTGCAGAAAAAAGAAAAGAAAAGAAAATGTCACAGAAAGAACTAGCTGAAAAATTAAAAGTAACAGATCGTTCTGTAAGTAATTGGGAGAATGGTGTTTCTCTTGTCAAATGACACATAATAAAAAAATAAGAGATTTACTTTATTTTAAAGGAAAAAGTGAAGATTTAGAAATTAAGTTAGAAATTTCAAAAAAGATAGAACTTGGTGATATTTTTAACATAATTGTATCCATATCAAAATAAATGTAGATTTTAGCAGTTTTGAATTTAGGTAAAAGGTATGTCTAAAAAAAGCATATCTTTTTTATTATGTGAAATTAGAAAGAGAGGAATGATAATTATGAGTTTAAATTATGGAATATTTAGAAGTGAACCGATAATGACTATCAATGATTTAGCCCAAATTGGATCACACAATAAAAGAGAAAAGAAAGCATATAAAAGTAATAAAGATATTAAATTAGAATTAAGTAAAAATAATATAGAATTAGTACCCTTAGCAGAAAAGTATGTTAAGGGTTTTAAATTGAAAGTAAAAGATTATGAAAAAGAACACAACGAAAGAATGAAAACTGAACGACCTGAAAGAAAAAGAACTTTTAATGAAATGCTAAATAAGTCTAAAAGTGTTGTTGCCGATGAATTATTATTTACAACAACAAATAAATTTTTCAATGATAAAAGTAAAGAAGAAATAATAAGATGGGCTAATACTTGTATGGATTTTGTTTATAATGATTTAGGTTATACAAAAGAACAAGTTTTACATGCAACAATACACATGGACGAATTAACACCACATATTCATTGTGTTGTTATACCACTTGTTAAAAAATTAGATAAAAGAACAAATACAGAAAGATACACTATATCTAAAAAGCAATATATCAAAGATAATATCCATTTATCAGAATTACAAGATGTTTATAACGTTAGATTAAGGGAAGCAGGTTTTGAACTTGAACGAGGTATTAAAGGTAGCGATAGAAAACATCAAAAAGTAAAAGAGTTTAAGAAAACAACTAGATATTTTGAGGAAAAAGTAACCACTATCAATAAAGGTTTAGAAGAGTCTATAAGTGATTTTGAAGAAAAGATGAAAACCACTAAAAATACTTTAATTGATAAAGAATATGTAAAGGTACGAAAAGATACTTTTGATAGTATGCACAAAGTTATCAATGAAACTAAAAAGGCAGTAGAATTTCAACCAAAAGTACAAGAATTACTTAATGAAATAGATACTTATACTAAAAGTCATCAAACATTAGAAAAAGAAAATAACAGCCTTAAAAGAGAAGTTAAAGCACTTACTACAAGAAATCAAAACTTAACAAAAGAGAATAATAACCTTAAAGCTTATTTAAAAGCCATAATAGAAGCCATTAAGCACTTTTTTAGAGAATTATTACAAATTGGTAATGAGAAAACAAAAGATCTTACTACAAATAAAATAAAAGATTATTATGATAACAAAGATTTTAATTCTAATGATGTATATGATATTTCAATAGGAACAACCAAAGAAGATGAATTGTTTGATTATGCAGAAATACCTAGTTATTTAAAAACTAGCAAAAAATCATATAAAGAAAAAGATAAAGATGATTTCGA
>CANQRA010000015.1 GCA_947626125.1 uncultured Bacilli bacterium
GATATAAGTGAACCCGAGGGGTTATTAAGTGATAGTATGGCTTATTTGGCTGCTTTTAGAACTAATAAAGAATATGAAGGACAAGGATACTTTAGCCAATTGTATAGATTTGTAGAAAATGATTTAAAGGAAAGAGGATATACTGAATTATCTTTAGGAGTTGGTCCAGAAGCCGTTAGAAATATGGAAATATATTTCCATTTGGGATTTAGAGAATATATCAAAACTTTAATTGAACAAGAGCAAGGTGAAGAAGATGTAATACTCTTCTATAAAAAGAAAATTAAAAGAGTTAGAGATATAAAGTAATGATAAGAAAATAACATTAGACCATATATATGTAAAAAGGAAGGAAGTGACTCATATGGTAAATAAATCAAAAAATAGGATAGTAAATAAAGTTTTAAACGATAAATATACTGATAGCACTTTTGAAAGCATAAAACATTTAGATGAATTTGGAAATGAATATTGGTATGCTAGGGAACTTTCAAAGGCATTAGAATATAGTGATTGGCGCAACTTTTTAAAAGTTTTAAATAAAGCAAAAGTGGCTTGTAAAAACTCAGGATTGAATGTAGATGAACAACTTGTTGAAGTCAACAAGTTGTCGAAGAGAAATAATAATGCTAATGTTAACATACAAGATTATAAATTATCGAGATACATATGCTATCTTATAGTACAAAATGCTGATCCAAGTAAAGAAGTAGTAGCTTTAGGACAAACTTACTTTGCTATTCAAACAAGAAAGCAGGAAATTACAGAGCAAGAATATGATTTACTATCAGATGATGAAAAAAGATTCTACCAAAGAAAATTAACTAAGCAAGGTAATTATACACTTCAAAAAGTCGCTTCATCTGCTGGTGTAAAAAATATGGCAGAATTTCATAATGCAGGTTATAGAGGATTATATAACGGGGAAACTGCTGATGATATTTATAAAAGGAAAAAATTGCGTTATAGAGAAGATATACTAGATAATATGAATGAAGATGAACTAGTGGCTAATCTATTTAGAATAAATCAAACGAAGCAAAGATTAATTAGAGATAATATACAGGGAGAAGATAACGCCAAAGCTGTTCATTACGAAGTTGGTAAAAAGGTACGAAAAGCTATTCAAGATATTGGTGGAATGCTGCCCGAAGAAATGCCAACACCTAAGAAAAGTTTAAAAGAACTGGAAAGAGAAAAGAAACAATTGGAAAATAGAGAGCAAAAAAACTTTGAAAAGTTAAATAATTTATGAGAGTGATAAAATGAGAAAAAACATACCCTCATCTTTTGGGATTAACTGTGTGATATGGATTTATGGAAGCACCTCTTAATCATATTGTATATAGTTATGATGACGATAAAGAAGCAATAGAATTAATCAAAAAAGTAGGTTATCAAGAAAACTTTGATATTTTTTATGATGATTTAAATAGAAAAAGTTTATTTATTGAAGATAACAATGGTACAACAATTCAATTAATAAGAAAGTAGGCATATTACCAATTAAAATTATGTTATAAGTGATATAAATTTTGGCAAATTAATACAAAATTTGCCTTTTTTATGCTATAATTTTAATGATTTCAAAAGGGAGTTGATTTCTAATGAATGAAAATAAAACAAACATCAACTGGTATCCAGGTCATATGGCCAAAGCTAAAAGACTTATTAAAGAGGAACTTAAAAATATTGATATTATATATGAAGTAATTGATGCAAGAATTCCTTATTCTAGTAAAATAAAAGATATTGATGAGATTGTAAAAAATAAATTAAAAATACTTATTATGACTAAAAAAGATTTATGTGATTTAGAAGAAACTAATAAATGGTGTAAACATTATGAAAGTAAAGGCTATAATGTTTTATTGGTAGATTTAAATAATAATAAAGACTATGAAGAAATAATTAAATATACTAATAAATTAACAACATCTTTACAAGAAAAAAGAAAAGCTAATGGGTTAAAGGAAAAAGAAATTAGAGCTTTAGTTATTGGTATTCCTAATGTTGGTAAAAGTACCTTAATTAATCGTTTAGCGGGTAAGAATATAGCGAGTGTGGAAAATAGAGCAGGAGTTACTAAAAATTTAACTTATTTAAAAACAAAGTATAATCTGGCTATATTAGATACGCCGGGAATATTATGGCCATCTTTAGATGAAGAAAATGTTGCTTTGAATTTAGCAGCAACGGGGGCTATAAAAAAAGAAATTCTTAATATGGATGAGATATGTCTGCATATTTTAAATACTCTTTATAACTATTATCCGGAGTTATTGGAAGAAAAATATAACATTAGAGATAATGATGCTTTAAGTATGTATGAAATTATAGGGAAAAAGGTTGGTGCTTTTAAAAATAATGAAATTAACTATGACAAAGTTAGTTTAAAGGTGTATAATGATATATTGAGTGGGGTTATTAAAGGAGTAACTTTTGATAGATGGCAGTAGATTTATTAAAATATGAAAATGAATTATATAGTAAAGGATACAATTTTATTGCGGGTGTAGATGAAGCGGGCAGAGGACCTTTATTTGGACCGGTTGTTGCCAGTGCGGTTATCCTTCCCAAGAATTATTATTTAGAGGGATTAAATGATTCTAAACAATTAAGTGAAAAAAAGAGAGAAGCTTTTTTTGAAATAATAATGCGAGATGCTTTAGCTGTCGGGATAGGAATTGTTAGTGCTAAAGAAATTGATGAAATAAATATTTTAGAGGCGGCGAGAAAAGCCATGAATATCGCTCTAAATAATTTAAAAATTAAACCGGATTATATTTTAACTGATGCCATGAAATTGGATAGAGATTGTGAAGTTTTACCCATCATTCATGGGGATGCTCTAAGTGAATCTATCGCGGCAGCGAGTGTCATTGCTAAAGTGACAAGAGATCATTTAATGATGGATTATGCCAAGGTTTATCCTGAGTATGAATTTGACAAACATAAAGGTTATCCAACTAAAAAACATCTTGAACTTGTCAAAAAATATGGTATACTTAATGAGTATCGCATGACATTTAAACCTATAAAGGATATATTGAAGGAGACTGTTAAAAAATGAGTAGTAATGATAAAGAAAAAAAATTTGTTTATAAAGATAATTTTTTAAGTAATTGGGGCATTTTAACAATCGTATTATTTATTGTTGAAATGATTTTTAGAGGATTAAATAAGTATGCGATTATTTCCTATGCATCTTTAAGAATTCTTTTAAGTGTTATTATTATGTCTTTAATTATAACTACATTGAGTACTTTAACTAAAAGAAAATGGTTAAAGAATACTATTATGATTGCCTTTGCTTTCCTTTATACGATTTATACTTGGTTACAAATGGGTTTTATTAATTTTTTAGGCGTTTATATTTCTTTCCATACTTCTAGTCAATTTGGGGCTGTTAAAGATTATGTATTTGATTTTTTAGCTTCCATTAAATTAAGTTATTATTTAATATTTATTCCCTTTATCCTATTTATAGTTTATGTCATTGTAACAAGAAAAATAGAATATAAAAAATTAAAAATAAATTTGAAAAGTTTATTTATCTTACTAGCTTTGGTATGTACTTCATTATTATATTATGTTTCATTAAATGCATCTTTTATGCAAGAAGATTTACAAGTGAAAAGCAATAAAAAACTATTTAAGGACCCCGATGTTCCTACCATTGCGGTAAATCAATTTGGAACGGTTGTCTTTGGCTTATTAGATTTTAAGAGCTTTATTTTACCTAGTAGTGGTGATGATACAGTTTTTAAAGCTGAGCCAAATGTCGAAGTACCTCATAATCGTGAAGTAAGTGAAGCTTTAAGTAAAATTGCGGAAAATGAGACAACTAAAAAATATATGAATTTAAATAATTATTTCTTATCCCAAAAAGTAACCGATTATAATGATTATACAGGTCTATTTGAAGGAAAAAATGTCATCGTTGTATTAATGGAATCCGTTAATAATGCCATTATTAATGAAAAATATTTTCCTAATTATTATAATTTGTATACTAATGGTTATAGTTTTGAAAATAATTATTCACCACGAAATAGTTGCGCCACGGGAAACAATGAATTTAGTGCTATGACAAGTCTATATTCTATCTATAATACTTGTACCTCTAATGTTTATAAAAATAATACTTATTTTGAAGCTATCTTTAATTTGTTTAATAATAAAGGTTATAATACGACTAGTATGCATGATTTTGTTGAATGGTATTATTATCGCAAAACTATTCATCCAAATATGGGAAGTGGTAAATACTATAATGCTTCTAGCTTAGGTATCGATACGGCGGGTTATTATGGAGAATGGCCAAGTGATATTGAATTATTTGATAAAGGCTTAGATATTGTTTTAAATAATGAAGATGGTAAACCATTTATGACTTGGTTTACAACGGTAACTTCACATCAACCTTATTCAGTATCTTCAACTTATGGCGATTTATATAAAGATTATTTTAAAGAAGAAGGATATACCGAATATAATAGTAGATATTTGTCTAAATTAAAAGTTTTAGATGATGCTTTAGGCGTTATGGTTAATAAATTAAAAGAAGCGGGAGTATTTGAAGATACCGTTATTGTCTTACTTGCGGACCATTATCCATATGGTCTTAGTAAAAGTAATGTCAGTCAGTTATTAAATATCCCAACTAGTGAATTAGGAGATTATGAAATAGAAAGAACGCCTTTTGTAATATATAATGCGGATATTAAAGGACAAACTTTTGCTCAATACAACTCTTACATTAATTTAGTACCAACTTTAGCTAACTTACTTAATTTAGATTATGACCCAAGACTATATATGGGAACTGATTTATTTAGTCCTGATTATGAATCGAGAGTAGTTTTTGCAGATGGCTCTTGGAAAAATGAATATGCTTATTATAATGCATCCTCTAGTAAAATAACTTATTTCACGGATAAAGAATATACGATTGAGGAAATTAAAGCTATTAATAATGAAATCACATTAAAAATTGAGATGAGTAGTAACGCCATTAAAAATGATTATTTCAATTATTTAGAAAAAGAAATTGCAGAGTATAATAACACGTTAGAAGAAGAAAATACCAATAATGAAATAACAACTGAGGATGAAGAAAATTAACTATTTATGTAAGGTAAATAGTTTTTTTCTGGAAAATAATTGACATTAATTTAAATTCAGTGTATAAATTAATATTGATGGGAGAATTTTATGAAGAACATAGTAATAGTAGAATCGCCTGCTAAAAGTAAAACAATTGAAAAGTATTTAGCGGGAGATTATAAAGTAGTATCATCCAAGGGACATATTAGAGATTTAGCCACCACGGGTAAATATGGCTTAGGTGTTGACTTAGATAACGATTTTAAACCTAATTATGTCATTATTAAAGGTAAAAATAAAGATGTTAAAGAATTAAAAAAATTAGTTGATGCAGCTGACCATGTTTATTTAGCAACCGACCCCGACCGAGAAGGAGAGATTATTTCGTGGCATTTAAAAGATGAACTTAAAATACCGGAGAATAAATATACAAGAGTAACTTTTAGAGAAATAACTAAAGATGTGGTTTTAAAAAGTATTCAAGAAGAAGCTAAAATTGATATGGATTTAGTTAAAGGGGCCGAAACAAGAAGAATTCTTGACCGAATAATTGGTTTTCGCTTGTCAAAATTAATGCAATATAAAACGGGTGGGAAAAGTGCTGGTCGTGTTCAATCTGTGGCTTTAAAGTTGATTGTTGATAGAGAAAGAGAAATCTTAGCTTTTGTTCCGAAAGAATATTGGACGATAGAAGCGGATTTTAAAGAATTTACGGCGGAATTATTTAAATATAAAGGCGAAGATGTTGAGATTAATAATGAAGCAGAAGCTGATGAAATACTAAATAAATTAGGCAAAACCTTCACCATTGATAATATTGAAGAAAAAGAAAAGAAAAAACAAGCTAGAGAAGTCTTTAAAACTTCAACCTTACAACAAATGGCCTCAACAAAACTTAATTTTGCCGCCTCCAAAACAATGAAGATTGCCCAAAAATTATATGAAGGTGTGGATTTAGCAAACGAAACAGTAGGGCTTATCACTTATATGCGTACTGACAGTGTCCGGATTTCTGATGACTTTGTGAAAGAAACAAAAGGCTTCATTAATGGTAAATATGGTAAAGAATATGTGGGCTATGTTAAAGCAGGTAAGAAGAATGCGAACATGCAAGATGGACATGAAGGTATCAGACCAACGAGTATTAATAAAACACCAGAATCCGTGAAACCATATTTAACAAATGATGAATATAAATTATATAAATTAATCTATACAAGAGCTCTAGCCTCCATAATGGCGGATGCTAAAGTTAAAGTAACCACTGTCACATTACTAAATAATGATTACTTATTTAAAACAACGGGTAGTGTTTTAGTTTTTGATGGTTATTTAAAAGTATATCAAGATTATGAAGATAGTGAAGATAAAATTTTACCGGATTTTCAAAAGCTTGGTAATTCTTTCGAAGCCAAAGAAATAAATAAATATCAACATTTTACAAAACCCGCCAGTCGTTATACCGAAAGTAGTTTAATTAAAGAGCTAGAAAGTCTGGGTATTGGTAGACCATCTACTTATGCTACCATCATTAGTACTTTAAAAGACCATGATTATGTTAAATTAGAAGATAAGAAGTTTATCCCAACCGAGATGGGTATTGAAACAACAGATAAATTACAAGAATATTTTAGCGATATTATTAATGTCAAGTATACGGCAAATATGGAAAATGATTTAGATGAGATTGCCGAAGCTAAAAAAGATAATATTAAAGTATTGCATGAATTTTATGATAAATTTGCTCCCATTATGGAAGATGCTTTAAAAAATATGGAAAAGAAAGCTCCAACAGCAACCGGTGAATTATGTCCTGAATGTGGTGGTAATTTAGTCATAAGAAAAGGAAAATATGGGGAATTTGTCGCCTGCTCTAATTATCCAACATGTAAATATATCAAAAAAGAAGTCAAAGAAAAACAAGAAGTAAATGTGGTGGCTAAATGTCCTAAATGTGGGAAAGATATTATTGAAAGAAAAACGAAAAGGGGCAAAATATTTTATGGCTGTTCAGGCTATCCTAAATGTGATTATGCTTCTTGGTATAAGCCAACGGGAAATATATGTCCTACCTGTGGCAACCTACTTGTAGATAAGAATGGTACGGAAATTTGTGAAAATTGTAATAAGGAAAAATAAGTCTTTAATGAGGCTTATTTTTTTTAAGATTAACATATATTGACATTTTTTCTGCAAGGTATATTAAAATTAAGTTAAAAATTTGTTATAATCATGGTAGGTGGATTATGGAAAAGACAAGTTTATATAAAAGTAAAGCCCAAAAATATATCTATACAATCATTTTTATTATTTGCTTAGTTTTATGTATATATATTGGAACAAGAGATTATTCGAAAGATAAAGCTAGTGATAATGAAAGATTTAGTATGACATATAATCAAGTTAGTAAAGATAATGTTTATAAATATGTTAACGCCAATGAAGTGTTAAATGTCTTAAATGGGCGAAGTGGAATTGTTTTAATGGGATTTCCCCAAAATAAATGGACAAACTATTACGCTAGTATTATTAATGAGGTAGCTAAAGAAGAAAAAATTAAAGAAATATACTACTATGATTTTTTATCCGATAGAGAAGATAATAATGGTACTTATGAAACCATTGTTAGTGAATTAGAAGTTTATACCCATGTTGATGATTTAGGCAATAGTGATATCTATGCTCCAACCTTAATGGTTGTTAAAGATGGAGTAGTAATAGGGTATTTTGATGAAATTACTTTATTAAAAGGAACTGCTACACCTGATATTTATTTTAAAGAAGACAATGTTGCGAGAATAAAAGATGAATTAAAAGCTGTTTTTGCAGAATATAAGAAATGAGGATGAAAATGGAAGAAAATTTTAAGAGTAAAATAGGTTTTAGTTTATTTATTTTTATTGTATTATTTTTAGCTATTGGGGGTTTTTTCTTTACGCAATATATGATAAATAATAAAGACCCTAAAAAAAATAATATAGATGATGTAATTAGTTATAAAATAGATGAAGATAAAGATTATATTTACTTTATTAATGAGAATACTATAAGTGATGATGGTAATTTATTTTATAAAGATGTCGTTATTAATATAAAGGGGGAAGAGGAATTAACAGAAAGCTTAGAAATAGAAAATAAAGCTTATAAAGATAGTGTCCAATATATTAGTAAGCAATCATTAATAAATGAGGGAACTATTCCTTACAAATATGATGATATTTATGCTTTAATTAATCGTATTTATGAAGTATATACCTTTGATAGATATGTGAGCTTAGTTATTAAAGACTATAATTACTTTTGCTATGATTTATTAACTTTTAGCAAAACAAAAAGTTATGTATATGATACTTCTTCGGGTCTTAGAATAAGTGAAGAAAATTTATTGAAAAAATATAATACCTCCCTTGATAAAATTAAGGAAGAAATTAAAACCACTCTAGAGAAAAGTCAAACTCTCGATGATGAGGGTAGAGAAGTAATAAATATTTATGCTACTCTAAATAATTTTAATAATTATTCTTTATATATTAATGATGTTGGTAAACTATGTATAACTTATCTTGTCAAATCAATTGAAAAAGATTATAATTTAAGTATGGAGGTTTAAAATGAATTTAAACACAGAAGCAAAAATGCAAAAAGCTATTGAAGCTTTAGAAAGTAAATTGAATGGTATTAGGGCAGGTAGAGCTAATCCCGCAATTTTAAATGGTTTAATGGTGGATTATTATGGAACGCCAACGCCAATTAATACGATTGCTAATATTACGGTGCCTGAGGCTCGCCAATTATTTATTAAACCCTTTGATAGAAGTGCCATTAAAAATATTGAAAAGGCTATTAATGAATCAAATATTGGTATTGCTCCGAGCAATAATGGGGAAATAGTCATCTTAACAATACCGGAATTAACGGAAGACCGAAGAAAAGAATATGTGAAAAATGCTAAAGCTTTAGGTGAAGAAGCCAAAATACAAATTAGAAATATAAGACAAGAAGATAATGAAGCAATCAAAAAAGAAGAATTGCCAGAAGATGAAGAAAAATTGTATTTAGAAGATGTCCAAGAATTAACGAATAAATATAATAAAATTGTCGATGAAAAAATTAAAATAAAAGAAGAAGAATTAATGAAAATATAAAGGAAAAAAGGGATAAAATGAAAAAAGAAAAAAAAGAAGTAGTAAAAGATAGTTCATTTCATTTGGGATTAGTCGTGGGTACTTATTTAGTCTTAGATGTTATAATTTTATTTATTTTATGTTTAATTGAATTAAATGGGGTTAGTCATCTTATCATGTTATCAATTAGTTTTGTCTTAGAATTTTTATTAACCCTTTTTATCCTTTTGAAAAGCAATATAAGGTCGGGAATTATTTTTTATATTTTGCTTTTAGTATCACCAGTATTTTTAAATTTAATTGCGATGCTTATGCATTATATAACTAGTTCAATGCCTTTTACCCCGACTGTTTTACTTTTATTTAGAAGTGGTTATGATTTAAGAGGCAATTTGTTAAATGTAATGATGCGAATAGTTATTTCTTTTAGAATTCCAGCTTTAATTGCCTTAGTAATATCAATCATTTTATATTTAGTAAAGAGAAATAGTGTAATTAAAGATTAAATCAATACGAAGTAATGAATTAGTTTCATTGCTTTTTTCGTGATAGAAAAATATTGCTTCTTCGCCATATTTATAATATAATAAAGAGGTATTTGAAAGGTTGGGAAAAACATGAAAAATGTCCATGAATTGGAAATTAAATTAGAAGGGGAAAAATGGAGCGAATGCTTAGATAAAGCCTTTAAAAAAATTAATAAAGAAACAAAAATTGATGGTTTTAGAAAAGGAACAGCACCTAAGGATGTTTATTTAAAAGCTAAAGGAATTGAATCATTATATCCTGATGCTGTGAATGATGCGATTAATGTTGCTTATAAAGAAATTCTTGAAAAAAATGATTTAAAACCAGTTATTGAACCAGAAGTAAATATAACAGGTATATCTGATAGTTCTATTATCTTTACTTTTAAAATTATTACGCGTCCAGAAATAAAATTATCTTCTTATAAAAATTTAGGTGTTAAGAAAGAAAAAGCTAAAGTTTCTAAAGATGAGTTAAATGCAGAAATTGAACATTTAAGAAATGAACTTGCCGAAGTTGTTGTTAAAGAAGATGGCGAAGTAGCGGCTGGTGATACAGTTGTGATTGATTTTGATGGCTATGTTGATGGCAAACCTTTAGAGGGTGGTAAAGGCGAAAATTACCCATTAGAAATTGGTTCGCATACTTTTATTCCGGGCTTTGAAGAAGGTTTAATTGGCCATAAAAATAATGATGAATTAGAACTAAATTTAAAATTTCCTCATGATTATGTGGAAGATTTAAAAGACAAAGATGTTTTATTTAAAGTAAAAATTCATGAAATTAAAACTAAAGTATTACCTGAGGTTAATGAAGAATTCTTTAAAGATTTAGGTTTAGATGTTAAAACTAAGGAAGAATTTGAAAAAGAAGTGGAAGATAATATTAAAAAGCATAAAGAAGAACATCTTGAAGATGAATTTATTGATAAGTTATTAGAAAAAGCTAGTGAAAACTTAGAAGTAACATTAAATCCCGAAATTATTGATGCCGAAGTTCATCAAATGATCGAGGGCTTCCAAAGACAACTTAGAACCCAAGGAATTAATATTGAACAATATTATCAAATTACCGGGACTAAACATGAAGATTTGCATAAACAAATGGAACCAGAAGCTACTAAGAGATTAAAATATCGTTATATTATTGAAACCATTGCGGATGAAGAAAAAATTGACTTTACAGAAAAAGAAGTTAAAGCTCGAGCTCAAGAAATGGCTGATAACTACGGCATAAAGATTGAAGAATTAATCGAAGCTTATGGTACTTTAGATGTTATAAAATACGATATGAGAATGCATAGAGCATTAGAAATATTAAAAGAAAGCAACGAAAAATAATTGCGTAAGGTAGTAATAGTAATCGAAAAAATAAAATTACTACCTTTTTTTGTGGCAAAAAATATTTACAAATAGTTAAAAGTTATTTATAATAAAAATTGTGTTTTGGGAGGTGCAGAATGGATTATACTTTACTCGTAATGCTCTTAAAAGATTTGGCTATTTTACCCTTTCAAGAAATTAAATTAGAATTAAAAGATGAAATAAGTAAAACGATTGTTAAACTGAGTAGTAAAAAATATAATAATCGTTTGTTGGTGGTGTTACCAAATTCCAATGTAAAAGATGCTTCGGTAGATGATTTGCCTAGTGTTGGAGTTGCTACATATATTAAAAGTCAAATAGAACTTTCTAATGGTAATTTAAGGCTTACTTTAAGAGGTGAAAAAAGAGTTAAAGTATTAAAATATCAAGCCTTCTCGGAAGATATAATCGCTGCGAATTTAACCGATATTATCTTACCTAAATTTGAACCTAATAAAGAAGAAGTCATTAAAAGAAAATTAAAAGAAAGTCTCCTTGAATATATTAATTCTTCTAAATCAATTTCTAATAGCATTATTAAAACTATTGAGGATAATGATAATTTAGACTTTTTAACCGATGTAATTACTTCTTTTTTACCTCTTAGTCCGGTCAAAAAAAATGAATACATGAAAGAGTTAAATAGTGAAAAAAGAGCTATTTCCTTGATAAAAGATTTAAAAATTGAAATTGAATATAATAAATTAGAAGAATCTCTCGATAATAATGTAGAAGTAAGATTAACGAAAGAACAAGAAGAATATTATTTAAAAGAAAAGTTAAAAGAAATAGAAGATGTTTTAAATATATCAAAAGATAATGAAAGTCAAAATAAATATTTAGAACTTTTAAATAGTCTAGATATTCCTGAGAAAACCCATGATAAATTAGCCATGGAAATTGATAGATTAAATAAAATGACAGTTAATTCTCCCGAATATGGGGTTTTAGTTAGTTATTTAGATTGGACGCTTAATTTACCTTGGAATAAACAAAGTATAGATAATTTAAATGAGAAAAGCATTCTTAGTCATTTAAATAAGAGTCATTATGGCTTAGAAGAAGTAAAAGAAAGAATTATTGAATATATTAATGTAAAAAATATTAATCCATTAGCGACTAACCCTATTATTTGTTTAGTAGGTCCTCCAGGAATTGGGAAAACCACTATTACTAAATCAATCGCGGAAGCCTTAAATAGAGAATTTTTAAAAATAAGTGTCGCGGGATTAAATGATGCAACCGAATTAAGTGGAACAAGAAGAACATATTTAGGTGCACTTCCAGGAAAAATAATGCAAGGTATTAAAAAGTGTGGTGTGAATAATCCTGTTATTTTAATTGATGAAGTAGATAAAATGGTTAAAGATTTTAAAGGTGACCCGGCAAGTATTTTATTAGATGTCTTAGATAGTAATCAAAATAAAAATTTTGTCGATAATTATATCGAAGAACCTTTTGATTTAAGTAATGTTTTATTTATTTTAACCGCCAATTCTATTAATAATATTCCTTACACTTTATATGACAGGTTAGAAGTTATTAATTTATCTAGTTATACCGTTTTTGAAAAAGTGGATATAGCTAAGAAATTTATTTTACCTAAAATATATGCTGAATTAAAAATGAGTAAAAAATTAATAATGAAAGATGAAACGCTTATTTATTTAATTAATAGCTATACAAAAGAAGCGGGCGTGAGAAATTTAACTAGAGTATTAAAATCTTTAGTAACTAAAGTAATTGCTAGTAAAAAAGATAGCTTAACTATTACAAATACGGATATAAATCATTACTTAAAAGAACCATTATATGAGATAAAACCACTTAAAATTTCTATTTCCGGAATGGTTAATGCCTTAGCTTATACTGATTTAGGAGGGGCTATTTTAAAGGTGGAAGCAAGTATTTATAATGGGGAAGAAAAAGTTATTACCACAGGAGCCTTAGGTGATGTTTTAAAAGAAAGTATTTTGGTTGCCACTTCCTTTATTAAAGAAAGCGATTATGTTAGTAGTACAGTTTTTTATAATAGAACTATTCATATTCATGTTTTAGAAGGAGCCGTAAAAAAAGAAGGACCATCTTGTGGAGTAGCAATAACAACAGCCTTACTTTCTAAATTATTAGATATTAAAGTAAATAATGACATTGCTTTTACAGGCGAAATTACTTTAAAGGGAAATGTCTTACCTATTGGGGGTTTAAAAGAAAAATTAATCGCTGCTTATAATGGAGGAATAAAAAAAGTATTCATTCCTAGTGATAATGCGAATGATTTATTGTATGTGCCTAAACAAATCATTGATAATATAGAAATAAAATTAGTAAGTAACTATCAAATGATTTATGAAGAATTATTTAAGAATAATATAGCTTAGAAAAGTTATATTATTTTTTTAATTTCATATTATTTTTTAGGAGATGATTATGATGTATGTAAAGATACCTTTTGAAAGTATTATTGAATTTAAAACCAATATTGCCGAGATTACAAAGATGTCACTAGAACACGATTATAACATTAGTGAGGGCTTAATTTTGGGGAACTTTTATGTCAGTGGCGAATATAAAACCCATGAGTTAAGCGTTAATGTGGAGCCTTTTAAATACACTTTACCATTCACAGTAGAATTAAGAGAAGATATTAAAAAAGATACTTTAGAATTTAATATTGAAGATTTTTCTTATGAAATTGAAGATAAGACAAAATTAAAAGTAAATATTGAATATTCTCTAAAGGCGGAAGAAGAATTATTTGAAAGAGTTAATGAAGAAGAGTTAAATAGTGAACTAGAATTTATTGATGATTTTATTAATCAAGGTGAAATACAAGAACAACAAGAAGAAAAAGAAGAAGAAATTGAAGTAGAAGAGGATGTAAAAGAAGATGTAAATGTCGAAGATGTAGATACAAAAGATAATGTAAACATAAGTGTTGAGAATAATGTCAATGTCGAGGTAAACAATACGCAAGAAAGTGACAATGATGAAGAAGGAAGAATAGGAAAGGAAGAAGAAAAAACAATTATGGAAACCATTAAAGATAGTGATGATACGTTTGTAACATATCATGTACATATTGTAAAAGAAAGCGAATCTTTAGAAACAATTGCTAGTATGTATAATGTACCAAGTAGTTTATTAAGTGAATACAATAATATTGATTCCCTTAGCACTGGCGATAAAGTATTAATTCCAAAAAGCGATGAATAAATTAGAAAGCTTAAAATCTTTATATAAACCATATAGATACACAATTAAAGGGAAATGTACGATTCTAGAAACCACAAGTGGCAATTTTGTTATTAAGAAAAAGCCCAAAAATAAAGACCTGAATAATATTTTTTCTTATTTAAAAAGCCGGGGATTTGATTATTTCCCCGCTTATTATGCTAGTTTTAACCGTTTAGAAGATGATATTATTTACGAATATATTGAAGAAGATGATATTTATAATCCTAGTAAAAGTGAAGATTTGATTAATTTAGTTGCGCTTTTACATTCTAAAACATCTTTTAATAAAGAAGTAAGCGAAGAAGTCTATAAAGAAATTTATGAAGATATCGCTAATAATATTTTATATTTAAAAGATTATTACTTAAAGTATTATGATTTATATTTAAAAAGTATTTATCCTTCCCCTAAAGAATATGAATTTTTAAGGGTTTATTCAAAAATTAAAGCTGCTTTAGAATTTTCGGAAAGAGAATTAGAGGATTGGTATAATTTAGTTATTAATAAAAAAAGCGAAAGAATATCTTTAGTCCATAATAATTTAAGTTTAGACCATTATATGATTAATCAAAATCGCGAATATTTAATTAGTTGGGATAATGCTTCCTTTGATACGCCAGTTTTAGATTTATATAAACTATATCAAAATAATTATTGGGATTTAGAATTTTCTTCTTTGTATAAAAAATATACGAGTATATCGCCTTTAGCTAAGGAAGAACAAAAATTATTTTTTATTTTAATTAGTTTAGTACCCGAGATTAATTTTGCCGGCAGTGAATTTGAAGTGTGTAAAGAGATGCGCAAAAAATTAGATTATGTCTATAAAACGGAGGAATTTTTAAAACCATACTATACGGCTGATACAGATGAATAATAAAATTATTTCAATGGTTAAAATAAAGATATTATAACGAAAAGGTAAAATAAAAGTGATAATTAGTTGATAGAAAATTAAAATACATAAACCAAGTGCACAAAAAATATAAAATGTTGGATTAGGCCTTTTTGGCATGTTAATCACCTATAATATTATATTTATAGGTGTTATTTTTTGTACCTGTGGTTTTCAAGTATTCTCTATTTTACAAGTTTATATCTTGACTAAGGAAGGTAAAAATAGTAGAATTTAGATAAAGATAGAAAGAGAGAATTAGGATTATGAAAGGCATAAAATTAGCAATTCGGGGGGAGGCCGTCCGATAATCAAAATGATAAGCAATTTTGTAATCTTAAATTAACCAAAATAGAATCTAAAAAAATAAAATAACAAAAAAATAGGTAAATAGCATAATATTAACGAAATATTATGCTATTTTTAGTAAATTTTTCTTTTTATTTTGGAAATATTCAATTAATTTATCAACACCAATCAAATTTTTGGCATGCAAAATATTCTCTGCACAATAGTAAATTGCACATTCTCCAGTTACCTTTTTTTTACTTTTAAGTAAAACGTAGCTAGCATCTCGCCATCTTTTTAACATTGCGTGAGGAAGTTCGGATAAGGACATTCTTTTCTTAATTAAGTCTTTGTCAATCATAAAATTGAAACAAACAATTTTGATTTTTGTTTTTTTCTTTTTTTCCCTAGAAATTTTAAGAGTATTATTATTTTTAGGAATAACAATACTTTGCCCTTTTTTAAAATCAACAGTTTTATATTTTGAATTACAACAAGGATTTTTACAGTTTTTACAAGCAAGTTTATTACAGTATCTAGTAGATGATTTATTAACAGATTTTTTTCTTAAAGTTTCACCCATAGGACAAAAGACTTTATCAGATTTAATATGTCTAACAAAGCAATTGTTGTTAATAGCTTTGTCTCTTAATTCTTCTTCACTAACATTGTCATCAATATCCTCATTAAGGTTTTCCACAACCTTTTTTTCTTTAATTTCAATATCCTTTATTTTGTCTTTGTAAACTTTAGGAATAACGCCAGCTCGTAAACATTTTTGAATATCATTACTATTTAAACTATTAATCATCTCATCAGTAATTTCATTTTCTTCATAAATAGTTTCTAGAGAATAAAAATCATCTTGCTTTTTACTAGGAGTAACTTCTGGAATAATGCCATTCTCAAGAGCACTAACTATATCTTCGCGTTTATTATAACCTTTATCAGTAATGTTGGTCAAAGTTTCAAAACCATAAATGTCTTTAGCCGTAGTAGATATATCGGTAATGGTACCTAAATCAGCAGGTTTATCAGTAACTAAAAAATCAGTAACAAAATGATTTTCATCAACAAGGACTTGATTGTTATAACAAACATTAAATTTACCATTGTTTTTCATTAATTTAGCTTCTTTATCAGTTAAAGATATTTGCGTGTCACCACTTTCCATTATAGTGTTTTGAATGTTTTGATACTCACCAAGTTTATCAATATAATTTTTTAATTCAGCAATATAAAGTTCTTTATTAAAAGAAGAATCATTATTAATAAATTCATCAATGTTATCAATAAGTTTTTTAACTTTATCAGACTCATTAAGATTTTCATCATTATCGATAATATCATAAAAATTAACCATATTAAGATAATCATCAATATGTTTTTTAATTCTTTTAATTCGGTCATCAACTTTATTTAAAGTAAAGTTTTTTTCTTTAGAATTAACAGCAATAATTTTAACACCATCTTGAGATTCAATATTAGAAAGAAAATTTAAATCTTTTAAAGAAAGATTAAATTCATAAAAAATAGCTTTAAGATTATCGGCATTATCTTTACGGAAATCAGAAATAGTACGGAAATCAGGAGTTAAGCCTTTAAGAAGCCAGATACATTCAATATTAGTTTTAGCAAAATACATAAGTAAACGAGAAGAACGAACCTTTTTGTTATAACCAAATAAATAGAGTTTAGTTAAATCTTTTGGGTCAAAAGGTCTATTACCTTTAGACTTAGGAAGAGAATATTTAAAATTAAAATCAGCAAAATTAATAGAATCGACAAAAGCGTCAATAACCCTGACAATGCTGTCTTTGTCAATCAAATCATCTAAAGCAGTAGGGAAAAGAACAAGTTGATTTCTATCTAATCCAGTTTTATACATAAGAATATCACCTTAACAAAATTATAAAACAGAAAAGAAAAATAATCAAAAAAATGTTGACTAAGGGTAGGGAATTTTTATATAATATTTTTGTAAATAAAAATACTATATATGATAGGAAGGATAAAAAAATATGCATAATATCGGAATTATCGGACAAGTTCGGGGGGTATTATAAAAATAATACCTTAATAGGTATTGTCTATAATACAAATAAAACAACAACCAAAGGTGGTGTTGTTTTATGAAAGTAGAATATAAGTATTTTATAATCTTAATGACCTTAGCAAGTATAGTAAGTATACTTGTATTACATAATGCTCATAAAGAAAATAATAACTATACCTTAGAAACCAATAAACTAAATAATCAATATATCAATGTAAATGACTTTGGTATATATTTGCAAAATGAAAAAGATAGAACACAATATGATAAACAACCAAATAATGACTATCCAACCAAAGGATATGTTTTAAATACAAGTAGAACAAAGTGTTATGATTATCACGGAACAGAAGTAAAAGACAAAGTAAGTCAAACAGATGAAGGAAGAATAAGATTAGAAACAACAGTATCAATATATTGTCAAATGTATTTTGATATAGATAAAGATGCCCCAAGTATAACAAGTATGAGTGTTTATGGTTTAGATAAAGAAAATAAAAAAAGAACAGACTATATATATGATTACAATATAAATTATAACTTTAGTTGGAATGACACTGATGTTGTATATTATTGTGTTAAAGAAGGAAGTACTACATGTAATGAAAGTGACTGGAAGAAAACAGAAGGTAAAACAAGTATAAATGGAACTATAACAGTAACTACAGAAGGAACTAAAACAATTTATGCCTATATAAGAGATAAAGCAAAGAATGTATCAAGTGTAATGAGTAAAACTATAACTGTAGATAGAACAGCACCAACCATAAGTAATTTAACTTTAAAAGGAACAGGAGCGCAAAAAGAAACATTACAAAATGGATATACCTATGAATATACTATAAATTATACCGCAGCTTGGGAAAATGATGATGTAGTAAGTATTTGTGCAAATACAAATCAAATATGTCTAGAATATAAAACAACAAATAGTTCAAAAAATTATACAGGGAGTATAACTTTACCAGAAGGAGAAGAAAGTAAAACTGTATATGTATATATAAAAGATAGAGTAGGAAATCCTTCAATAGTAAAACAAGAAACAATCACTGTAGATAGAACAAAACCAACCATAAGTAAATTTACAATAACAGGAAGAGATACAAGTTATGCTTTAAATCAAAATGTAACATATAAAATAGAATTAAGTGATAATAGTATAGATAAATATTGTATAACTACAAATAACAGTAGCACTAATTGTGATTGGAAAAGTGGAAGTAACAATTCAATAACTGCAACAGAACCAAAATTAAGTACAGGTGATGGAAAGAAAATAATGTATGCATTTATAAAAGATAAAGCAGGGAATGTATCTAATAGTTCATCAAATAGTATAATCTTAGATGAAAATAATCCAACAGCAACTATTTCATTAGTTTCAAGTACAAGTACCCGTATAACAGTAGGAGTTAGTGGAAATGATGGAACAGGAAGTGGAATAGATACTTCAAAAATGTATTGTCGAGTAAAAGATGGAGAAATTCTACAAGCAAAGACAGACGGAACATGTACAGTATCAGGTCTAAATGAATTACAATCATATGAAATTGAAGCATATGTATACGATTTAGTTGGTAGACAATCAGCTGTAATTAGTAATAGTTATAAAACCTCGATGTCCCCAGGAACTTATGTTAAATCTAAAAATCCTGCTGGGTTAAACGTAACTAAAGAATTAGGAGGTTTATATCGATATGTCGGAGGATGTGATGCAAAGGATGGAAGATGCAATAATAAAGTTGATAACTTTATATGCTTTGGAACAGAAACCCCAGCAGAAGATTGCTCTGGGAATGTTACTAGTGAATACATGTACAGAATAATAGGAATTGACCCAGAAACAGGAGATTTAAAATTAATAAAAAATACAGCAATATGGGAAGGAAGTACAAACTATTTTAACTGGCATTCATCTTCATCAAGTGATATAACTTGGCCAAATTCAAATTTATTTAAAAGACTAAATGGAACAATGAATGGCTCGTCGCAAGGGCAAAGTGGAAATACAAACTTATTTATAAATAGTACAACAACCAATGCAAAATACATAACAAATGACCCAAATAACACATGGTATAACATGATAAAAGACACAGACTGGTTATATGGAGATATAGGATGGAATGGTTCGAAGAACGAAGCGGATAAAACAGCAGATGAAATATACCAAATTGAAACAGGAAGTAAATCAACATATACAGGATATAATAAAGGAACGTACACATGGAATAGTACAATACAAGCTAAAATCGGATTAATGTATATACATGATTATTACTATTCATATAAAGGAGATGGAACTACAAATTGTTATTCATCATCTGCTGGATGTGTTAATAGTTGGTTACATATAAGTAAGAATGGAAAATCAAGTGATTATCAATATGAATGGACCATGTCGCGTTGGGGTCAGGGTAGCATCGGGTCTTACCATGCGTGGTATGTGTATCCGGCTGGCAACTTGTACAGCGGCGGTCTGGGCAGCGTCCTTGCGGTGCGCCCGGTCTTCTATCTTGGATCTGAAAAAGCAAAAATTAGTTCGGGAAATGGCACTGTGGATTCACCGTTCGTGATTGTAGAAGCATAGGTCCCATTGGTCCCATTATTCTAACTGTGTCTTAGGAGTAAATGATGTAAGAAATACAGGTCCCATTAATTTAACTGTGTCTAATGAGTAAATGATGTAAGAAATACATCAAACATATTGATTAATATTATAAGTAAAAAAATAGTTTTGTCAAGTAACAAGATCTAGAAAATGTTCTTGTTACTTTTTTAAATAGAAATTTTATGAAAATTTAAATGTCATAAAGCTTAAAAGTAAGGGGTAAGCGAATATAATTAAAGGAATTAAAGGCAATTTTGAATAAAGTAAGTCCAGTGTTAAATAAAGACATAACCCTTTTTTTGATTCGCTTATCATTAATAATATAAATTTTATGAGTAGTTAATTTAATATTCTTATAGCAATTAGATTTTTTAGAAAAATCAGTCCCAAAAATAGTAAGATAAGTTACGCAAACTCAGAATAAATCATGCCAAACATAAGAGATGGAAGGAAATTAAGTTGAGTTTTTCTAAGATTAGGAATAGAAGATTTTAAAAAATTAGAAAAACCACTTGTAATATCAGATTGAACATTATATAATTTAATCATTAAACAACCTCCAATTATTTTTGCTAGTGTTTATATAATATTGATAATTTAATAATAGCAAAAAAGGTTGTTTAATCAAATTTAAAATGAAAATAGATATAGCTAGTATGTTATATCTATTTTATTTATTTTGAAAAACTGTCCGTAGGTAAGCTATTTTTCTAAATTTTTTAATTGAGTATCTAAGTCATTACTTAAGGTACTAATCTTTTTAACATCGGCTTGTTCTAAGGAATACCAACCAAATTTAAACATTAATTCATAACATGCTCTTTGATGTTTAATTAAATTATCAAACATACTTTTATACTCAGTATAAAGTTTACTATTAGAGGCTTCGGTTAAAGCAATAGCCATATTTTTTGTTAATTCTTTTAAATTGCTTAAAAGAATGGTCATATAATCTTGGTCATTTAATAAGATACCTTCGGGTACTTCTTTTTTAGGATTACATATTTTATTACTTTTCATTGGCACCATCCTTTGCTATTTTACTTATTAGGTCCATGTTTTCTTTAAATAATTTGTTGCATTCATTGAACATATCTTTAACACTAGAATCATTGATATAATCGAGAGAATTAACCATCAATTTATATGCTGAATGATGCCAACCAAACATATCTTTTAAATAATCTAAATCTTTTCCAGTTAGAATATCTGGAGCTTTACTATACTTCTCATTCATTTTATCTCCACCTTTCTTTCTTATTATTGGTTTATTTTTAAAATTATATACTTGGTTGTAATTGGTATTATGAAAAAAGATTATTATTTAATACTAATAATGGTGAAGATAATGAAAGATGATAAAGTAATAAAAATAGGCTTATTATTTTATATATGTAGTATTTTTGGGTACTTTTATGAATTATTATTAAATTATATTAATACCCATAAAATATTTAGTCATGGATTCTTTAAAGGCCCTTGGTTACCTGTTTATGGTACCGGTGCTGTCTTTCTTACCTTTATAAATAAATATAAAAATAATCCTCTTTTGCTTTTTTTACTTTCTTTTTTAATTACGGGAGGAGTAGAGTATTCTATTGGCTTTATCTTACTTCATTTATTTAAAATGCGTTTATGGGATTACACAGGAATGTTTTTAAATATAGATGGATTAGTATGCTTTTTAAGTGCTTTTTGTTTTGGTATAGGAGGGTTATTAATTACTTATGTAATTTATCCTTTAATAAATCAATTAGTTAATAAAATAAATAAACAAAAAATAATTAGTTTTCTTTCTTTAATAAGTCTTTGTTTTATGGGAGATGTGGTGTTAGGATAGAAATATAGACACAAAAAAATGGAGAATATGATAAAATAACATACAAGGAAGGAAGTGTCTATA
>CANQRA010000016.1 GCA_947626125.1 uncultured Bacilli bacterium
TTTAACAAATATATATAATTTAAAATTTAGTGCCTTAACCATAAGCAAAGATGGGATAGTTGAAGCAATAGATGATGAAACAGATAAAGTAGAACTACAATATTATGAAAATGTTATATTTAGTATGGTTCAAGACATAATCATGGGACGAAATGAATACTTTAATAATTTATTTAATGATGATATAAGACAAGCCATTTTTTTATTAATGGCAGGATTAAAATGTGGTAACGATGCAATAGATTATACAGAAATAATCGAAAATAAGTATTTATTAAATCTATTGTTAGCTATAGAAAAGGAAGACTTACCTTCTTTTTACGACAATTATAAAATTACATCGGAAGATTATAGTACCGAAACCTATTTTGATGGTGTTTTCCTTTTAAATGATACTATTCCTCTAAAAACATTTTTCTTTTTTAAAAATTTTATTCCTCTAAGGTTATTATTCGGTAAACCGACAACTAATAGAAATACAACTGCTGTAAAAAATTTATTTAATGATTTTTATGAATTGCTTCAATTAAAAATGAGCAAAAATAATAAAAAGTATTATATACCTGATGGCATTAAGAAAATTAATACCGCAGTTCATTATAATGAGCCAAAATTTAATGAGCTATTTGCTATTCTTGATAAAGAGGCTGATCGGAAAGTTGTCTATTTACCAAAAAGCTTAGTAGCTATTAATAATCCCTTGTTTTCTAAAGCATGCCAAGTTTCTAGTGTTGTTTTAAATGAAGGCTTAAAAAATTTAGGAGAAAAAGTTTTTTATAATCAAACTTTTAATAGCGTAACTATTCCTAGCACCATTGAATATATTGATAGAACCGCCTTTGATTTTGATTCATTAAAATTTGTGACATTTAATAATATAAAACTATCTAAGGTTATAAAGTTATGTGATGAGATGCTGGAGAACAATTTTTATCGCAAAGATGATAACATTTATTCAAAATTATCAGATATCATTTTTCATTATGATGACTTAGCCATGGATATTGAAATATCATTAGTATCATTTAGTAATAAAACATATGGTTATTTAAAAAATTCTTTTTATGTTTTTGTGTTTGAACAAATCTATAATAAATTAATGAAAAGATTAAAAAATTTAAAAGTAATGCTCCAACTATTTGATATTAATGTTTCCGAAGAATTTTTAATGGAAAAATTGAATGATTGGCATTTCTGCACAATAAATATTGGTGTTGTTGCTGATGCTTTAGATAAATTAATAACTAAAGTTATAGAAACAGAAAAAATTCTCGAAGAATTCATTAATCATAATTATGATAAGTATAAAAAGAAAAGGAAAAAATTAATCCATCAATTTTCTTTATTAGCTGCAAAATCGCAAAGTCCTAATATTTTTACTTATGAAAATAAAGAAGAAATTTTAAATGAAATAAATTGTTTAATAGAAGAATTTAAAAATAGTACTTATATATTAAGAGAATTTAGCAAGCATGATGATGACTCTGATTATAACCTTTATCTTGTTTATATAAAAAAATACTTTTCTAAAATTAAAGAAATGCTTATCGACGACCAAGACTTTTATAACTTATATAATTTAAAATATAAAACATTAATGCTAACTAATGAGGTATTTAGTGATATATTTATTGAACAAATAGATGATGCAAAAGAAAAAGAGTATTATAGAAGAATAATTTATAATAAAATTATATCTGCTCATGGAGCATTAAGATTATTGGGCCATGATGAAGCTAATCAAATATCTAGCCTTTATGATGATTTTTTTACAGATGGGAAAGGAAATTATAAATGTGAAGAAATTCTGCATAATTATTTTTTATTAAATCTTTTAAATGCTTTACCCCTAGATGATTTTGCTCATAACCAAAAATTAGGAGCAAGATTTGGAGGAATCGAACTTGATAAATTATTTGAAAGCCTTACACCTAGTAATGGACTTATAATTAGAGATCAAGAACGTCTTTCTGAGGCAGGAATATTTACTTATGATAAAAATTTAATGAATTTAGAAAGTGCTTTACTATTTAAAAAGTTTAATGTTTTAAATGAAGATATTAGTTTTATTTATAAAGGTCAAGTGTTTAATATGCCAGAAAGCTTAGTTGAATTTTACTTTATTTATTTAAAATATCGGAGAAAAGGTTGTTTATTTTTTATGCCTGAAGGTATAACATCTATAAAAGATATTTGGAAAATTTCGGAAGTTTCTACGGTAATGGGAACGGGTTCTCCCACAACCGATAGAGATATAGCTCTTGCCGACTATATTAAAAGGAATGCACAAAATAACATTTTAATGACGTCTAAAAGTTTAAGATGTATCGAGGGTGCCTTTGATATACCACTTCGTGATATTATATTAATTGAAGGTTTAACTACTTTAAAAGGCAGTGTATTTGCTAAGCAAGATTTTGATAGTTTAGTAATTCCCGCAACTATAAAAGAAATAAGCGAAAATGCTTTTAATACCCAAAAATTGCAAGAGATAACTATTAAAGAAGATGCTTTAGTAGAAAATGGAGAAGAATATTTGCAAGAAATATTAAAATGTTTCCCTTTAATTGAGGAGCATGACAAACATAAAGGCAATTGTTTTCGCCTTGGGTTGCACGCTATTAACGTTTCATTTAGAGAAGAGATACCTTTAGAATATAAAATAGAAGACTTTATAGATGACAATACTTATCCTAAAGAATATGCTAAATTAAATTATAGTAAAAAAAATTTATGTATTCACTATATTTATGAAGATATTATGAAAAGAATTAAAGGGCGGGCAAGAAAAAGATAAAGATTAATTATTTGACTTAAAGTCTAGCAAGTCTTTTCTTTTTATATTATTAAATTGATGGTATAATAAGGACGATTTATGGGAGTGCTTATGAAGGTAATCGAAAAACTTAAAAATTTATTCAAAAAGAAAATAACAGATACTAATGAATTAGTACGCCCTCTTGATATTATTAAAATTCCTAATAGAAAAGAATTTAATAATGATACTTTAGTTAATTATTATAAAGATGAATATCATAAGATTTTATCTTCTATGAAAGACTATGACCCTTTATATTTAGAAGCTGATGAACTTAATAATCATATTAAAATGGCTGTTAAATTATTATTTAATATTTCTATTAAAGAAGATGAAATAAGAGAAAAAAGCGTTGAAGCTCGAATTAATTACTTAGTAAATAGAGATAAATTAGATTTATATAAAAATGATATTAATAAATTACAAAGTGAAGTAACAGGTAGACTTATTGCTCTAAGTGAAATAAGAAAAGAATTATTTCTAAGTAAAAAGAAAAAAGAAGCCCTAGATAATGTTATAAATAGATTATGTTTATCATTAAATGTTTTATATTCCCTAGAAGTAAGTATTATAAGTAATATTGAAAGATACAAAAGTGAAAGTAAATATAACTATGAACCAAGTGAAGAAGAAAAAGAAGAAGAGTATGAAATAATAAAAGAAAAAATACAACATTTAAATTGGTTACAACAAGTATTACCTTTAAATGAACAAATATTAATAAGAGATGACCTAAGATATCTTTTAAATGATTTGGCAACTCTAGAGAAAAAATTAGAGGAATACACCTATACCCATAAAAATGAAATAACTGCTGAAAGTAAAAATCATGAAATAGATAATTTATTAAAAATAGCCTTTGATATGGAACATAAAGAAGAGTTATTAAAAAGAATAGAACAAGTTGAAAGAAAATATCGTTTATTTTATGAATATCGAGATTCTTTAGAATATGGAGATATTGCTGTCGATGAAAGTGATTTAACAAATATATATAATTTAAAATTTAGTGCCTTAACCATAAGCAAAGATGGGATAGTTGAAGCAATAGATGATGAAACAGATAAAATAGAACTACAATATTATGAAAATGTTATATTTAGTATGGTTCAAGACATAATCATGGGACGAAATGAATATTTCAATGAATTATTTAGTGGGGATTTGGAAGAAGCTGTTTCTTTATTAATTGATGGTATAAAATGCAACGATGGCAAAATAAATTATGGGTATATATTAAAAGATAATTATTTATTCAACTTATTATTGGCACTAGAAAAAAGTGAACTGCCATCCCTTTATGACAATTATAAAGACCATATGCTATTTTTATTTGAAGCTGAGCCTTTACCTTTTTATAATGATGGGGGATTTTATTTAGAAGATTACATCCCTCTTAATACTTACTACTTTTTTAAAGAAAATGTTTCTTTAAAAAAACCTTATTATGAAAGAATGTTTCTTATATTAAGAGATAGTAGTTATACAAAGAAAACATTTATTACTTTTTATAAATTGTTTTTTGGCAAAGTAAATAAAGATAGTGATAAATATTATCTTCCCGATGGTATAAAAGGAATAGATAGAACAGCCCCTCGTAATAACTTCGACACATATGGAATATTTGAAGCTATAAGTTCTAATTCTCATAATAAGACAGTTATTTTGCCTGGTTCTTTAAAAAAGATAATTGGTTCTATGTTTAATTCCAATTGTCAAGTTAAAGAAGTTATTCTAAATGAGGGATTAGTACACTTGCAAAAAGATGTTTTTGCTAATCAAACCTTTGATAGTGTTACAATTCCTAGTACCGTGGAATATATTGAAAGCTCGGTTTTTAATTTTGAAACTTTAAAATCGATGAAATTTAATAATCGGAAACTAAGTAATTTTATTACCGTAAGTTATGAATTATTTAAAGATAATTTTAACCTTATAAGAGCGGATAATTTGTATAAATCAAAGCTAGAAAAGATTATTTTTCATTATGATGAGTTGACTACCGATATAGAAATAGAACTTTCCTACATTGGTGGTTCTAAATATGATAAATTCACAAATAATTATTACTTAATGAATTCATTTTTTGCATTTATATTTAGACGAATTTATGATGAATTAATCGAAAGATTAAATAATTTGCAAGCTATGTTTGCTTTATTTAATAAAAATGTTTTTAATTATGAAACACTAGAAGCTAGCTTATTTGATATACCAGAAGAAAGTGGAGTAGCTGGGAAATTAGAAGAATTATTAGATAAAGTTATAAGAAGCGAAAAAGCTCTCGATGAATTTATCAATGATAACTATGCTCAATGCAAAAACACTAGTGATGAATTAAAATGGCATTTTTGGTTATTAGGTACCCATATAGTTATCGACTTGAAGCAAATAGATGATTTAATTAATAGATATAAAAATTACTTCCATATGCCTAGAGACTTTAAAGAAGATGATATTTGTGCTTCTTATAAAATAAAATATTTAGCCAAAATAAAAGATATGGTCATAACGAATGCTGATTTTTATAATTTGTATAATTTAAAGTATAGAACTTATTTATTAAGTAATAATTCCTTAAGCAATGTTTTCTTTAATAGGGTAGATGATGAAGATGAAAGAGACTATTATCTGCAAATTACAAATGATAAGATTAATAAAATATTAAAGGAAACATTATCGACCCTAGACCAAATAAAAGGCGAGGACTATAATGAAATGCTAAATATTTTAAGAAATATATTTATAGATGAAAATGGTCATAATAGAACTTTAGAAGTATTGAACAGTAGTTTTTTACTTAGCTTTTTAAATATTATTGTGCAAAATTTCTTTATTAGTAATATGTTCCCTAAAGATGATGAACTAGCAAAAATTTTTAAAGATATTACTCTTAAAGATAGCCTTATAATTACAGATGAGAACATATTAAAAGCTGAGGGTATCTTTACTTATGATAGAAACTTTATTAATTTAGGAACTGCTTTATTATTAAAATATTTTGGAGTTATTAAAGGAGATATTAAAATAAATTATAATGATGAGACGGAAATAGTTCCTGATGAGTTAGCTAAGTTTTATTTTCTTTACCAAAAGCATCGTGTTCAAACGGAAGATTATTTTTATCTCCCTTTAGGTATAAGTGACCTAAGAGGCATCGATTATAATTTCAGTATACCGCGGGAAAGAGATATGGCTCTTTTTAACTATATTAAGGAAAATATTCAAAATAAAATTCTGGTACTGCCATCAAGTTTAAGACACATAAAAGGTACTATTGATATACCATTAAAAGATATTGTTTTAAACGAAGGACTCGTAAGTATTACAGGGTATGCTTTAAGTAAGCAACTTTTTACTAGTTTGAATCTTCCATCTAGTTTAAAAAGGGTAGATAGCAATGCTTTAAATACTCATGATTTGCAAACTATCTGTATTAATGAAGAAGCTTTAGCATATGGAGAAAAGTATTTCCAAGAAATATTAAAAGGATTTCCTTTAAATGAATTTCACCCCGATGAGAGGCATTATCATAGTATTAAACTCGGCTTACAAAATATTATTGTTACACTAAATAATGGCGAAAGATTGGATTATAAACTCCCTATCTTTGAGATGGATTATTTAAATAAAAATGTTGTTAAACATGTAAATGGCAATAAGAAAAAATTATATATTCATTATATGTATGATGATTTAATGAAGAATGTTAAAGGATTTACTAGAAAAAGAAGATAATACGTTTGACATTAAAAATGTCAAATTAAAATTTTTTTCATTTTCCCCTTGCATAAATGCAAAATAATTGATACAATGTATGTGTTATAAATTTAAGGCTATTAGTTTAATAACGAAGAGTCTAAATTTATATCAATGTTGTGTGTATCTAGACATCGGAAAAGCTGTAATAGTTTTTGGGAAAGTATCGTCGTTTTTGCGAATTGTTTATTATCAAATTTTTTAAGTTTAGAAATAGATGTTTATTAAGACATCTATTTTTTTTCACCATTATTTCATTGTTTAAACATATAATTTATTGTATAATTAAATAATAAAAGAGGTTATGCTTATGCAAGAAAAATTTTTATGGGAACATTACTATCAAGAAAATGAATTAAGTATTAAAGTACCTGATTTATCGATATATGATTATTTAAAAGAACAAAGTGCTAATTATATAAATAACTATGCCCTTAATTATTTTGGGCGAAAAATCACTTATAAAGTCTTATTTGAAACCGTCGATAAATGTGCTAGAAGTTTAAAAGCCTTAGGGGTTTTCAAAAAAGATGTTGTAACCATATGTTTACCTAATACGCCAGAAGCGGTCTTTCTCCTTTTAGCTATTAATAAAATTGGGGCTATTGCGGAAATGATTCATCCTTTGTCAGCCGAAGAAGAAATCAAAGATTATCTAAAAAGTACTAATAGTAAGATTTTGGTTGCTTTAAATCAATGTTATAGTAAAATTAAAAATATTATTCATGAAACAAATGTAGAAAAAGTAATTATATCTAGCCCTTCTGATTCAATGCCCTTATTTCTAAATTCTTTATATAATGTAACCCAAGGAAGAAAAGAAGAAAAACCAATAAAAAATAATTTTTATTTATTTTGGAAAGATTTTCTTAATTTAGGTAACTATTATAAAGGAAGCATTACTTGTAAAGTTAGAGGTAATGACACAGCTTTAATTTTGCATAGTGGAGGAACAACCGGTATGCCTAAGAGTATTATGCTTGCAAATAAAAGTGTTAATGGGGTAAATGAACAAGCAAAAATATTTTTTCCTGATGTTTCTATTGGCGATTCTTTGCTTTTAGTTATTCCGATATTTCATTGTTTAGGTTTGGTTGTGGGGTTATTTATTCCTTTATGTCGGGGAGCTATAACAATATTAGTACCAACCTTTGATGCTAAAAGATTTGATAAATTATTAAATAAGTATAGGCCTAACTTTTTGTTAGGAGTTCCTACTTTGTATGAAGCTTTAATAAATAATAAATATTTACAAAATGCCAATTTATCTTACTTAAAATGTTTAGTTTGTGGAGGGGATTCATTATCTAGTCAAAAAAATGCCCAAATAAATGAATTTTTAGAGAAACATAATACAAAGGCAAAAATAGTTCAAGGCTATGGTATGACGGAAACTTGTGGTCCAGTTACTTTTGGAACTAAAGGCAGTGATAAGTTAGGGAGTGTTGGTATTCCTCTTCCAGGGAATATTGTCCGCATTATTGACCCTAAAACCAAAAAAGAATGCTCAGTTGGCGAAGTAGGCGAAATTTGGCTCAGCAGCGTTGTTGTCATGCAAGGATATTTAAATAATGAAAAAGAAACGCAAAAAACCTTACAAAAATATCAAGATAAGCGTTTATATATTGCCACCGGTGATTTAGGTTATATTGATAATGATGGGGTAATATTTTACGTTCAAAGAATGAAAAGAATTATAATTTCTTCAGGGTATAATATTTATCCTGAATATATAGAAAAAGTTTTAAAAGACCATCCTTTGATTAAAGATGCTTGTGTAGTTGGAGTTCCCCATCCATATAAAAAAGAAATAGCTAAAGCTTTTATTATTTTAAAAGATGATGTTTTAGAAAACTATACAACGAAAAAAGAAATAATGGATTATGCTAAAGCTAATTTAGCTCATTATATGTTACCAAGAGAATATATTTATAAAAAAGAATTTCCGAAGACGAAAATGGCTAAGACTGATTATCGAGCTTTGCAAGAAGAATTATTAAAAAAGTAGGTTTATATGTTTGTAGTGTATATTTTATTAATTTTATTATGTATATATATTATTTGTATTATGTTTAAAACATATCCATATGATGTGGATATGTTTTGGTATAACTTTTTAAAGTATCCTTTAGGTCTCCTTTTTAAATTCTATTATCCTTTTAAATGTGTCAATCAAGAATACGCAAAAGTAGAGGGTCCCGTCATTTATTGTGGTAATCATATTCATCTAATGGACCAATGTCTTGTGATTTTAAAAACTCCAAGACCTATTCATTTTATGGCTAAACAAGAGTATTTTTTAAATAAAAAAGTTAGTTGGTTTTTTAAAATGGTCCATTGTATTCCGGTTAATCGAAAAATACATGATGATGAAGCCAAAAACCAAGCCATGGCGGTTTTAGAAAATGATAAAGCTTTAGGATTATTTCCGGAAGGCACGCGTAATAAAACAGATAATATTCTGCAACCATTTAAACTAGGGGCCGTTTCCTTTGCCAAAAAAACAGGGGCTACTATTATCCCTTTTACTATAAAAGGCGAGTATAAATTTCGGACCAAAAATTTAAAAATAACTTTTTTGCCTCCCTTTAAAGTTGGAAATTTGTCCTTAGAAGAAGAAAACCAAAGGCTATATGATATAATATTAAATAACTTGAAGGAGGAAAGTTAATGAAAATTTATTTAAAAGATTTAATTCGTTTATGTGATGGAAAATTAATTCAAGGTAATGAAGATGAAGTGTTAGAAAATTTTTCGAAAGATACGAGGACAATGCAAAAAAATGATATTTATGTTGGTATTAAAGGAGAGTCTATTGAAGGAAGCATTTACTATGAAGAAGCCTTAAATAAAGGGGCTAAGGGGTGTATCTTAAATGATTGCATTGATTTAAATAAAGAAGTTTTAGCAAAATATGCCGATAAATTTATTGTTTTAGTTAAAGATACTGTTAAATGTTTACAAACATTAGCCGCATATAAAAGAGATTTATATGATATACCCGTGATTGGAATTACCGGAAGTGTTGGTAAAACCAGTACTAAAGATATGGTGGCAAGCATTCTTAGTGAAGAATATCATGTCTTAAAGACAGAAGGTAATTATAATAACGAAATAGGCTTACCTTTAACTATCCTTGCTTTAAAAGATGAAAATTGTTTAGTCTTAGAAATGGGCATGGATGCTTTAGGAGACATTAGTACTTTGTCTAAGATAGCCAAACCAACCATGGGGATTATTACCAATGTTGGTACTTCGCATATTGGAACGTTAAAAACAAGAGAGAATATTCTAAAAGCTAAACTAGAAATTCTAGATGGCATGACTAATAAAACTTTAATTATTAATAATGATAATGATTTATTACATCAATATTATTTGGAAAATAAAGATAAGATCAACTTTATTACCTATGGTATGGAAAATGAATCTTTATATATGCCTTATGATATAACTAATAATGAATTTAATAGTACATATTCTCTTAATATAAACAATGAGGTCTACCACATTAACTTAAATGCTCCTGGGGCACATTTTGTTTTAAATAGTTTAGGTGCTATTGCGGTTGGTATGGCCTTGGGTTTAAAAAAAGAAGCGATTATTAATGGTCTCAATAAATTATCTTTAACAAAAAAGAGAATGGAAATATTTAATAAAAAAGGTATCATTTTAATTAATGATGCTTATAATGCTTCCCTAGATTCCATGAAAGCAGGGCTTAATTATTTGCATAATTTAAAAAATTCCCGTAAAGTTGCTTTACTCGGAGATATGCTGGAATTAGGCGATTATAGTGAAGAGTTACACAGACAAGTAGGAAAATGTGTTTATGATAATGCCATCGATTTATTACTTTTAGTGGGTAATGAAGCTAAATACATAAAAGTTGAAGCTCTCAAATTAGGCTTTAATAAAGAAAATATCTATGAATTTAAAAATAATGAAGAGGCTTTAAATAATTTATTAACTATGTTAAAAGAAAATGATGCATTATTTATTAAAGCCTCTAATGGGATGAAGTTTTATGAAATATTTAATTCCTTAAAAGAAAAGTTATAAAGTTCATATTCATATGGGCTTTTTTTCTTATTTATATTGCAATAAAAATAAATAAAGTTCTTGAAGAATAATATTAAATATGGTATTCTTTTTGTATGTTAGTAAGGATGTAAAATATGAAAATATTAAAGATAATTGGCAAAATATTTAGTTTTATTGGTATTTTTATTGGGGGATTATTCATTGCTATATATGGCATGGGTCTTTTATTTTGTTATGGGCCTAGTGTTCATGCCCGTAATTTATTTGTCACGACGATGCTTGAAACAGGTCAACTTAAATTTGTCGTCGGAATGCTTATGAGTGATGAAGCTGTCGAAGAAATAGTTAACGCCAATAGCATGGCCGCTTTTGCTCCGGAAGTAGATGATAACTTAATTAATATAAGTGATAATGAAAATAAAGATACCATTGAATTAAAAGAAATCTATGGCAGTACTTATTATGCGAAAATGCTTATTATTAGTGACCCATCCCGCGTAAAATTAGCAACGATTTATGATGGAGCTTGGAAAGAAAAAGGCGTTACCCTCGATAAATTAGTAAATGATAATAACGCCATCGCCGGCATTAATGGGGGACTTTATTATTCAGATAGCAATAAAGGGGGAAGACCTTTAGGTTTAGTTGTTAAAGATGGTGATATTGAGTACAATAACCCTTATGGCATAAGAGGGTTACATTTAATTGGGTTTAATGAAGATAATCTTTTAAAAATTATTGATTTAAGTGGGAAAAATGCGCAAGAAGTAGAACAAGTTATTAAAGAGGAAAAAATAAGAGATGCGGTGGCTTTTCAAGAAGAAGCAAGTGATGCCAATAATCATTTTGTCAAATTAATTATTAATGGGGAAAAAAGAGAAGCAAAAGGTTCAGGAAGTGGGGCTAATCCGCGGACTGCAATTGGACAAAGAAGTGATGGAACGGTGCTTTTACTCGTAACGGATGGCCGGGGTAAAAATGGACATTTAGGAGCAACTGCGAAAGATTTAATTAATATTATGAGTGAATATGGAGCTGTTAATGCCGCCAACATTGATGGGGGTTCTTCTTCTAGTATGTATTATGATGGTAAATTTGAAATGACTTCGGTTACATTTTATTATTCCAATTCATCATGGAATCTGCCAACTGGCTTTATTGTCGAAAAGAGGTAATTTATGAGCAAGTATAAAAAAAGTATTATTATTTTTAGCATCATCATTGCTTCTTTGATTAGTATTTTTTTAATCTATACTTATCGCAGTCTTGTGCTTTATGAAAGAAATTTAGTCGAAAATTACATTAATTATCTAATTAAAAATGACGCACTAGATAATGAAAATAGCGAATCTTTATTTAAAATAAGTGCTTTAGAAAAAGATAATGTGAAAATAAAAGATGGCATAAAAAAATTATATAAAAGCGATAGTCTAAGTTATGAAGAAAATAAAAAAGAAAGTCATGATGATACTTATGTATATGATATATATAATCATGATGTTTTAATTAGTAAAGTTACTTTAAAAAAGAAAAAAGAATATAAAGTAATGGGAATTTTAACTTCTAATGAATGGGAGATAGAAAGTTATATTAATTATTTTTCTCATGGTTTATATACATATGAAATTACTATACCCGAGACTTATAAATTATATATTAATGATAAATTAGTGGGAAGTGATTATATTACTGAAAGTAGTGATTTAGAAGGCTTTGAAGATTTAACTAAATTTATTGCTGTCGATAAGAAAAATATTTATACTATCGAAAATTTAGTCTATGAACCCCAAATTAAGATTACTGATGAGAATGATAAGGAAGTACAATATAAACTAAATGGTAATAAAATCAATGTTAATCGGGAGTGTATTAAAGTAGATACCTTGGAAGAAGCAAATAAATACTTAAAAAATCCTGTCCTTGATATCCTTTCTTTAGCGGAAAATTATAGTTTATTTTTAACTGATGATTTAGGTGGTGAACGCCACGGCTTATATAAACTTACACCTTATATGTTAGAGGATACCGTTCTGTATGACCGGGCTTATTCGTTTAGTCGCAGTGCAGATATATTAATGGTCGCTACGCATACTTTTAGAAACCCACGGTTTAGTAATGAAAAATTAGAAAACTTTATTATCTATAACGATAGTGTATTTAGTGTTGATGTCCATTTAGAAAAAAATATGGTCGTAAGCTATAAAGATAAAGTAGATATTTTAAATGACCGTTTCTACTTTATCTATTATAATGGTGGTTATAAATGGGTAAAATCAGAATCTATTCAAAGGTAGGGGTTTATGGATACTTCAATATTATTAAATTATTTAGATGAATTAAAAGAAAAGTATACACTTAAAGAAGAAAGTCGACAAAAAGAGATGACTTTAAATAGAAATAGTATTAAGGATACGAAAAAGGCAAAAAGGGAAGAAGAACAAAAATTAACGGAATTAAGACAAGATTTAGCAGAATATAATGATTATGAAAAGAAAAAGAACCGTTTTATTTTAAAATTAATTTTTAATCTTTTGCTTAATGTTATTTTGCTTAAAGTAGTTAATGCTTTTTCTATATCCCATATCTCTAAATTGATTGTTAATTTAATAATTGTTCTAAGTAGTAATGGCTTTATTATTGGTAAGTTTGAAAAATATTATCAAGGACGGCCAATTAAAAAAATCAAGAAAGATTATCCAACTATTAATAGTATTAATGAAGAAATCTATCAAGAAGAGAAAATCTTAAATAAGTTAGATTTACAAATTAGTAGCTTGGAATCATCTTTAATCATTATTGAACATCTGGATACATATGAAAAAGCTTTACAAATGATAAATGACTTGGAAAGGGCTTTAATTGGACAAGAGAGAGTAGATATTGAAGAAATTGACCGTGATAATGAATACTTATGGTTAACTAATGTTAGTCGTAAGTTAAGAAAAGGAGAAAAGAAAAAAAATGGATAAGATTTTTATTGTAATACCAACGCTTGACCCGGATGAAGAGATAATGCTTAAATTTATTAAAGAATTAAAAAAAGATTTTGAGAATATCTTAGTTGTTAATGATGGCTCGAAAAGTGTTTATGATAAATTTTTTCATGATTTAGAAAAGCAAGGGATTATTGTCATAAAACATTATATCAATCTAGGAAAGGGAAGAGGCATTAAAAACGCTTTTAATTATATTTTAAATAATTATCCTGATATTTTAGGCTGTGTCACATGTGATTGTGATGGACAACATAGTGTGAAAGATATTAAGAAAATAGCAAAAGAAGTCCTTAAAAATAAAGATAAATTAATCTTGGGAGTAAGGGATTTTGATAAAGAAAATGTGCCACCGAAAAGTCAATATGGCAATAAAATAACACGGAATATTTTTAAAATATTTATTGGTTTAAATATTAGTGATACCCAAACAGGATTAAGAGGATTTAGTAAAAATTTAATGACTCTTTTCATGGATTTAGCGGGTGAAAGATATGAATATGAAACAAATATGTTGATTTTTACTAAAGAAGAAGGTATTAAAATAAAAGAAGTAGAAATAGAAACAATTTATTTAAATAGTAATGCTAATAGTCATTTCAATCCTTTAAAAGATTCTATACTTATTTATAAATTATTTTTAAAATATTTTTTAGCTTCTTTTAGTTCTTTTATTTTAGATATTATCTTATTTTGTAGTATTTTTAATATCTTACAAATAAATCAAAAGATTTTAGCTGCGACTATCTTAGCCAGAATTGTTTCTTCTATTTATAATTACATTATTAATTCTAATTTAATCTTTAAAAATATGAGTATTCCAACTTTGGCTAAATACTATTTATTAGTTATTTCTATGATGTTTATATCGGGTTGTTTCGTGACTTATTTATATGGTTTACTCAATATTCCCGTGGTGATTATTAAAGTTATCGTTGATACAATTATTTGGGTTATTAATTTAGTTATTCAAAGAGAATTTGTCTTTAAAGGGGCTTATGAAACACATGAAGAATAAAAGAATTATGATAGCTATTATATTAGGAGTTTGTTTTATTGTCTTAAGTTTACTTGTCTTTTTTCAGGCTAGTATTTTAGATGTCCTTGATACTTATTGCTATAATTTAGTAACATTAAAGATGAATGATTTCTTCACGAATATGCATCATGTATTTACCTTTTTAGGAAGTACATTATTTATCATTATTTTATCCGTTTTTTTCTTTATTCTGTTCTTAATTTTAAAAAAGAAAAATTATGCTTTTATTGTAGCTCTAGTCATCATTTTATCGACAGTTATGAATAATGTCGTTAAACTGATTATTAGAAGAGATAGACCCCAAGTATTACAGTTAGTAACGGAAAAGTCTTTTAGTTTTCCTTCTGGTCATACGATGGCCGCGGTATCTTTATATGGCGTTTTGTTATATTTATTAATCAAAAGTAATGTAAATAAAAAAATAAAAATCTTTTTAAGTATTATTCTGGGTATTATTCCCGTTTTAGTAGGGATAAGTAGAATTTATCTTGGAGCTCATTTTGCAAGTGATATTATTGGAGGAGCTTTATTATCCTTAACATTACTAATGCTAGAAATAGAAATTATAAATAGAAAAAAATATTTGACAAGATAAGTATTTTTTCTTAAACTATATGTTACATGGGGGGAAAACATGGAAAAGACAAAAAGGAAAAAAATCATTTTATATGGTGGCATTGCTTTAGTATATACGGCAATGATAAGTGGAGGCATCAACGGCATCAATATTGCTTATAAGGAATTAACAACTAAACATACGGAAGAAATATGTCCAATTACCTATTATTTAGAAAGTTATGAAAAGGGGAAGGGCATTAAACATCAACAAGAAAGAATGCAAAAAGAATTCCAAGAACTGGGAAGAGATGTCATAGTTAGTTATAAAGATATTAATTTAAAGAGTAGAACCACGAATATTGAAGACCAAAAAGTCATTAATTTTGATGGGAGTATCACTTTTAAAGTTAATTGTAAGAGTACTAATTCTTATATTTATCCGGGTTATATAGCAGTAAAAATCGTAAATGGGCAAATTGATGAGTCGGCAAAGAAAGTGGATGTTATTGTTACCTATAATGAAGATGGTTCCATTACTATTAAAGCACCTTTAGGTTATACTTTAGTTTCCACGGGTTTTAGCACAGAATTATATGAGTATTGGTATCAAGATGATATGTGCTTTTCTATATATGAAGATTGTAACAATGATAATAATAAAGAATTAGTAGATATATTGGAGTTGCCTTTAACAAGATAACTCTTTTTCTTTTGGGGATTATATGCTATAATGGATAAAGATTAGGATTTGATTAAATGAAAATTTTAAAATTATTTATGTTATTTTTAGGTAGTTTATTATTATGCAGTTGTGATATAAATCATCAAAATTTAGATAATGCGCATATTTATACAACTGTATATCCTTTAACCTACATTGCTAATTATTTATATGGTAATAATAGTACTATTGAAAGTATTTATCCTGATGGTGTCGATTTAAGTACTTATTCTTTAACGGAAAAACAAATCGATACTTATGCTAAAGGTGATTTATTCATTCATTTAGGCTATGCCAATGAAAAAGATATTGCTCGAACATTAATTAAAAAAAATAAAGATATTTTAATTATTGATGGTACTTATGAAGATAATTACAGTTTAGAGGTTGTTAATGACTTTAGGGAGTTATGGTTAGCCCCAAATAATTATATAAATATGCTTAAGAATGTAAAAAATGCTTTTAAAGAGTATTTAGATAATGCCGTTAAAGAAGAAGCCATTGATAATTTATATAATGAATTATTTATTAAATTATCATGGATGGATGCTGATTTGAGAAGTATTGCGGAAGAAAGTAAAGCTTTAGAAAATAATACTTTAGTGGTTAGTAGCAAGGCTTTAAAGTTTTTAGAGAATTATGGTTTTAATGTTATATGTTTACAGGAATTAGAAGAAAGTGGTAGTACGAGTGCCATCGATGATTTAAAAAATAAATTTAAAACGAAATATAATGCTATATTAAAATTAACTAGCGATAAAGAAACGGATTTAATAAAAGAACTAGTAAATAATAATAAAGCCAAAATAATTACTATTAATGATATGATAACAAATAGTGACCAAACAAATGATTATATTTCTATTCAAAACGAAAATATCGCCGCAATTAGAGATTTATTAGTAAGTTAGACTATATAAGAAATTATATAGTTTTTTTGGCAAATTTTTACAAATTGCAAACAAATGATTGCAATTAATATTTTTTATTGCTATAATACTTTTAGGGTGATAAAAATGGAACTAAAAGAAAAATTAAGTATTCTTGCGGATAGTGCTAAATATGATGCGTCATGTTCTTCAAGTGGCAGCAAAAGGCAATCTAACGGTAATAATGGTGCCATTGGTAATGCTCATTATGCCGGGATTTGTCATTCTTTTGCGAAAGATGGTCGTTGTATATCTTTACTAAAAATATTGATGACGAATATTTGCATTTTTGATTGTAAATATTGTTTAAATCGTCGCAGTAATAATATCAAAAGAGCCCTTTTTACGCCTGAAGAAGTTTGTGCCATTACAATGAATTTTTATCGCCGTAATTACATAGAAGGTTTATTCTTAAGTTCAGGTATTATTAAGTCGCCTGATTATACGATGGAATTATTAATTAAAACCATTAGTTTGCTTAGAAATAAATATCATTTTGGGGGTTATATTCATGCCAAAGCTATCCCCGGGGCTAGTGAAGTTTATTTAAAAAAGTTGGGTAGTCTTGTCGATAGAATGAGTGCTAACATTGAACTACCTACATCATCGGGTTTAAAATTGCTTGCCCCAAATAAAAAAGAGGGTGAAGTTAGTAAAATTATGGGTTATGTGCGGGATAACCGTAATAAAAATTATGTTCCTGCGGGACAAAGCACCCAGATGATTATTGGGGCAACGAAAGAGACCGATTTAAATATTATGCAAAAAAGTGAAAGTATGTATAATAATTATAAATTAAAAAGAGTCTTTTATTCTGCTTATATTCCCATCAATAATGGTAAAAATTTACCGAGCATTAATATACCGCCTTTGAAAAGAGAAAACAGATTATACCAAGCGGATTGGCTTCTTCGTTATTATGGCTTTAAAGTAGGGGATTTACTTGATGAAAAACACCCTAATTTTAATATATTGGTTGACCCTAAAGCATCTTGGAGTTTGCAACATTTAGATGAATTTCCAAAAGAAATTAGCACTTGTAGTATGCGCGATTTACTTAAAGTACCAGGCATTGGTCCCACGAGTGCCAAAAGAATAATTGCTTCTCGTAAACATTTTAAGCTTACCTTTAATGATTTAAAGAAGATGGGAGTAGTGTTAAAAAGAGCTAATTATTTTATCACGTTAAATGGTCGTTATAACATTGATAGTAGTTTATTTAATGCCAAATTTATTGAGGGAAACTTAGTATTAGGGGAAATAAATCCCAATACCCAAGTAGAACATTTAGAACAGTTGAGGTTATTCTAATGAATCGAGTTTACATATATAATGGTTCATTTAATGAACTTTTAAATTTAATTGCTTACTTATTAAAAAACAAAATTAAACCAGATAATATTCATGATGAGACATATAATGCAAATCTCTTTGATTATGTAATAAACTTAGATTTGCCTAATAAGAAAGACATTATTTCTAAGTTTCATGATTACTTTGGCTCTTATAACATGCACCTGGTATACTATGTCTATTTATCTTCCGTGCAAAATAAAGAATTAATTATTTTTTATTATCTTTTAAATTATTTTAAGTATCGAGAAAATTTACCAAAGATGCGTAATTTAAAATGCGTTAGTGAAGTACTTAGAATAAGTAAACAAGTAGGGAATGAAGCTCATCGTTTTAAAGGCTTTTTACGTTTTAAAGAGTTAAAAGAGCATGTTTTGTACGCCACGATTGCTCCAGATAATAATGTCTTAGAAATAATATCTTGTCATTTTCAAAAAAGACTTAAAAATGAGTATTGGCTTATAAAAGATGAGAAAAGGCAAATAATAAGCGTATACAACAAAAAAAATTTTTATATTGCAAGCACCAATGATTTTAATTTAAAGGATTTAGCCCTTGATGATAAAGAAAAAGAAATCGAAAAATTATGGGTTACTTTTTATAATACGATTTTTATAAAAGAACGGAAAAATGAAAGCTGCCGGATGAACTTTATGCCCAAGAAATATTGGCATAACATATTGGAAATGAGTGATAATGATGAAGAAAGTTATTAGAAATGAAGAATTGTATACAAAAATGCACGAAGCAATAAATATTTTATGTGATACAGTTAAAAGTACCCTTGGGCCAAAGGGGAGCAATACCATCATTGACCATTCAACTTTTACTCCTTTTATTACAAATGACGGGGTTACTATTGCCGAAAACATTTGCAGTGATGATGCCACTATAAACACGATTTTAGAACTAGCTAAAGAAGCATCAATTAAAACGAATGAGAAAGTCGGAGATGGGACAACAACAACTTTAGTGTTTTTGCAAAGCATCTTTAATCAAGGGATAGAGTATGTAAAGCAAGGACTTAATCCCATGGTTCTTAAAGAAGAATTACATAAATCTTTAGAAACCATTTTAAAGAAAATTAATGATATGCAAAAGATACCTGGTGCTAAAGAACTACAAAATATTGCTACAATCTCTAGTAATGATGCCGAAATAGGGCAAATTATAAGTGAAGTATATTTAAAAATATTAAATAAATCCGCAATTGAAATTATAGAGACAGAAGAAGAAATAACAAGTGTTAATTATTATCAAGGATATACCATAAATAGTGAACTCGCTAGTCCTTATTTTTTAACTAATGATAAAGATATTTCTTTGGATAATGCTAAGATTCTTCTTGTGAATGGCCATATAGAAGATATTGAATTATTAAGTGAAATTATTAATGAACTTCTTATAGCTAAAAATAAACAACCTTTAATAATTCTTGCTAATAGTTATAATAATTACTTAGTAGAAGAAGTATTAAATATTAGTCGGGAAAATAATCTTGATATTTACCTTTTTACAAATGATATATATGGAATGAGAAGAACTTCTATATTACAAGATTTAGAAGCAATAAGTGGGGGAAATATTATTAGTAATTTAAATAATATAAGTTATACTGATTTAGGTAATGTCACTAACGCCATAATTAATAGAGAAAAAATCGTTATTAAGTTTAAGTTTAATAATGATATCAAAAATCGTATTTTAGCATTAAATGAAGATATTAAGAATAATAATAGCGATAAAGAATTTATAGAAAAGCGTTTAACTATGATTAATAAAGGAAGTGCGGTCATTAAAGTTGGAGCTTATACAAAAACGGAAAGAAGAGAAAAGAAGATGCGCTTTGATGATGCTTTATGGGCGATTAGTGAAGCATCTAAGGGAGTTGTAGTAGGGGGAGGAATGTGCGCTACATTAATTAGTGAAACCTTGGATGAGACAACATTAGGGAATAAACTATTAAAAAGAGCGATGTTAGAACCCATGAAAACAATCTTGGATAATGCTGGCCTTAATTATGAAGAAATTTATCATACAATAAAGAATAGTAAGGAAGAAATTATTTATAATGTACAAAGCAACAATTATGAAAATATTACAACAACGGTAGTTTTAGACCCTGCTAGTGTTATTAAAGAAGCTTTAATCAATGCTACATCTATTGCCAGTATGCTTTTAACAACGACTAGTCTCGTAATAAATGAATATCAAAATAACTTACATAACAATGAACTATATAATACCGATGAATTATAAAAGGAATAATTTAAAAAAAGATAGGCATTATAAAAAGAGAATACTAAAAAATTTATTTAAAACATAATTCAAAGCCACTAAAAGCTAATATAAAACCGTTGACTATCTAATTAAGATATGGTAAACTATAAAAGTATTCTTGGTATGGAGTGGTACTCAAGAGGCTGAAGAGGCGCCCCTGCTAAGGGTGTAGGACGGGTAACTGTCGCGAGGGTTCAAATCCCTCCCACTCCGCCACATCGTAATTGAAAGTCTTGGTATTATGAATACAAGACTTTTTTCATATTTTTGGTGAAGTTAATTTAATATAAAGATAGGTGGTTTAAAATGTTTGTTGATGAAATTAATCTAAAAGTAATCGCGGGAAATGGTGGCGATGGCTGTACATCATTTAGAAGAGAAAAATTTGTCCCCATGGGTGGCCCTGATGGAGGTAATGGTGGTAAAGGTGCCGACATTATTTTTAAAGTTGATGAAGGCCTTAAAACATTAGTTGATTTAAAATACAAAAAAATTATTAAAGGGGAAAAGGGCGTTAATGGGAAAGGCTCTAATAAGTATGGTTCTAATGCTGAAGATGTCATTGTTTATGTACCTTTAGGTACAACAATTACGGATTTAGATACTAACTTAGTTATTGGTGACTTAATTAGTAAAAATGATGAAGTAATTGTTTGTAAAGGAGGAAGAGGAGGTAAAGGCAATAAAGCTTTTGCTACTCATGATAATCCGGCCCCTAAATTTAGTGAAAAAGGTGAGCCAGGTGAATATAAACTTATTAAGTGTGAATTAAAAATGCTTGCCGATGTGGGATTAGTTGGATTACCATCTGTTGGTAAAAGCAGTCTTTTAAGCATTATCAGCGCATCTAAGCCAAAAATTGCTGCTACAATCAGCATAAAAAATAAAGCTTTTTTCATTT
>CANQRA010000017.1 GCA_947626125.1 uncultured Bacilli bacterium
GTTAATACTTGTCTTAATGCTTTTGTGGTATTTTTTGACAAATAAATAGTGTTATTTTCTCTATTATATTTACCATTGAATTCATTATTTTCATCTACAAACTCAACATTAATTTGCGAAGCTGAATCCCTATTTTCGTTTATTTTATCCATTACTTCACTAATTGCTCTAGCGTTAGCATCTTCATAAGTCTTTAGATTGATAACGCCAGCTTCTAGTGAATCACTAACTCTATTTTTATATTTTTCGGCTAAGTTTTCTACTCTTTGTTGTAATTCTTGATATTTTTCAGCAGCTTTTGCATATGCTTCATTGTATTTATCTAATGCAGCCCTTTGTTCCTCTACCGATGATTGCTGACTTGCCATGAATTCAACATATGCATTCGTTATATCCTCGTTAGTTTGTGCAATTTCGCTACGTATTTCTACTCCATCTTTAGAATAATAAATACGTGAAGTCGCAGCTGAAGTTCCAGTCATGATTGCACCACTAGCACCACCGATAAAGAATGTTTCTAATAAACTGCTTACACTTACATCGTTTTTAAAGTTCTCTTCAACCGATTTGCCATTATAAATACTTTTGTATACCGGATTCAATAAATCGCTTGCTACTTCTTCTAGACCTTCGCTTAAAAATGTAGTACTTAATTCTTTTAATCCGGCTTTTTCTAGTGCTTTACCTAATTTGTCAAAGCCTGGTAATGTAGTAACACCTTTTACTTTTAAAAAGTTACCTATTAAATCAGAGCCCTTTTCAATTGCTGCTTCGGTTGCGCCACTAACAATACCATATGCGTATGCTTTATCATAATCAGCACCTTCGTTTAGTGCTTCACTAAAAGATTGACCACCAGCACCAGCACCAAATAGCATTAAACTAGCGGATTCAGTTCCACCAAGCCCCGTTGGACCAAAAGCAGCAGCCGCTAAAGTGGTTCCTATTCCTTGTTCAATGCCAGTAATTATATCTTGTGTCTTTTGGCTTAGGTTTTGTGTTGCTGAGTTATTAGCACTTATAATATCTTGATTTTTGCCGGTGGCTAATTTATAAGCCATTCCCCACGGATCCTTAGCGTCTAAGTCGTCAATAAGCCAATTAGTAACATCAAACTTAACTGCTTCTTCCGCCCATTCAGTACTTGCACCAAACCATGAACCGATTTCGCCTAAACCACCTATTACAAAATCGGCTAGACCTTCAAAAATGTGCATTGCTCCCTTAGATATATTGTCACTAAGTTCGTCAATAGTACCTAATGCTTGCTTCCACCACGATGGTTTGTCTTTACTTTTTGTTTGTGTATATTGTGGTGTTGTTATTTGATTGTTATAGCCTAATTGTTGGTTAGTTATTTCTTGACCACGTCTATTGGCGTTAATGATATTCTCTAACGCTTTACCATACGTGGTTTTTCCATATTCTTCATTGTCCATAGATAGCCCCTACTTAGCTACATAATTTTTACTATACCAATCATCTAGATTAATAACTGTGTGACCACTAGGCTTACTAATTCTATATAGTTTTCCGTTTTCAACATAGTAATACTTAGCCTTACCATTGCCACCATTCATATTGAACACTTTACCATTTAAAGATTGTGGATTCGTTGCTAACGTTCTAGCAAAATAACCTAATTCGCGACCTATTGCTCCAAGACCAAGCATAAAGTTTTGGTCAGCTATATCTTCGCCGAAAATTTCTTCTACTTGTTTTTTACTTAAATCAATATTTTTAAGCACACTTACATCAATGTTCTTGCCGTCTAAGTACAATTCGCCACCGCCAAAATCACTTAATGTTGCTGGTGCTTGTTCGCCGGTTGTTTCTTCATAGTTATTTAATAATGTTTGAGCGGTATTTCTATCGGTTGCATTCATTTGAGCCATGTATGTATTAATTAGATTTTGAACATCTTCTTCTCTACCTACATAATTGCCCTTATTTACCATAGCATTTAATGTATCTTGAAAAGTTTGTAATGCAGTCGTAGAATTATTATTCTTTAAATTAACTAGATTATTAGCATAGTTTTGTTGTTCCGATGAACTCCTATTTAAATATGCATTCATTAAATCGTTATTTAATTGTTGCATAGCGCCTTGTGTTGCGAATCCTTGTGCTTGAGCAGTAGTTTGAGCATATTTATGTGCTAATTGATTTTGTTGTTGTAAATTGCTTTGTGCAGTTAAATATGAGTTATGTAACAATTTATAATCTTCCGTGTTTTCAATACCATTTTCGTTATTAGGAATCGAATAATTTGTCTTGTTTGTAATCCCTTGATTTGTGGTATCGGTTGTTGTTATAGATGTTGTTGTTGTATCAGTGGTTGTTCCATCTGGATTTTTCTTTTTCTTATAAATGTTAGGCATTCTTTTCGCTCCTTTCATTTTCGTTATTTATTGTTGTAGTAGTGTTATTAGGTTCATCGACTACTACATTTTCATTGTTAATTGTTGCTTTATTTTCTAAATAATAAATAGGCTTTTCTTCGTCTTTTTCTTTATATCTATTAGGATTTTCATGCATTAAATTATAAAACTCATGTAAATAATTTATTTTTAAGATAATTACATTTTGTCTATAATCATCGACTATATATGAATAACTAGTTCTAAATGCTAATATTGAAAATGCAAACCATATTGTTACATTGAATAACGACCATATAAAGTTTGCTAATGTTGCATCTTGCAACAATTGAACCGCACACATACCAGTTAATAATGCAAACACTATTTTCATAACTATATTTTGTGTATACAATTTTCTAGTAAAGCGATGTATATCGTATTTCTTAGAATTCTTTTCTTGATTCAATGTTGTTGCATCACAATCAGATAATAAATATTCCATATCTAATTGTAAAATCTTGATTTTATCGACATTTTTTAATGCTTCTTTTTGTTCGTCGGTAAGCTTATCAAAATTAATTGTTCCATTTTCATAATCAACATAACGAATTGCATATCTTCTTAAATACTTGATTTTCTCTTTTTTAAGTCGTTGTACGTTCTTTTCTTCACAATAATCGTCTAAGTATTGTATGTATTCATCTACTCTCTCAATGGAATCCGAATATTGCTTTTTACTACTTAAAAATGCTACTGAATCTTTACCTTTAGCAATTCCATAGTTTGCCATTAATATTGTTAAAATCATACCCATGATAAATGCTATAAGTGAATCTCTAATAATTTCAAATACTGTTTTATCAGTACTTACTATTTGAATTAAACTTGTAGCAACATAAAATAAACATACTGCTATTGCTACTAATAATAATGCGTTTTTTCTTAAAAATATGGGCGCGCTTTTTATCTTTTCCCTTGCTTTATTTTCTTTTTCTTCATTCATGTTTTTTACCTTGCCTTTTTATATTTATACTCTACCGCTTATTTCGGCTTCTTCTATTGCTTCGCTATCTTTATTTTGTTCTTTATACTTTTTAATAATTGTTAGATTATCGACTAGTTCCGCGTTCTTATTGAGTTTACGTATATAAATTGTTAGTGGAATAGTAAATACATACCCTATTAGCATGTTTAAACTAATTTTTACTAGGAATGCTGAAACATAATCAGCAAAAACACATACTAAAAATATGATTAAAAACCATACAATTGTAGGGAATTTACCTAAAACTTTTTTTAAACCGCAAATATATAGAATTATACCAATAATTGCTAAGCCGGATATACCAGTTCCGGATTTCTTTGTGAATATCTCATCACGATAAACAATTAGCATAATTGCTAGTGGAATTAAGAATATGATTACATTTAATATTTGGAATAAAATTGCTTTGCCTTTGATTTGCCAATAAGATAATTTCTTTTCTTTTTTTGGGCTTTCAGCTTCAGCATTTGTTGTTGTATCATTTACAACGTTTTCGTTAGCTGTTTTCTTTGTTTTCTTCATTAGCAGTAGCCTTTTCCCTTTCAAATACTATAGGTGTAGTATCAATGCTTTCTACCTCTTTATTAATGTTTTCATTAATTTCTCTAATTCCTAGTATTTTGCATACCTTTTCGGCGGTTCCATTACGTACATTTTCTGGTGTCGAAGTCTCAATTAATGCTAGAGCCTCACAAATTGATTCAATCTTTTTATCACTAACTCTAGACTTTACAAATTCATTACTTAGATGTTCATATGCATTAATCAATTCATCTAGTAATTTATTTAATTCCTCGTTCTTTCTTAATTGTTCCTCTAACGCCTTTACTTGTGTAGTAAGTTTTTCGGTTACATCTTTACTAAATCCTTGCTTGATTTTCTTAAAGAAAATAAGAATCCCACTTAAAGATGAAAAAAACGTAACTAACGCGATAATTATGGCTTTTGTCATGCCATTTGACAATAAATCATAAATACGTTGTAATATTCAGCAACACTCCCTTTTTAATAATAAATTACCTATTCATAGTCATTATACAACATAAAAAAAATAAGTGCAATATTATATAAGATAATATTGCCTTATTTTCGACTATTGATAGACAACCCATACAACGTCAATTAGCTTGTCACTACAATCCCATGAATCATATATTGTTCCATTCATTGCACATGTTAAATGGCCATTTATGCGAATTATGTATATCCCAGTAGGATTCATTCTTAAAAAATCTTTAATTGTTATGATTTCATCAAGATATATTTTCTTAAAAGAATAAACATAATCTAGTAAATGTTGGTAGCAAGTTTCACTACCACCAGTTCCGGTTCCGTTATTTCCATAGCCTCTACCCCAACCGAATATTAATGCGAATAAAATTATTTCCCCCTTTCCTTTATAATTAATTTTGTGTTACGTATAATTAAATTATTTAGAGCTCTTATAATTTAATACCTTTGTTGTTTAACATATTTAAAAGTGGCGTTATATCAATATTGTTTTGTCTAGCATATTGAATAGCATATTCTTTAGGTGTCATGCCACTTTGTTGCACTTGATTAAGGATTGCATTAGCTTGCGGATTTTGTTTTGCCATTTGCGCTATCACTTGATTAGGATTTTGACCTAAAGATATCAATTGCATAAGCATGTTTAATTGATTGTTCATTATTTCTTTTCATCCACTTTCTTAGTTTTAATATCAGTACTAGAATCAGTAGTGATATTGGTAGGTGATTCAAAACAAGGTGTTGCAGTATTATTATTTAATAAAGTAGTTTCTATAACCGATTTTAAGTTATTAATGTTATTTAAAACTACCGATTCTAGTCTAGTTAAATCGCCCTTAGAAGCGTATTGATTATCGCTATTTAAGGCTTTTCCACTTTCTAAATCGTCTAGTTTAATTTGTGTTAGTTTATATGGCCTTAAATAAACTTTTCCAGCGCTATCTACTTGCTTTTCGTATAATATTCCATTTTCATCGTCTTTTAAGAATATAGTTTGATTAGGGAATACTAAAAACCTTTTTGCTTCGTTATAACCATTAATATAGGTTATAGGTAAATATATTTGTTGTTGCGCTTGATATTGTGGCGCTTGCAATGGTTGTTGTGTGTTATACATAACATTGCCATTAGGATAATTACTACTAAAATTATTAAAATTGTTAAAATTGCTTGAATATGGATAAGCCATTTTTTTATTGATTCCACCTTTCTTTTTTCGCCTATAATATAAAAAAATACAGCCCTTGATATAAGTGCTGTATCTATGTTGTGTTTATGTTTCATGTATGAAGTACTATATTTTACTATTTATTTTCATTCCTAATATTCGTTTTTCTTGCTATGTTTTCTATTATAAACATTAGATTCCTTTCGGTAGTATCCATTTTCTTTGCAATTACCGATATTTTTTCTCTTTTCATGTACATTTTAAATATCTTTCTTTCATTCTCATTTAAATTGTATTTATCACAAAATTTCTTTATTGATTTTGGTGTTATTTTCCCATTTAATAATACATAAAAATCAGCGTAGTTATCTACTCTCTTAACTTTCATATACAACTTGTATCTTTTATATGCAGTAAATATATTCATAATCTTATTTTTTCCTTTCTCTTTTTTTAAAAAAACGAAGTAGTTTTTGTTGTACTACTTCATTTTAATATTTGTTTATATTACTACTATTTGTTAGCACCGAAGCACTTTTTAAATGTTTCAAATGCTTCATTATCTCTCTTACAAGCTTCATGGAATAACTTAGAACGAAGTTCAAATTCACTTAATAATACATCTTTACCAAGTGGACTATATTTAACACGCAAATCATCGTATTCTTTTTCTAATTCGATTTTTTCGGCTTCTATGCGGTTATAGTCTAGTCTTAATTGTTTTCTTTCTTCTAAGATTGTATTAATCTTTTCGGATTCATAACCCTCACTTGCTTTGTTTGAAACATAATCGGTTGCAGTTAATTTGTTTTTAATTGCTCCTAATTGAACAAAACATTTTTCAATTTTTGAATAAACTTTAATTAATTTATACATAACGTCTTTGTTTTCTACTAGATAATTCTTTTTCTTAGTTTCCATCGAATCTAGTTCAATTAGTTCTTTTAATTCATCTGGAATCTCTTCTTTTGAATATCTTTCAACCCAACTCTTCTTACAAAATGGATCGTGTGCAATTAGTAAATTGTTTGCATAATAGCAGTTATTACTTGAAACTATGTTATAAAACCCTTTAAGTTTTCCATCACTAATCCAGTCCATAGGTCCTATGAATTCTACTTCATTACCATTGATATCTAAGCCATAGTCTCCAACATCAAGTTCATGCTTACACGAAGTAAAACATCCTTTAGTAACGTTATATACTTCGTGTGAGTTTTCAACATCAATACCTAGCACAATGTCATTATCAAACGCAATATAATTTGCATGATAATCACTTCGTGTTTGTGTTGCTAACATACATACCGCTGTTGTTTGTTTCTTTTTTTCAAAATCATACGATAATAGCAAATCCCCGTTTCTTATTTCTTCAATTGGTTTTTGTGTCCCGTCTGCCATTGCTATCATTGTTCCTTGTTCTAAGCAAGTAAAACCATCAATTTTAGCAAATGTGACTTCTACTCCAATATCCGTACCATTAAGAATCGGATTTTCTGACACGGATACTATTCTACCGATTACTACACCTGGTGTTTTTGAAAAAATCACATAATCGTTTACTTTAGGATTAGCAATACGAACACCTGACCAACCAGTAACACCAGTAGACAAATCTGTCAAATAACTCCAATCGATTGTAACCTTTGAGCCGACACCTATAGCACTATAACTTACATAATTAGTCGAAAACCATTGTGGAACATCTTTTTTTGTAGCAACGTCGTTTCCATTAATACTAACGTAGGTTGGTGCAATTTTAAGGCTCATTGTACTGCTTGTGCTTTGTGAAGACAAAGTAATATTACCAACATTTGATATATTGCCGGTTATTTGTGCCATTGTGCTTGCACCATTTGTAGCACTAATTGGTACATAGCTTCCGCCACCACCACTATTGCTTTGCAAACTTTTAAGAATATCTGCTGTGATTCCACTATTTACGGCTTTCATTTGTGTTTCCGATAAAACGCTTTGTTTCCCAGTTTCTAACGTCGCCACTTTACTTGTTAAAGTTCCAGCAGTTTGAGTTAATAAAGTTACTTGCCCGTTTAGCGTATCATAATCACTTTGTAAAGATATTTCTTTGTCATTGTATAATGGTCTTGTTCCGTTTCCTCTAAATGATAGCTTTTTATTTTTTGCACCAACATTAAGTGTTGCGTGACTGGTATCAGATGCCAAAAAGCCAAATAAATTAGTTAAGTCTTTCGTTTCATAAATACCACAGCCACGGTTATTAGAGTGTTTGTCTGGTATTATAAATTGATTCTTTACATTAACATCGCCATTTACATCAACATTACCATTTATTGTTCCACCTTTTGTACTTATATTAGTTTTATCGGTATATGACTTAGTTCTATTTAATGCCTCTTCTAAATTTGAGTAATTAGCATATGCCATTTTATTATTCCTCGCCGAATACGTTATTTAATAGTGTAGTTAATTCGCTTTGTTTGATAGGTTCAATCACATCCGAACCAATTTTGAATGTTCCTTTTACAGTTACTACGCCAGAGCCTATTGTCAAAGATGCAGCTTCATTTCCACCAGTGGTTTGTACAAACTTAAGTGTTCCTTTTTCATTAGACATACTAATAGCATGACCGTTTTGTGTGGTTACACCATCGTCCGAACTTTTGTTTAAATAATTGTTTCTAGTATCTGTAATTGTAGATATTATACTTGTAATATTTGTTTCGGCATTTTTAACTCTACCCTCTAATGCAACGCCACTTGCACCAGAATAAGCACTATCAGCGGTAGTACCTACTGCTAGTGATTCACTAATTTCAACATATGATGAGCCACCCCAACGATATGTTTTACCTGTTTTTAAATCTACATAAATTTTGCTTTTTTCAGCTGCAATTATGTCGCCACCAGTTTCTTCTGTATAAAAATTGCTGGTTCTTAAATAACCTTCGAGTACATCATCTACAAAAGATGGCAATTGTGTAGATGGTACTTTCCCGTCCGCACCTAAACTTGCAACACCATAAGGAAGCCCCTTTTGGCCATATTTTGTTTGAATTGCTGTAATTGTTTCCCCATTTTGTGTAGTAACATAAGATTTAATTCTGTCTAAAATTTCGCTTAATCTTGTCTCGTTTACATATCCCATTTTCATCGTTCCTTTCTATTTTAATTTGAGAATGCATTGTTTAATAATTTCAATAAACTTAATTCATCTATTGGTTCTAAACCTTTTAATTTTTCTTTTTCTTTTTTTTCAACAAATACTTTTTCTTCGCTTTCAACTACTGCATTTGCACTAGTTTGTACATTTATAGTCCTTGTTTCATTGTTTCCTATGTTTTCAACAATTTTATAAATGCTTTCGTTGGATGTATGCGCTTCACTCTCTACATCAGTTTCTTTTGGAATCTTTACAAATGCATAGTCTTGATAAGCCCATTCATCTTCACTAGGTGTTATATCTGTAGTTCTAAATTGATTTATCTTGCCTTTTAAATCATCCACATATTGCTTATTTGCAACTTGTTGTGGCATTGTAGGTGTCTTTACATTTACATCGTTTAATTGACCACCATTAATTGTTAGGTTATTTGCAATACCACTTTCTATATCTACTTTTTCGCTTGCCGTTCCATCTAGTGTTTCTAACTCGGTTAATGTTTCCCCAGCTAGCCGATTGATATATTGATAAAAACTTTCGTATTCATCAAATAGTGGTTGCGTTATATACCTTTTAAAGCGTTCTGCTGTCCACCCTACTTGTCCAGGCTTATCCGGCATTACCTTAGCCGATTTGTTTTCCATTATTACTTTTTCTTGGGGTGTAATCTTGGATATCTTTATTGTCCTTTTTTTATCTACGCCCATTTTTAATCTATACTCCTTTCTTTTTAAAACCGAATGTATAAACAACTGCTAAATTGTTAATTACACAATTCTCTTCATCTTCATTGTAAAAAGCAAATTGAATATAGTTAAATTTGAGTAGAAAATCTTTTGTAAAACTGCTCCTAAATGTTCTACTCGTTAAATCGGCTTTAAATATGTTCTCATATAAATCGGTTATCCCTTTCGTTGCCGATGAATATTGATCCTTTACATCTAATTGATAAACATTCTTGATAAATGTATTGGTATCGCTATTAATTACTGCATCTTCAGTTAATATTGCAAGATTAACTTTACTATATAAATCTGTATCATTAGTAATTGACAATGTTCTTAATACCTTAGTATTTATGCTTTGTCCAAAATTAAAACTTTTTGTTAGATAGTAGGCTTTTATTGGATGATATGTTCTAGTATATATTGAACCAGAATAATAGTCCGTATCAACGTTTGCTGAGCCATAAAATTGTAAGACTTCATCATTGTTACCTATTACATTGTATTTATCGCCATTTTTAACTAGTCGATAATCATATGTTACTTTAGGTTCTACAGTAGTGTAGAAAACAACTGCTTTATGTTTAGAATCAACCCAACTAGAATCAACATTTTTAAGTATGTTTTCATCGTTATCAAGTCTACTTGTAAATTTGATTCTATTGCCATTTTTCTTTAAATAGCATGTTCCCTCTTGATTTATAAAATAGTGAAGTACTAATCCCTCGGTATCAGCAAAAAACTTGTTTGTTATTTCGTTGCTATTGCAAATATAATAACCATTTCTATCATAGTTTACATCTTGCATTGTTCTAGATAAATCAATCTTAAATACAATAACTTTTAAACTATTATTGAATCTAATTTTAGTATTTTCATTGATATTCTTTTCTACAAATTCATCGTTTATAGTTAAGCCGTCGGTGTCAAAACTAAATGTTCCAACGTTAGCTGTGACTGCAAACTCAGCATCTTGATAATTTCTACTATATAGATTCCAGTAAAATAAGCCCTTTTCATTTGAAAAATATAATCTATTGTTTATTACAAAATAATTTTCAGCATCTACATTGTCTAATACAAACCATTCATATTCATACTCATTGTCTATACTATCGTTTAGTTTTGTTCTATATCGTCCATCAGCAACGTATGTAACATATTTGTCTTGCTCGGTGTCCTTTATCGTTATAAACAATTTGTTATCATACATTACTAACTTTGCATTACTTAAATCATAATTTGTTAATTTTCTATTGATTAATCTACTACGTGAATATGCATATCTATAATCGCTATTCAATGAACTTGCTGTAATACCGCTAGATATACCGAATAGCCCATTCTTTGATAAAAACACTATATCGTTATTTAGATTGAATAAGCCATTTTCTACTACTAAGCCTTCGCCTATATTTCCAACATACATAGGATAAGTTTCTCGTTGTAATGTGATTGAATCTTCCCCAACGTATGTATTAAATGATTCATAAGTTCCACGTCTAAAGTATACAGTAGGTTCATTATCAATTTTTTCTTTCATAACAAGCAATGTTCCATCGCCCATAATTTGATAGCCCATTACTTTTGAGTTTGTAGTTCCATAATTACAATAGTCTTTTACGCTAAAATATGTAAAGTCTTTGTTTTCTAATAAGTCTACATCATTATCATTAGCGTATATGTTTCTTTGCGAAGTATGGTAATCGGTATTAGGTGTATTAGGATTGCCAGTTACAAACAATCTATTTCTATTGTTGTTTGCGCCATATAAAACACCGAATCTACAATTTTCAATTAAACCACTTTCATTTGTTCTTTTATCTTTAAACTTAACTACAATATTGTCTTTACCCTCAATTAGTGGCTTATAGTACTTTTTGAGTACAACACTTGCTGTATGATTTTCATCTTGAGTAATTGATAAGTAGCCTATATCTTGACCACCACTAGTTAAGTTCCATACGTGTCCGGCAGTACAACTTGTACCATTTTCAATTGTAATTTCAATTTTTTCTGCTTCGTTATCATCGTTTAGATAGTTAATTGTAATTTCAAAATCGCCGATAAGTTTATCGCCACCAGCATAAGTTTCATATTCCATTGGGCTATCTAGCATATAGGTATATTTTTCTAATTCTGAATCAGTAGATTCTAAACTTAGCATTGTGTTATATCTATATGGCGATAATAAGTTCAAGTCATCGTAGCTTGTTCTTGATATATCGGTAGGTATTTCACTAGGTGTAATTCCTATCGTTGTTGTTGGTATATAGGTGTCTACATCATCATATACCCTTGACATTTCTTCGGTTTCTAACTTGATTACAATATATGAACCACACAATATATATAATCTATCGTTAGCAACAACACCCCATGATTTTTCGTTTTTAATCGTAACATCTTCCGGTGTTGCTATTTCTTTTAAATATATTTTTTCAAAATTAAATGTTTCTATGTTATTTACAAAATAAAACTTTGTGCCTATATGGGCTATTACTTTGTTATTGCCATTGTATCTAGCCATCCATAAGCCATTTATTTTGGCTCCGTCACTCAATTCTATATCTACTGGCCCACCATCATCATCTACTTGAGTTATAGAACCATTTTCGATTGACATTATTTGTTGCCAACCGCTTCTCTTTTGCAGTACATTATCAATCTTTAACAAGTTATTGATTTCTACTGCATGATTATCACTTATATTTATGTTTGAAGAACTATAATCAACGCCCATTAATGAGTTTATATTTAATGTGTTACTTTCTCTTCTTTGAGCGATGTTACTAGTATTAATATAGCGTGCTATTAAAACCACCCCTTAATTGAGTTAAATACTCGTGTTTGGTATGGTTCATCATTATCCCCATCTATTACCATTGACAAGTTTTGTAAGCCCGTATTTCTTTGTAATTGTGCTAATTCGGGCTCTATTTCTTGCCATAATTGTGCCTTTACTAAATATGGTATTACTGAGTTACAAATCATATCGTCTATTCCTAATTCGTTTAAATCAATAGATAAGTCTTTTTCTTTTTCTACTACATTTGCATCATAATATGCTAAATAGTCGGCTTCACTTAACAATCTTATTCTTGGATAATATCTTATAATCAATTTGCCAGTCTTTTTAAAGTTTACTATACGTAACTTTTTACCTTCTTTTCGATATTCTAATAAAGTTATATAGCCGTTTTTATCTATCAATTCAACTTTATATATTTGATAGATTTCGCTTGATATTTCTGACAAATCGATTTCTAAGTGAGCACTTGTATAATCTACATCTTCTATCTCTTTTTCCCATATCTTTAATTGGAATTTCTTAAATGGTGTTATTTCTTGTATTGCCCTATTTATTTCTGGCAATGCATTATTTACAAAATCTCGATAATTGGGGGTGTCTTTTAAATCCTCAATGTTTTCACTATTTATATCATCCCCGGCTTGTACTACAAATCTAACACAATTTGCTACTAGTTCTTTTAAAGTCATTAAGCAATAACCCCCCTTTTATATATTTCTAAACATTATGTTTTTTATAAAATTGGTTGCAGATGGAAGAATTGAACTCCCTACTCTTGTGAATAAAGCAAGTATGTTGCCGTTACACCAATCTGCCATATATAGAGAGAAAATGTTTTTATCTCTCATTTTCCCCCTATGTTGTTTTTAACAATTATAGTGAGCGTCTAATTTCGTCGTTTTCGCTAATTTTGTCATTAGATGTAGCAAACTTTCTATAGTTATCTTCGGCTTCATCTATGATATCAGCGTAAACTTTTGGTATTTCTACATTTACGCCTTTCTTAATTTCAGCTCTTTTGCCTTGTACGTATAAGACTTCAGAATTAAAATTATGATTCACGCTATCTTTTCGAAAATTTACTACAACTCTGTCTTTTCTTGCCATTAATTATTTTCCTTTCTTTTGGCGTTTATTTATTATTCAGCGTCTGCTAGTGAGCCACCATTATATAAATCTTTTGGTTCTACTTTTGCATCGCTTGTGCCAGTTCCAGATTTAAATGTTGTTGTTACTGTTGCACCGCTTCTATTTGCTTCTTCGATTTCAGTGTAGTTAATATCAGTCTTTACAACATATCTCATAACTGCTTCATCGTGTGTTACTAATCCGCCATATTGTGACTTCCATGCAATTGTTGCAGCTTGATTTAATGGGTCATTTGTACCAGCACTACCAAAATCTTTAATAATCATTTCTGGTTTGCCAGCACCTTCTAATGTGATATCGCTTGTACCCCATTTTCCATTGACTTTACCTAAGATAATGCATTCGCTATAGCCTTCTTCATCAATTGTGATTGAATTTGAACTTACAAATACAAATCCTAATGCTTTACCTTCAGCACCACGATAAATTACATCTTCGTTCTTTAATTGAGTGTTTAATTCAATGTATGTGTAACTTTCATCGGCGCCACTCTTTTTAAGGCTTTGTAAATAAGCAATAACTTCTGGTGCACATAAGATTACATATGAATTATCTTTTGCTCTATTAACGTTGTTACGTTTAAAGAATGCACTAATTTTTGCTAAGTCATCTAATACAATACCTTTTTTAGTAATTGCTTTTTTGTATTCAGCTAAAGTTTCTTCAGCTGGTTTCTTTTCAACACCAGCAAACCATAAGTTCTTTGAAGTTCTTAATAGTTCGTATCTCTTTGCTTCGATAAAATCTTTGAATGCATAACCCATTTCTTCGGTTAATACAGTAGCGATGTTATCAATTGCATACATTGCAAGTTCATCGCTATATCTAATCCAGTCACCATAGTTTTGAATTGACGTTACATATTCAGTCATTGAAAATCCATTTGGTTCTGGAATCTTACCTTCTTCTAGTACTTCATCTCTAGCTTTAATTCTACCTGGTTTTCTAAATGAGATTGATTTTCCTTGATTCTTTCCGAATGTTTTGTGTTCTAAGAATTGGTCAAGAATACCTTCATTTCTACTAGGTTGGATTAAAGCTCTTTCATATTTTTGTTTGTCTTCAATTGTTTTAAATCCACTAAATGTAACTGCTTGTTGTTGTGATGCTACATCTACTGGGAAGCCATTAACATTTGGCATTTTAGTTTCAGCTATTCAGCAACACTCCTTTCTATTTTTTCCTCTTTTTATTTAATTGTGTTTATATAGCTTTTTTTACTTTTTCTTCTGCCCATAACTTATTGAATTGTTCGTCTGACATGTGTTCATAATCTAATGGTTCCGGTTTTTCGTATGCTTGTTCGGCTTGACTGCCCGGGCTTGCAATCGAATTCTTAATCTTTGTTTCGGCTATCTTATTAGCCACATCTATATTAAGATTTGGATTTAGATTATTGAATAATTCATAAGCTTGGTTAATTGTCAATCCACTTGATATAAACGCACTTATCGCTTGTTTCTTTGCATCAGTGAATTGTTTCTTTTTGGATTCATCTAATCCTTTTCTATCTTCCGGGATTTCATTTAACCATTGGTAAAAATCAACTCCGGTGTGAGAATTTGCAAACTCATTTAACTCATTTTGCATCTTTTCTTTTGCTTTAATTGAGTTTTCATTTGCTAGGCGTTCATTCCTTTCCGCTTCTTCTCTCTTTTGCGTTTCTAGTTTCTTTGTAAAGTTTATGTAATCAATTGTACTTGTAGGATCGTAGCCCTCTTTGTCCATTGCTTTCATAATCTTGTATTGCTCAATATCTTCTTCAGTTTCAATTGGCAATTCAGTGTATGGATTTACATCCATTGCTTCTTTAAAAGATTCTAGTCTAAGTTTTTTTCTTAGTTCCGCTTCTTTTTTGTTCCTATTTCTACCTTGTTGTGCACTTTTATTGGTTTCAATAGGCTTTTTTTCTTTTGTGCTTTCTTTATTAACTTCTTCGTTAGCACTTTCTTCATCGACATCTTCAAGATCAGTGTCGTCAAAAACTAAGCCATCATCAGTTTCGTCTTTATTACTTACTTTGGTTGTGTCGACATTTTCAACCGGTTCAGTAACACCGGATTGCTCAGTTTGTGCAGTTTCATTGTTAACTGCAACATTGTCTTGATTTTCTAAGTTTTCATTCATGTTTGTTTTTTCCTTTCCTATTTTTAGTAAGACTTAATTGTCTCGCACAGCATAGTTACTGAATTCTTTTTTTTACTATTTCTAGCAAGCGGGCGTTCGCTCACACAGCATAGCTACTGAATATTTTCAAAAAGAAGTCTTATTGTTCTACTTCTTTTTGTGAACGTGGTTTCTGAACTTTTACGTCTCGTCTATCTTTACTTTGATATTCAGCTTCTTTTGCTTGTTCACTTTCATTTAGACTTAATTTCTTTGATAAGTTCTTAATATCTTTTTGATGTGAATCAAATTCGGTCTTATAGCTGTTTTGTAAAGATTTATTTAGGTTACTTACATATTCAATTGCATTCTTACTACGTTGTAATGTAGCCATTTGTTGTTGTATTACTCCTTGCAATTGTTGTACTTGTTGTTCTAATTGACTTACGTACTCTTCTTCCTCTTGTTCAACCATTGCTCTAAACTTATCTTTTTCTGGCATATCATACATTTCTATGAATAGTTTCTTGCCATGCACGTCCATATTGTTCCATGCACCATTTATAAATAATGCTTCTAAGATATTGTTTAGTTTAGTCGATGTTTCCCTTGAACCTTCTTTTGCTTCAACTCTTACATGGAATTTAAGATTTTCAATTCCAGCACTATTAAATGTTGCAACTTGGAATTTTTCGGTAGGTAATTGAGTACCATTTGTATTAACACTATTTATTGTTTTATTTCTAATAATTGTTGCATCATCTAACTCATAATAGAACTCTTGATATGTGTAATACAATTTAATAAATAAAACTAATATATTGCCGATTTCTTCTTCAAATGAATATAGTGTCTTTCTCATTCTTTCAATCGGTTGGTCATTTTGTGCTTGCAATAAACTATTTGCTACACCGGATAATTGCTTTTCCGATTGTCCTAAAAATGCATCATTTGTTTGACTTGTCGTTTTTATCATGTTATATACACTTAACGCTAAATCAACACTGCCATTAGCCATTGGATTTTGCATTCCTAATCTCCTAATTCCGTTTCCGGTTGCTGAGAAGTCAGTTAATACTTGTCCGGGCTCATTATTAATTACTTGGTTTCTTAATGCATCTTTTGTAACTATGTATTTATCCCATGCTGTATTTTGGATATTTAATAATTGCATTGCATATAAGTGATTGATATATTTTTGTGAGTTTATAATATCGTATATTACACTCATTCCATATATCGAATCATCACTTTCTCTTAAAGTTAATACTGCAATTGGATATCTACTAAACTTAACTTTTTGATATTCTTTTGCATTATTCTTTTCTAGGTCTAAATCCGGTATATCTAAATATTCCGTGTCTAGTTCCTTTTCAGTAATTTTATAAATGTTTGGATTTAATGCTTTATCCTCAAATATAACTACATCTTTTGTCGATAGTGAATAGCATACTTCGCCACCTTTTCGATAATACATTAAATACGTTGTACACAATTTTTCATTGTCTTGGTCCGTTGTTCCAGTTTCGTTATTGTCTTCACTATCTGGTTGGATTCTCTTTGCTAACTCTTTATTTGTTAGTTTCTTCCTAAGTGACCTTACACTAGACCTTGAACTAATAATCACATATTCTTGACTTTGCAAGTCTTTATTCTTTGGATTCGCTACTACTACATTGTTCATATCTAAGTATTCGCATCTTATTCCACCTACATAGTCGCCATATGTTCCTATTGCTGATTCATCCCAAAAGAAGTGTATAAACGATGTTCCCTTAATTAAAGATTGTGTTACTAATCTATCTTTAACTTTTTCGTAGCCCATTTCTTTTAGTAAATATGATGCAAATTCTGTTAAGTATATAGTGTCTTCTCTATCTTTTTGATTTGTTTTATATACTATCTTACTTGGTATATTTGTTATATTTGAAGCTTTACTATCTACTATTAATGCACACATATTAAATACCGGTCTTGGTATCGTCCTTGTATTCTCTGTCGCTGGCTCCCATTGTCTTCCATAATAGAATTTCGTACATGTATTCCTTGCGTTTATAAAACCATTCGCATTCATGTATTGATATCCCTTTTGGAATCTCTCATATGCCGATGTATTTTGTTTCTTATATATATTCGTTTCTATTTGTCAACACCGCCATTCTTTGCCTATTCAAAAGAAAACATGTTCTTTACATCTTGGATGTAAGTCTTTTCTTCTTGCTCTGCTTGTACTGTCTTTCCATCTATCTTTACTTTTTGATTTGCCATATATTCATCGGCTTCAGCAAAGATATCTTTATATTTTTGCGTGATTTCACTATTATAGTCCTCTATAGCTTTTAACTGAACTTCTAAACACAACACCCTTTTTGATAACTCCGCTATCTCTTTCTCTAGTGTTTGTATTTTCTCTTTCTTAGTCATAATAGATAAATCCACCGCCTTTATTCTCGTTGTTATCATCGTTTCCGAATATCGCTTCAAACTCTTTATTCCTTTTCTTTATCTTTGTATTCTCTTCCTCAGATAATTCAAAGTCTTGTTGGCCACTTTCTCGACCTCTTAAAGCTAACATTAATGCAAATAGTAAGTCATCATGTGAACCTACATTCGCTTGCTCTTTAATAATCGTCCTTTCAGCAGTTACTTTATATACCCTTACAAAGTTTTGTGCCTCTTGTAATATCCGGATATCATTTATGTACTCACAACTTTTATTGATATATTCTACCGATTGAGCTATTAATATCGGTCTTGTTCTTGTCGTTGTTCTGAATCCATATCTCTTTTCTAATTTGTATTCCATTGAATTCTCTTCGTTTTCACTTATATACAACTTAGCTTCATATTCTTTTAATGTTCCAGTTAAACCGATTGAATAGTTCGTTTCCGGTATTATTAATGCATGGTTATAATATTCCCCTAAGCAATATATTTGCGCTTTCAATTCGCCATCATCGATATTTTGCTTATGCAATGTTGCTACTTGCTCGCATGTTATATTGTCTAGCACTATACCAGCACTATAGTCACTACCTTCGCCAGATGGGTCAACACCTAATACATATGGTTTCCTTGCCACCGGCTCTTTATAGATGGTTATAAGCCCATTCTTTTTATCGCTTACCCATTCTATCTCATCTATTTTCCTTTCCCTACTATACTCATCTAAGTACATTCGGTATTGAAAATAGCCTACATCTACATTCGGATTGCCTCTTTCCCTTAATTCTCGTATCCTTTCGTTTACTACATTTAAGTCGTATACACAATCCCCACTACTTAAAAAAGCCTCTTCCGGTGTCGATGGATATTCTTGATGGAATAAGTTTACATCCCCACCATATTCCCCATCGATTATGTTTCTTCGCCATGTAATTTGTTCTAAGTCTAAATTGAATTTCTTTATCAACTCTTCTTCTTCGCTATTCAACTTGAACCCATTGTATTTCATCCGATAAGCTTTTTCGTTATACCACGGGAAGAAGTATGCTATCATATCGATTGTTCCACTCATCGCTTTATCAAATCGATTCTTAAAATCATCATATCCTCTTGCCGTTGCTTCATTTATCATAATTGACTTTGATGTTAATGCACTCATAATTGAACCTAATTCTTGTGACTTATTTTTCAATTTCCATTGTGGATATTCCGATATATGCAAATAGTTTAATGTTACACCTCTACCTATACCGGTTCCATTCTCACTCGCTACTCGGATCAATATCTTACTATTTAATCCCCGTCCATCCGGTGTATTAAATACTAATTCCCCTTGATTCCTTTTCGCTACGCTTGGTTTCAATTCATTTGGTAGATTATCAAATGTATGTAGTAGTCTACTAAACAACTCACTTGATATATCATCCCTATGTGTTATTAACATCCCGCAAAAGTTAGGTGTTGTCATTGCCATTGCTAACATCAACATTATTGAAAATGTAGATATCCCTAACTGTCTCGCTTTTAATACTATTCCCCTATATTTCTCGCCTTTCTTATGTGCCTCTTTTATATCGTTATAGATTATCTCTTGTTCCCTCTTTAATTTGAACAACACATCTTCCCCATCTTTATTTACGATATAAAAGTAGTTTTCCATTAGCTTCCTTACGTTTATAGGGCTTACTTGTTCTCTTCCTATTCCCATAAAGCGTCCGCTTTCTTTCTTATAAACTTATTTAAACTATGATTTATATAAGCTATGCTTTGCTTTAGAATTTATCGTCGCCAGTTATTGCTTTTAAGTACTCTTCTATGCCACCTACTTGCACATCTACTTTACTCTTTGTTCCATCTACTATCCGATGCAACGTCTCTACGTCCTTTACAATATCTGTGCTCTCATTCTTGATATGGTCTATCATTTTTACCGCTATCACATCGTGGTTACTTACGCCTTTATTCTCTTCATCCTCGAGCATTAATGCCATCTCTAATGATTTCGTTAACCCGGCTTTATATTCTCTATCGCCTTTAGCTTTCATCTTCGCTAGCATCTTTTTCTCTCTTTCGTTCATTCCAGCACTATCAGCCTCTTCCATTAAGTCCTCTAGCCCTTTATCAAATTTATTTCCCTTAGCCATTCATAACCACCTCCTTAGACTGTCCAGTCTTTTTATATTTGTCCGGTCTCTTTTATTTAGGCTTTTATTCCCTTATATTTTTTAGACCATTTTCTCTCAAACCCTATTTACTACTTTTATTTTCTCTAGTCAATCGTTGCTAATTTTTAGGCAATTTCGGGCTTTTCCTTATCTAAATTAGGTAAAAACTCGCAAAACCTATGCTAAAACTATGCAAAACTAGGCATTCATTAACTTAAAACTTTTTCACTTTTTTAATCTTTGTCGTTTTATTATCGAAAATTTTATAATTTTTATGAGAGGGGTATTACATACCGCATATGTACCCCCCATTACTTTAAGACATAGGGGGGGTGGGGTGTTTTTTTGTTGGTGTAAAAAAGCATCAGCGATAATATTTGATGCAATAGTTTTCAATAAAAAATAAAGCGTTTTTATACCAAGAAAGTATAAAAAAATATTTTTAATATTCAAAAACCCCCGATTTTTGGGGGTTTTAAAAAACAACAAACAATTCTTTTAAGAATTGAACATTGTAAAATAACAAGAAAATTAAACAATTTATTGTTTAAATCTATCAATTTATATTACTTGTTTATTTTGTGTATTTATTAATACAAGAAAGAAGCAATATATATTACTACTGTAATATTTAACTTTAAAATTAAACAAAATTATAATTTATAGTATTATCAAATTATATATATATAATAGTTTTATCAAAAATAAAAAAGATTATTAAACCTGATTATAATAAAAAACTAAAAAATAAAATAAATATATTAATAAAAAAAGAAAAATAAGAAAAAGAAAAAAAACTAAAAAAAAATAAAAAAAAGT
>CANQRA010000018.1 GCA_947626125.1 uncultured Bacilli bacterium
AAAATTTCCAATTGTAAAACCAAAAGAAAAGAAGCTGTCAAGAAATTAATCACTTAATTTCGCGACAGCCCCTTTTTAAGTGCAAATTATTGATTTCTGATAATATGATTTTTACACATAAATTAATGAAATTCTCAATATTTTCTATATCAAAAACGAAAGCCTTTGATGTTTTGGAATTTTCGATTATTCTTTCAAAATTATCATACAAGACAGGTAATTTTTCGTAAGGAATTTCTTTAACAATAGGAGGTATATACTTAGTCTTTTCCTCAAACATAAATTCAAAATCAAAATTGTATTTGTTAATTAATTCTATATTTAAATTGGTATAGTCATTATAAATATATAGCTTTAACATTCTTCCGTTTAAGGTTACAACATCGCCATTTAGTTTTCTAACAAAATTTTTATTAGTAATTTCTGTTATAAAAAATTTAGACCATAAATAATCCGTATATAAATGAATATAATATCCCATGACAAAATCATCATTTAATTTATTTTTATATTTTCTTAAAAATTTTTTAATATCAGGAATTTCATCATTCTTTTTAGCAAAATGGGTTATATATCTAGGTTCATCAACTAATTTTGATATATCGGGAGCTATGGAACCAATTAATAATTGATTTTCATCCCTTTTTAAACTTTTATTTATTTCTTTTGCTACTGCCATATGAATAATTGATGAGGCCATTTTATCACTTCTTCCTTTTTTATTTTACCATAAATAGCACTTAAATGATAATAACATTGACAAATTTTGACCCTTATTGACAAGGATGTTAACAAGTGGTATAATAGCAATCAACTCAAAGGGGGGGAAAATGAAAATGGCAAGAATTTATGTGAGAGATTATGTGTATGATGATGGTCGTGACGATGAATTAACCAAAGAATTAAGTGACCCAGGTTATGCATTAAAAAAAGAGCAAGAAAGACAAGAAAAAAGAAAAAGAGAGGAATGGAAAAAAGGCTTTAGTAGATACAATAAATTCCAAGCAGATTATGATAGAGCTCATGAACTTTTAAATTCAGATAGTAAAATGATTGAAGAAGCTAAAAGATATTATGCTGGTGGCTATTCTGTTACAAAAGAAATAGTTAAAACTTGTGCTTCTTTAGCAGCTTTAATATCTTTATTAGTGGGAACTTATAAATTTACTGGTAAAGGAGATTTAGACTTAGAAACTACCAATAAGTTAGATAAATCAAACGATATTATTGCTGAAGAATGTTATGTAAGTGAAGAGAATGATAATGATTTAACATTTGCCGAATATGCTAAATTAGATTTAGATGTTTTAAGCACTAATTTTAATGCAAAAGGAAACAATCACGATGAAGCGTCTATAGCTGACTTATATGACAAAGCTTTGTTACTAAGAGAGAGAGATGATATTGATAAAGAATTAAGTCAAAAGATTCCTGTTGGTAATAGAATAATCGCTACAGGATTGGCATGTTCTTTATATTTTATGCTTTATATAATTTATATAGCTTTTAGAAGTCTAATAAGTGATGAAGAACCATTAACATTAATAGATAGAATTGAAAGAATAATTTCTACTTTAAATAATACTAAAGATACAAAAATGACGAGAAAAGAATACGATAGATTAATAAAAAGAATGAATAAAGAAATAAAAAGGGTATTTAAAGAAACAAAAGGTATGATGGAGTCAAAACCCGAAATTTTATCAAAAATTGAAAGCATTAAAAGTGATGTTGGTCATTTCTATTTTGATATACCTCTTACCAATTCAAAATACTTTATAGAAGAAGCATATGATTGTTTATATAGTTTAGAAAATGATCAAATAAAAAGAACGCTTGCTTAAAGGTGATTTAAGGAATATATTATTCTACTATACATAGTTTAATTCTTTGATTTTATCAAAATACTCGTAAAATATTAAAAGAATATCCATATAATAATTAATTATTTACATAAAAGTGTCAAATTTATTTGACATCTTTTTTTAAATGGATTAGTATATAACTATTGAAAGAAAGAGAGAAAAATATGGATAAAGCTCAATTAGATAAATATCGGAATTTTATAAGTAAAATGTCAGTTCAAGAACGAGATTTGTATTTTAAAAGAGTAGCTACTGGTGAAATTAAAGCTCCCATAACGGGTTACCCTTACTTAGATAGAGTTTGGCTTAAAAATTATAGTAAAGATTTTTTAAACGAAGAAATACCAAAATTAACTATATTTGATTATATGAAAAGTTTGAATAAAGGGCACGAAGATTTAAGTGCAATAAATTATTTTGGTAATCATATTAGCTATGGGCAATTATATAGACATATCGATTGTGCATCCCAAGCTTTAACTTCTTTAGGGGTAAAAAAAGATGATAGAATAATGTATTTAATGCCAAATATTCCAGAAACTGCATACTTATTATATGGTGGTTCAAGAATAGGAGCTATTTCTGATTATATAGATCCACGTCCTGATAGTATTGATAGAAATATTAGTGCTCAAAAGACTCTAAAGTTAGTAGAAGAGGAAAAAGCAAAGTATTTGGTAGCTTTAGACCAATGTTATTTAGCTATGTTAAAACCTATTGAAAATGAATTGAAAGAATTAGGATTTGATAGTATCGTTTTGGCATCTGCAAGTGATTCAATGGGAAGTAGAGAAAAGCTAAATTATTTATTAGAGACTGCTAGCTTTGAAGGATTAAAAGCTTTAAAGTCAAAATTAGCAAAAATGAAAATGATCGAAGAAAAGATTAAAGAAGCTCGTTCTAATTCTCCAATACCTATTATAGATTATAGAAATTTGGTAAATGATTCCCGTTTTGTTAATTTTAATTCTAGTCTTTATGAAAGTGGCAAAATAGACTTAATAACTCATACATCGGGAACAAGCAGTCCGATGCCTAAACCTATTGTTTTAACAACGGAAAACTTAAATGCTTATGTTCATCAAACTTTTGGGGCAAATATGACTATGGCGGTGGGAGATAAAGCTTTGCATATGTTGCCATATTTTGCTGCTTACGGTGTTGTTGACGTTACTCATGCTGGATTGTGTCATGGGAATGAATTAATTCAAGTACCAGAGTTTTTGCCTTCAAATTTTGGAAAATTGATTTTAAAATACAAACCTCAAACAATAATTGGTACGCCTTCATGGTTTTTAAATCTTATAAATGATCCTGTTATCAAAAATGCTGATTTATCATTTATAAAAATGATATGTTATGGTGGTGACTCTATGGAAATAGAAGACGAGATAAAATTAAATAAATTTTTAGAAAGCCATAATTGTCATAGTAAAATTACTAAAGGACATGGTATGAGCGAAACTGCTGGTTGTGCTTCTTATGCTATCGGTAGATATAATAAATTAGGTTCAATGGGTATTCCTATGCCTCATGCTGTTTATGGAATAGTTGATCCTGATACTAAAGAACCTTTAAGATTTGAAGATGGTAAAGATGTTTTAGAAGGGGAACTTATTATTCACGGAGAAACCGTTACTCCCGGCATTTTAGATGATAAAGTAATTGTTCCTCATGCAGTATATGATGGTATGGATTTTATTTATACTCGTGATATAGCTCAAATGGATAGAAATGGAATAATGCAATTTTTAACGAGAAGTGATAGGTCATTTACTAGATTTGATGGTTTTAAAGTAAAACCTTATGAAATAGAAAATCTTTTAAAAACTGATGAAGCAATCAAATACTGTGTTATTTCTCCAATATTTGATGAAAAAAGATTTGGCAATATCATTCTAGCCACTATTGTGTTAGAAGATGGTATAGAGATGAATGACGAGGAACTTCTAGATTTTGTAAAAAATTTAATAGATAAGTATTTTGTTAAAAATCCAAATGTTTCTTCTAGACAAATTCCATTTAAGGTAAGATTTAGAGATTCTTTGTTATATTCTGCTAATAGTAAAGGTGACTTTAATGCTTATACCAAAGAAGGATTAAATGGCGAAGAATTTACCATTGAACTTGAGGAAACGAATATTTCAGTGGATAGTATAAAAGTAATACCTCCTCAAAGTAGAGAAAAAATTCAAATTAGAAATAGAAAAAAATAATTAATGTAAAAAAAAGGTTTAAATAAAATCTTTTTTTTATTTAATTGTCTTTTTTATGATATACTTAATATAGATTTAAAAGGTAGTGATAAAATATGAATGAAGCGCCAATGTTATTAAATATTTATGCTTTTATTAACATAGTCATTTTATGTTTCGTTTTTTTTAGTAAAAAAAGATTGCATAAAATAGAAGATAACTTATATGCATTTTTATTAATTTCGGCATTTTTTACTATTGGGTTTGGCATATTACTAGGGCCATTTTTAAGTATATCTTTTCCTTATAAAGACATAATTATTGTTATTTTTAATAAAATATATTTATTTGGGTTAGTAATTACAATATCTCTTTTTTCATATTATACATTTTGTATATCGAAATTATATAATCCTAAAAGTAATACGCATCGGATAGTCTACTTTTTGTTTTGCTTTTTATTTATGTTTTTAATTATAATTTTACCTATAAATGTAGATGAGGTAAATGGCGTTGCGGTAACGTCAGGAATGGCTATTAATATGACTTCTATAATGTTTGCTATTGTTTATGTTGCATTAGTTGTTTTAACATTTATGGATTTTAAAAATCTACGTAATAAAAAATATATTCCTATTATTTTATTAATTTTTGAAGGAATAATAATAACACTAGTTCAAATCTTTTTTCCAACCTTTAATTATATTATTAATCCGTCTGCAGTTATTACTTGTTTAGTTATGTACTTTACCATTGAAAATCCCGATGTTAAAATGATTGAACAATTAAATATTGCTAAGAGTCAAGCAGAGAGAGCTAATAATGCTAAAACAGATTTTTTATCTAGTATGTCTCATGAAATAAGAACTCCTCTTAACGCCATCGATGGTTTTAGTCAACTTATATTAGAAGAAGATGATATAAATGTTATTAAAGATGAAGCAAGAGATATTATTACAGCTTCGCAAAACTTATTAGAAATAGTAAATGGTATCTTAGATATATCTAAAATAGAAGCTAATAAATTAGAAATAATTAATAAAGAATATGAACCAAGTTTAGTATTTGATGAACTTATTAAACTTACGAAAGCTAGAATTGGGGATAAGCCTTTAGATTTTAGAGTTGCCATAGATAAAGATATCCCTGATTATTTAAATGGAGATTATGTAAGACTTAAACAAATTGTTGTTAATTTACTTACAAATGCGGTTAAATATACGAAAGAAGGATTTGTTGAGTTTAAAGTAAATACAGTTAAAAAAGATAATGTATGCCGGTTAATTATCAGTGTTAAAGATAGTGGAATTGGTATTAAGAAAGAAAATATCGATAAATTATTTACCAAATTTGAAAGATTTGATTTAGAAAAAAATATGACTATTGAAGGGACGGGGTTAGGACTAGCTATAACGAAAAAATTAGTTGATTTAATGCATGGCAGTATTGTTGTTGATTCTGTATATGGTAAAGGTTCGACATTTACGGTGGCCATTGATCAAAGAATAGTTAATAAAGAAAAGAAGAAAGAAGAAGTAAAAGAGATAAAAGAAGTCAAAGTAGTAAGTGGTAAAGGTAAAAAAGTTTTAATCGTAGATGATAATTTAATTAATTTAAAAGTCGCAGCTAGATTATTATCGACATATAAAATAGAAACTGAATCAGTAACAAGTGGTTTTGATTGCTTAAAGAAGATAGAAGAGGGAAATAGCTACGATTTAATTTTAATGGATGATATGATGCCTAAGATGAGTGGAATAGAGACATTTAAAAAGTTACAAGAGATGGATAACTTTAATATACCAGTTATAGCTTTAACTGCGAATGCCATTGCGGGTATGAAAGAAAAATATTTAAATGAAGGATTTAATGATTATTTATCTAAACCTATCGATAAAAAAGAATTAGAACGCGTATTGAAAACATATTTAAATAAATAAAAATAAATGTTATAATTTAGATAGTAAGGAGAATAGGAATGAAAGATGTGAGCATTTTAACGGATAATGGGGTGGATTTAGAAAAGTCTTTAGAATATTTAGGGGATTTAAGCTTTTATGATGAAACATTAGAAACTTTTTTAGAAGAAAATAAAACGAGAGTACCAAATATTGAAAAATATTTAAAAGAACAAAACATGGCGGATTATGCTATATTGGTGCATGCAGTTAAAAGTGATGCTAGGTATTTAGGCTTTACTTCTTTATTTGATATTGCTTATGAACATGAAATGGCTAGTAAAGCTAATAATATCGATGAAGTAAAAAAGAATTATGATAAGTTAATTAAAGAAATAGATAAATATGAAGAATTAGCTAAGAAGTATTTAGAACAAGGAGAATAAATATGAAAAAGATTTTAGTCGCAGATGATTCCAAAATTATAAGTAATATTGTGGAAAGAGCATTTAAAGATGAGTATGAAACTTTAGTTGCGAGTAATGGTAGGGAAGCTATCGATATTATCAAGAATAATGTTGATGATACTATTGTAGGATTATTATTAGATTTAAATATGCCAGAAGTAGATGGATTTGCCGTATTAGATTATTTTAAAGAAAATAATTTATTTAAAAGAATACCAGTATGTATTATTACTGGGGATGTACAAAAAGAAAGAATTGACAGAGCTTTTACTTATGATATAGTTGATGTATTAGCTAAGCCTTTTACTTTTGAAAGCGTTAGAGAAGAAGTCGAAAAAATAATTAGCTTAAGCTCTTTAAGATAATTCTTCGGGAAAGTGGTCACTGTGGAAATTAATAAAAATGTTTTTAGAAAAATAAGCTATGGGTTATATGTAGTAGCTAGTAATGATGGAGATTTAAAAAGTGGTTGTATTGTTAATACAGTAAGTCAAATAACAAGCGAAAATCCTATTATCGCGGTATCTTTAAACAAAAATAACTATACTAATTTTATTGCGAAGAAAAAGAAGAAGTTATCTATATCTATTTTAAGCAATCAAGTTAACAATGAATTTATTAAAACATTTGGTTTTGCTTCTTCTAAAGATACTGATAAATTTAAGAATATTAATTATGAGTATATTGATGATGTGGTTGTTGTTAAAGACTATGCCTCTAGTTATTTAGTGGGAGAAGTTATTAATATTATTGATTGTGAAACACATGATATATTTTTAGTTAGAGTACTAGCATCAGAAGTTTTAAATGATGATAAGAGTATAACTTATTTAGATTATCAAACTAAATTAAAAGGAAGTACTTCAACCAAAGCCCCAACATATATCGAGCCAGAAGTAAATAATAGTGATAGTTATAAATATCGTTGTATTATATGTGGTCATATATATGATGAGGCAGTTGAAAAAGTTAAATTTAATGATTTACCTGATGATTGGGTTTGTCCTAAGTGTGGAGTAGGTAAAGATAAATTTGAAAGAATAAATTAGTTGGTAGAAATATCAACTTTTTTAATACGCAAAAAAAGAAAGTATTTTGCATACTTTCTAATTTAAACCAGTGTCGGGATTTTCGGGTTCTGGCGTATTATTTTCTTGGTTATTATCATCAACCCAGTCATTAACATTGCTATCGATAGTTTTCGTATTAATTACTAAACCAGAACTCATATTGTTTTTAAAGATAGAGTATGATGATTTAACTTTAAAGTTGTATTCCCCACCAGATGTAACATTATAAATAAATGAATTAGTATTGGTATAACCAATTTCGGTTTCACTACCATCAGCATTTACTAAGTAAATGCGATAGCCTAAATTACCAAAAGTTGTGTTATTATATTTAATTCTTTCATCATAATATTTTTTAGCATATGTTTCCCCAATATTTATTTTATAGAAACTATCTAGATATACAGGGTCGATGGCTTCAGGGGTTTTAATGGTATCCCAATGAAGGGTGATTGTATTACCACTGTAAGTGTAAGAACCATTAGTAGGGTTATCTAAGGTATTGTAGCGATTAGATACTTCTGTTGGTTCAGCACCTTTAACAAACCATTCACTTAAACACATATCTTCTGGGGTATAAGGACTACATAATTGAGCAGGGAAGGTTTCCTTTTCAACATTAACATTAATAATATTTTTGGATAAAGTAAAGTGTTCATTCTTTTTATGAATACCTGCAGATAAACCATTCATTATAGCTCTTCTAGCTTTATTACCCGAAGTAGTAGTTAAATACCATTTATTTTCTTTGGAATCCTTTGATAAGGTATCATAACCAATCCACATCCCAATTGAGTAACTTGGCGAATAACTCATCATCCACATATCAAGAATAGCTCCTGATGGTAAATTGTAATTGTCTTTAGTCACATCATCTAAGTTCGTTGTTCCGGTTTTCCCGGCTACATCCGTATTAGATGGTGTTTTATAACCACTATAAGCACTTAACAAAAGATTAGTAACTAAAGAAGCCGTTGTTTCTTCCATAACTTTGACTTTGGTATAACTATTCGTGTATTCGCGATTATTATCTAGAGTATCAATGAATTTAGTGTAAGAATATGGTTTAATGTAATATCCACCGCGACCAAAGGTAGCATAAGCAGCACTCATATCAAGAGGACTAACACCTTCATCAAAACCACCAATGGAATGAGCTTCTTTTAAATAGCTACCATAATTGATATTAACGCTTTTTAAGAAGTCTTCGATTAATTTTTGGTCGTAAGCAGCAACTTTTTGGAAGACTAAAAGAGCAGGAATATTACGCGAATCTTTAATTGCATAACGCATTGTTACTAAGCCATCATAATCTAGGTCGTAGTTCCCGATAGATTGTCCCGTCGAATAAGTGGTTGGTTCATCAAGTAACATGGAATAAGTACTTTTGGTAATATGTTCAATATACATAGCGTAATCAACTAAAGGCTTAGCTGTAGAACCAGGTTGATTAATCATATCGACAGCATTAATAGTACCTTTGGCAGAATAGTCCCTTCCTCCCGATAGAGCGACAATAGAACCATCTTTTGTTGAGGTTACAGCAATGCCTTCATCCATCTTCTCATCAGGGTATTCATAAAAGTCTCCGTCTTCAGCTTTTTCAATCACCGCTTGAACGCTAGGGTCAAAGGTCGTATAAATTTTTAAAGAAGCTTCACTAGCAATTATCCCTGTTTTATTATATATTTCTCTAATAACATAATCGATAAAGGCTTGATTACTTTCAACAGCCATGGCATCGCTATCATCATGCTTGGTTAAAAGTGATTCAATAGGAATGGCTAGAACATCATTCATTTGTTCTTCTGTTATATAGCCATGTCTTACCATTAAACTTAAAACGGTTTTTTGTCTAGCTTTACAATCTTCGGGATTATTAAAAGGATTATATTTAGATGGCCCTTGGAACATACCAGCGATAAGTGAAGCTTCAGCCAGATTAATATCTTTACTAGATTTGCCAAAGAAATATTGACAAGCTTGTTCAATGCCATAAGTACCTTTATAATTGATATTACCACCACTAAAACGGAAAGTATTTAAATAAAATTCAATGATTTCCTCTTTCGTATATTTAGCTTCTAGTTTAAAGACTGACATATAAACATCTTGAAATTTTCTAATAATTTCTAAAAGTTTATTGGCATTTGGCCCTGTATTTTGATCTGTTTGGGTATAAGTATTTTTAATAACTTGCATATCGAGAGTAGATGCCCCACCAGCATCTCCTTGGCCTAATAATTGTAAAACAGATGCTTTTATAAATCGAAATAAATCAATACCGTTGTGTTGGAAGAAACGGGAATCTTCCGTAGCTACTAAAGCATCAATTAGAACATCTGGTATTTCATCATATGTCACGATAGTAGCATTAGCTTCTCCCACGCGAGCAAATTCATTACCATCTTTATCATAAAAAATAGTGGGTTCTTTTTGATATAACTTGTCTTTATCAAAATCTGGTGATGATAAAACAATGTATAAAGCAAAAACTAAACCAATACTAATAATGCCTATGGCAATGACTAGTAAAACATTTAATATACTTTTCCAAACCTTTTTACCATTTTTATTTTTATTACTTTTTTCTTTATCTTTTTTTTCAGGTAATTTCTTTTTGATTTTCTCTTTTAATTTACTACTATTTTTCTTCATTATTAAATCCTCCAATTAAATCAACATAGGTTAAATAATTTAATCCCTTGCTATAATTATATTCTAAAGGGTAGCCATATTCTTTAATATATTCATAAGGAATACTTTTTCTTTCATTATGGTCAATAAAAGAAATAAAATCAGGCCCATTTAATAAATAAAACATATCATTCATACAAATAATTAAGAATACAATGCCATGATGTCTTATCACATTCCGAATATGTTTTATTTGATGGGGATGTACATTGCTTAGAGGAAACGATGTTCGAGATAACGTGTTTTTCGCATCAAATTCAATATATTTTCCTCGATATAAGCCATTATAATCTAAAGTTGATTGGGTAGCAAAATATGCTTTTTCAATTTGTTGCCCTTTTTCATAATTAACTTTTACCACACCAATGGGGGTAGGTTTTTTATATATTAAGGCTATGTCTTTTTCTAAATAATATTCATTTGTTTCATTGATGATATTTTCTAAATCCATCCCACGATTGGCATATATAATATTTTTATGGTATTCTTTTTTTATTTTATTAGGGTAATTCACACATTTCACCTATTCCTAATTATAGCAAATTTTTTCTTTTTTATAAATATGTATTATAAAGAAAATGCTTACTTGACAAAGTAAGCATAATATTCATCGAAGGTAATATTATTTTCGTAAATATAAGTGGCTGCTTCAACACCAACATAACGATAATGCCATGATTCATAACTATAACCTGTGATATCAACTTTATCTTCTGGATATCTTTCAATGAAGCCATATTTATGGGCATTTTCTTTTAACCATTGATAAGAAGGGGAGGAAGAAAAATCTTTTTGACCCGTACCTCTTTCAAAAACATCGATAGATAAACCAGTTTGATGTTCAGAATAACCTGAACGTGCTGCAATAGTATCTGCATAAGTGTTACCATTAGTTTTAGCATAATAATCATATTCTTTTTGTTGGTCAGCATAATTCCTGTAAGACGAATTAATTATGAGATAGTAACCATTGGCATGAGATGCATTCCATAAATTTAAGAAAGCATCATAAGTTTCCTTAGTTACTTTTTGGCTTCCTAATTCGCCATAAGCATAATCAAGGGAAATCGTTACTAAATCATCTGGGATATAATCTTCATTTAAATAATTATATTTATTAACTAATAATAATTCCTTTTTGGTAATATCGGCTGGAGTAGTTTCCGTATAATATTCTTTGTTTGAATTTGTATTTACTTTTTCAACGATGGTTCTAATAGGTAAGTCTTTAGCACTTTGATAATAATTTAAATAATCATAAAAATTATCATAAATAAAGTAATCAGTTTTCGCAAGAGTAGAATAAATATCATTTTTTTCTTGTTTTAAAATATAGTTGATTTCCGCGTCTTTATAAGTTTTAATTAATTCCTTCGCGGTATTTAAATCATAGCCAATGGTTGTTAGTTTGTATTCATTAGTTTTTTCATAGGCTAATTTATTTTTAATCTTGATAAATGAATAAATCCCAAGACTTAAAACGACAAGACAAATTACAACAATAATAATTATTTTCTTAACACCCTTTTTTAATTTCATTAACATTCTCCTTAGAGTAATTATATCATGGTTTAGGATATTTTGCTTAAAAATTATTATGCAAAAACTTCGAGTATTTTAAAATGGATAATAATTAACTTATCATCATCTTTTATATCATCTTGTTTAGGGCATAATTTTTTTATGTCTTTGTATAGTTTTATTTCTTCGTTAGTAAATTCCACAAAAAGTTTGAAATTATCATCTTTATCAACAATCAATGCTTGGTATTCGTGCTCCTTATATACTTTTGGCCCCTCATATTCAGGATACCAATCAATGGCGCGAAAATCTCTTTCCCCCTTCATTACTTTTTCTAAAGTAAAATCATTAAATTTATATATAAGGGCATTTTCATATTTCGCGTGTTTTTTATTTTGATATCTCCGCATCGATTTTCTCGTGGTGTTGATGTCTTTCATGCCAATAAATAATAAATATTTTTGGACTCTTCTTAAATAGTCAATCTCTTGTTTACTGTAAAATTGTTCTTCTTCCTTGGATATAGAAAAAGATTCCGGCGATTGATAAAGTGCATTAACAACATATTCAAAAGAATGAGCATGGCTATGTTTTATGACAAATTTTTTAATAGTTTTGCCGTTTTCTCTAGTTACAACCAAGTGCCTATCTGTAAAAGAGTAATAAAATCCCGTAAAAGCAATATCGCCTAAAGAATCTACAAGATTTGAAGAAACATTTAACTCATCTTTAGCCTCTTCGAAATTAATAATTGATTTATCATTATAAAAGTAAACATATTCTTGCACTAGTCTTTCTTCATCCCAAAAGGGAGTAGGCAAGTTATTTTTTTTAAATTGGTCATATCTTTTGATAAATTCTTTATATTCTTTTTTATTCATTATAATTACCACCTTAAAAAAGATTAAAACTCGAACGATAAAATTCGAGTTTCATAACTAAATGGTGTCTCCGAGGCGATTCGAACGCCTGACCGATCGCTTAGAAGGCGATTGCTCTATCCAGCTGAGCTACGGGGACAACTGGAATAAGTAAATTATATAACATAATTTAGATATTTTCAAGTATAGTATCGCCTTTTAAGCGGAAAAAATACCTTTTATTTAATTAAAGGTATTGAATGGCATCGACAAGGTTATTATCAACATAGAAAATAGTTTCATAAATATCATAAGTATCGCGAATTGATAAGGCAATAGAATATTTAACTTCTTCGATAATACTATTGTCATCTAAATTTAGAACATAGTTATTAAAACTTAAGTTAATGGAGTTTTCTAATATTTCATAATTTTTTAATTCGGCTGATGCTTGTAAGTAACTTACGAGATTAATATTAAAAGTAGGTGATGATTTTAATCTTTCAATAATAACTTCCACTTTTTCTTTTTTAGTATTTGTTATAATGGTAACCGGAGTATAGTAATTATATCCATCAGCTTTACTAACATAATAAGTAGTTACTTTGGTAATATCTTTCATACTACTAATATCATAAACTTTATTAATCCCAAAACTACGGTCGAGGGTATTAGGCAATGTTTTTTTACTATGAGGAAGCTCTTTTAATAATTCTCCTTCGATAAAAATCATAATTTTTTTTACATCTTTTATTTCGGTTAAAGAATAGATGATTGATTCTAACATTTTTTCTTCGTTTTCCTCATCAACCAGAAGTAATTCTTTCGAAAAATTAATTTTTAGTAAACCATCTTCTAAATCTTTAGAAATTACTTTGGTGTTTTTAGGAATAACTTTTTTAAAATTATTGGGAATGTAATTATTATTGTTATTAGTGCTTTCAATAGTTAAATTATTTATAACTTCATCAACTAAAGCGAGAGGATCAGTATTTTTTTTCACAACTTCAAACCGAGAAACTAAATTATTGTTATCAATTAAATATATAGGCATAGTAGATAGTTCCGTATATGATAAAGAAGAACTTATATTATATTCATCTTTAGGGAAAAAATAAATCACTAATAGAAAAATAAAGGAAAGGGATATAATTATAATTTTTTTTAGGGCTAATCTTTTAAGCAACTTAAATCACCTTAGTTAATTATATTATAAAAGGAAATGTTTATTCATTTCCTCTAAATTGATAAGTCACCTAATTTTAATAATTCGACAACAGCTTGAGCACGACTTTTAACCCCTAATTTTTGCATTGTATTTGATATGTGGTTGCGGACTGTCTTTTCACTGATACCCAGAAATTGGGCTATTTCTTTTGTTGTTTTATTAAGGACTAGTAATTCAAAAACTTCTTGCTCTCTGGCTGTTAAGATTCCTTTTGTCAATGCGACTACCTTCCTTTCAAGTTCATAATATTTTATGAATTTAACAGGTATTTTGTGTAATACACTAAGGCTTTAAATAATTTTTATCAACTTTTCCTAATAAATAATCAATGGATGTATGGTATTTACAAGCAATATCGTATAAAAAGAGAGTATTTATTTGTTTATTGCCATCTTCGTAACCAGTCCAAGTACTTCGGGAAGTATTTAAAATATTCGCCATATTTCTTTGGGTAAGTTTGTATTGTTTTCTTAATGCTTTAATTCTTACTTTAAATAAATCATTATTGATGTTTTTTCTGCTATGGGGATAATTTTTAAGAGAAGTAAGGCCTAAGATAAAATCGATGGAAATATCAAAGGAATTAGCTAAATTGTTTAAATGTTTAATAGGAATGGTGTCACGAGTTTCATATGAGGCATAAGTGGACCTTTTGATACCTAATATATTAGCCATTTCTTCTTGTTTAAGATTAAAATATTCCCGTATAGGTTTAATATCTATCATATAAAACTTCCTTTATTTGCTTTGTATTATAAAGGTAAATTTCTATATATGGAAAAAATGTGTAGATATACGGACATTTTTATTGCGTATAATATTTTAATATGATATACTTTAGTTGTTAAGCGATGAACTTAACACAATTCTTTTTAGTTATATGTGTCAGATGAAAAAGACGTTAAAACATGACCACGTAGGCAAGTTAAATGCCTAAATTAGAGAAGGGTAATTGTGCTCTTTTCTTTTTTTTATAATTAAATTAAGTAAAAAGGCAATGATTGAGTTCATTACCTTTATTTCATCCTTTTTTGAATTTTTTGAATTTCTTTTTCGGTTAAGCCAGTTATTTCAACAATTTCTTTAATATCCATATCTCTTTGTAGCATTCTTTTCACGGTGGTAATTTGAGTTTTGCGGATGGCTCTTTTTTCCGCCAACTCTCTTTCTTTTCTGGCAATGTACTGAGCATCTTTTTTTAGTTTCATTTGAATTCTTTTTTCTTCATCTTCATTTAATTCAAACACCTTACTACCTACTTTCTTTGCTAACGCATCTTTTTTTCCTAATTCTTCTAACTCGTTTTTATTCGAAGTTAACATTACTAAATATAAATGTTCTTTATCTCCATTTATATTCTTATCATACCACATTCTCTTGTACTTTAAAAGATTGACATTTATTACTTTAAAATTGTCGTATTCCACTTTCCCTAATGTCATATTATGAATTCTTATTTCTTCTTTGGGTACTTTGCCTACTTTTTCAAAATTTAAATTAATTTGAATTATTTTACTGGTTTCTTCATTATCTTCCTTTTTATCATAATTATCCAATAATAAAGAAAAATAGTACATTAAGTTTCTTTCCATTATTAAATTACTAAAATTGATGTTAACTTCCACATTAATGACTTCGTTATCGCTTGTTTTTACTAAAACATCAACAATTTGTACTCTATCTTCAGTATCTTCAATTGGTAATTCATTTAATTTAACTTTTTCGACAAATACTTCTTTTTCTAAGATATCTGATAAGATGTTATTTAGAAAAGTAAAATCATCACTCAAGACAACAGTTTTAAACATATGGTCATATTTTAAAGTTAAAAACTTTTTAGTTTTTGACATTTTGACTCCTTTCTAGAAAAGCGCATCTTCTACACCCTTCACTTTATATATAAAAGTTTTTTTCGCCATTTCCTTTTTTTTAAGCAAAATTTTTTAAAATTTATGCTAAAAAGTGAGTACAAATGCGCAAATTTATAGTAAAATTAAGATATGAGAAATTTATTTGATGTAAAATTTAACGATTTAGAAGATTACTTTACAAGTATTGGTGAGAAGAAATTTAAAGCTTCGCAAGTTTTTGAGTGGTTATATAAACATCATGAATATAATATTGATAATTTTTCCAATTTAAAAAAAGAGATTAGAGAAAAACTAAAAAATGATTTTTCCACATCGATGATTAAAATAAAAAAATATGAAGAGGGTAAAGATGTTCGCAAATACCTATTTCTTTTAGAAGACGGTAATTATATTGAGGCTGTTTTAATGCATCATGACTATGGTTATTCTTTATGTGTTTCTAGTCAAGTTGGTTGTAATATGGGATGCCGATTTTGTGAAAGTGGTAGACTAAAAAAAGTGCGTAATCTAGATGTTCATGAGATGGTAGAGCAAATATTAATTATTGAAGATGATATGCATTTGCGCATTGACCGCGTTGTTATAATGGGAATTGGCGAACCTTTTGATAACTATGATAATATAGTTGATTTTATAAAAATAATTAATGATGCCAAAGGTATTGGTTTAGGTTCCCGTCATATCACGGTTTCTACTTGTGGATTGGTTCCTAAAATATTAGAATTTGCTGATTTAAGTTTACAAGTAAATTTAGCTTTAAGCTTGCATGCACCGAATGATGAAATAAGAAATCAAATTATGCCTATTAATAAAGTGTATAATATTAGTAAAGTTATGGAAGCCTTAAGAGTATATTTAAGTAAAACTAATAGACGAGTAACCATTGAATATGTTATGATTAAAGGGATAAATGATAGTATTGAGTGTGCGAGGGAACTATCTAATTTATTAAAAGGAATGAATGTGTATGTGAATTTAATTCCTTACAATGAAACAAATAATTTACAATTTAAGAAAAGTGATAGAATAAATGAATTTAAAGATACATTATTAAAATTAGGAATTAATACAACAGTAAGAAGAGAATTTGGGGGCAGCATTAGTGGGGCTTGTGGACAGCTTAGAAGTAAAGAGGTGTAAAAATGGATGCATATTATATGACGGATTCAGGAAGAGTTAGAAGTCATAATGAAGATAGTGTTACGATTTTAAAAAATGCGAGTGATGAGTATTTATTAGTCGTTGCTGATGGCATGGGTGGACACAGAAAAGGTGAAGTGGCTTCAAGTATTGTCGTTTCCCATTTAGGAAAAAGATTTAATGAAACACCAAGTATGGGAAGTAAATTAGATGCGATTACATTCTTGAATGATAATATTAATGAAATAAATAATCTTATTTTAACTTATGGCGAAGAACATGAAGATTCCAAAGGTTTAGGCACAACGGTGGTGGTAGCCTTATATACGAAGAATTATTTGATTTTTGGTAATATTGGCGATTCATCAGGGTTTGTTATGAAAAATGGGAAAATCCATAAAGTTACCAAAGACCATACTTTAGTTAATTTATTAGTGGATGCCGGCAATTTAACGCAAGACGAAGCAATGACACATCCAAAGAAAAATGTTTTAATGCGGGCACTTGGGGCGGCGGAGAAAGTTGATTTAGACATTTTTGAAGTTATTGATATGGAAGAGATAGATTCCGTGATGTTATGCAGTGATGGGCTTACGAATATGTTAACTCAAGAACAAATCGAAAAAGTCTTAAATGATGAAGAATTAGCGGGCGATGAAAAAGTCGAAAAATTAATTCGTAAATGCAATGCCCGAGGTGGAAATGATAATGTTTCTATTGCGTACTTAACAAGGGTTGGTGATTAGGATGATAATGAAAGGGCAAAAAATAAACGATAGATATCAAGTGATAAAAAGTATTGGTGAAGGGGGAATGGCTAATGTTTATTTAGCATACGATACTATCCTTGACCGGAATGTCGCAGTTAAAGTTTTAAGAGGTGACTTAGCTAATGATGAAAAGTTTGTGCGTCGTTTTCAAAGAGAAGCTTTAGCGGCCTCATCTTTATCACATCCAAATATTGTGGAAGTTTATGATGTTGGCGAAGATAACGGCGAATATTATATTGTAATGGAATATATCGAAGGTAAACATTTAAAGCAGTTACTCAAAAAAAGAGGAAGTCTGACTGTTAGTGAAGCTGTGGATATTGTCTTGCAAATAACTGATGGTCTTTCCGTAGCGCATGATTCTTATATCATTCATAGGGATATTAAACCCCAAAATATTATGATATTAGAAAATGGTTTAGTTAAAATTACGGATTTTGGCATTGCCATGGCTATGAATTCAACCCAACTTACCCAAACCAATTCGGTCATGGGGAGTGTCCATTATTTACCACCAGAACAAGCTAATGGTAAAGGAGCTACTTTACAAAGCGATATATATTCAATCGGCATTTTATTTTATGAATTATTGACGGGCAAACTACCTTTTAAAGGGGATAACGCGGTTGAAATTGCTTTAAAACATTTAAAGGAACCTCTTCCTAGTATTCGGGAAGAACTACCTAATATTCCGCAAAGTGTGGAAAATATTATTATTAAAGCTACGGCGAAAAATCCTAAGAATAGATATAATGATGCAAGAGAAATGCACGAAGATTTAAAGACTTGCTTAGACCCAATTCGGGCTAATGAAGAAAAAATCAAATTAAAATATCCAGAAATTTCTGATGATACGCGCGTTATTAAGCAAGTTAAAGATGATAATAAAAAGAATACGGATAGTAAAAATAGCCATAATAAAAAGGAAATGGAAGAAGAAGTAATTGCAAAGAAAATTTCCGCGAGTGAAGTTGGTGATGAAGTGAAAAAACAAAATAAAATATTAATTAGATTAGCCTCCATTTTTACGGGGTTAGTTATAGTTGTAACTTTAGTTTTTGCGATTATTATGTTATTTAATACCACCGCGAATAAGATTGTTCCCGATGTAGCTGGGAAGAGTATCAGTGAAGCCATTAAAGTTTTACAAGAAGCTGGATTTACGATTG